>CAZSHH010000115.1:0-8330 GCA_964606525.1 uncultured Dehalococcoidales bacterium
ATAGGTGCCCTTTACTCATCATCCCGATCACAGCCATCTCAATGGTCTTTGGCTTTCCAATGATTACTTTTTCTACATTTGCGAGGATTTTCTGAGCAACCTGGCGGCTGACGGTTAATTCATTGTCCAATTGATACCCTCCCCGGAATTGAAATCAACAGGATATTTGATTGCCAATATATTACCATAAACTAGTACATAATCGAATAAGTATCAGTCAAGCGACTACAGGACAGGTGTTTATACATATTCAAGACCGCACTACCGGGAAAAGATATCTGCTCTTCTCCCGGACAGACACGGCCAATATTCGAGTACCTTATAATAAGGGGGGTTACTTTAAGCGGCTTTCGACCTCAGGCCACCTGATGTTGGCAAAGAAAGAATCGATATAGTCAGCCCGCTTCAGCCCATAATCGATCATGAAAGCATGTTCGAAGACATCCATGATAAGCAATGGATTACAACCCGCTAAATGGCCGGTTTCATGTTCATTTACCCAGACATTCAAAAGTTTTCCGGTTGCCGCATCCTGGTACAAGACTACCCAGCCGATGCCGCGCATCGTACCGGTCCCCTTAAAATCTTTTTCCCATGCTTCATAACTGCCAAATTCGGCGGCTAATTTTTTTGCAAGGGCGCCATCTTTGTTCAGTACGCCGTTACCCCCAAGATTACTAAAATAATACTCGTGAAGCCGCATGCCGTTGAATTCGAAACCGAATCTTCTTTTCAATTCAGCATATTCGGGGGCAGCTGTCTTCCCGTCTTTCAGCATCGAGCTGAGAGTATCTACCAGTTTATTAGTATTAGTGACATATCCCTGGTACAGGGTAAAATGGTTTTTAAGTAAGGTTTCACTGAATCCCTTCATACCGATCAACTGACTGTAGTCGTTTGCCGTATAAGACATCATTACCTCCTGAAAATTATTGATTTACTAAAAGTAGTATTCAAGCACATTATAACCAATATTTACCCACTAATATTTTTTCAGTTAATTGCTGCCGTTATTTTTACTAACGGACAATAACTACAAATTTTCCGGCCCTACTCATCATCATGTAGAGATTGCCACCTTTTTTCACCCAGGCACTCCCGGGCTTGAGCACACCAATTAACACAAGACGGGGCTTGTTCACGATAAACCCGGGTACCACATTTGCGGCACTTTATACTACTTTCATCGGAGAATAGTTCAACCTCCGCACCACAGCCCGGGCATTTATGTCCTGAAACAGTTAGATTTCTCATATCCTGGCCCGGACATCTCACTGGCATGAAAATCCTCCTGCAAAGGTATAGGTTAACTCGATATTACAGTTAATCCTGTGAAGAAAACATGACAAATATCACAACCAGGTTAGCCGGAGACTATTAACAAAATGTTCGTTGAATGGTCCGGATTAAGAACCGGGCTAGCGAATCGCCTGGAAACATTCCATGCATAGTATCAAACAATTTGATGCGTCATCACCGGCAAAGTTGTCAATTTCCCGGGCTTCCCAACCACCATCGGCATTTTCTCCACGTTTTGCCCACTTGAGCAACCTGCCGCATGGTGCATAAAAATGCCGGTGGGTTCGCCGGCTGCATTCACACTGTCCCCCGGCTTTTTCCCAGGCTTCCTTAAGAATAGCTTCAGAAAATGCCATTAACACACCTCCTTTTTCCGACCCGTAACTAATATTATGTCATCTTGAGGTATTTTGTACAACACACAAAAGCAGCGGACCATATGAAATACGGGTATTCCCCGCATGCTCATCGGTTATTGACTGGTGTACGCCGGGCAAGAGAAGCAAATACACCGAGAAAACACATCACGGCAAAGATGATGAAGCCGGTATGGGCACTCTTCAAGAAAAGGGGGTAGAACTCAGGTGTTATCTGAACCTGTCCCATGTACAGGGAAAATAAAAGGGATGCAATACCCAAACTGAGCATCTGGCCGATCAGCCGCATGGTCCCCAGCATCCCCGAAGCTACTCCGTAATAACGCCGTTCCACTGCACTCATGACAGCATTCGAATTCGGAGAAGAGAAAAGTCCGAAACCGATGCCCTGTATCAACAGGATAAAGATGATAAATACCAGGTTCGTATTGGCGTTGATAAAAATCAGCAGGATGAGGCCGGCGGTGTTGATAGCCATACCTATTGAGGCTAAAAGCCGGGGTTCCGTTTTGTCCGACAAGCGGCCGGCAAACAATGATACCAGGGTCATCATCACCGGTTGTATGATTAATACCAGGCCCGCCACCTGGGCACTAAAACCTTTCAGGTACTGTAAATACAGGCTTAATAAAAAGGATACGGCACTGGTCGCACTATAATTGATCAAGGCTGCCAGGTTCGCAAAAGCCAGCACGGCATTATTTCGGAAAAGCTGGACATTTAAAACCGGGCTAGGCATCTTCAATTCCCAAAACAGGAAGAAGGAAATGCCCAATATGCCTGCTAATAGCAACCATACGCCGGTCATCGCCGGTAACTTCGATAAACCCAACATAAGGGCAATCAGGGCAACACCATAGATAATAGAGCCAGTGACATCAAATTTCTCACCTTTAGCTTCGGACCATTCGCCCCTCAATTTCCAGAAGGTAACTATGATGGTAATCATACCGAGTGGTAAACCAACCCAGAAGATGCTGCGCCAACCGAAATAATGGGTTAACAATCCACCTAAAGACGGGCCCAGGGAAAGGCCCAGGTAAACAGAAGCAACCTGGAATCCCAACGCCTTGCCCCGTTCGTTGGCCGGATATACCGAGGTAAGTATCGCCATGGCAGTTCCTGACAGAATAGCGCTGCCAAAACCCTGGAATACTCTCGAAATTATCAGCCAGGTTCCTGATTGAGCCAAGCCGATCGCCAGGCAGGATAAGGTAAAGATGAATAACCCCAAAATAAACAGCTTTCTACGGCCGTGAATATCAGCCAGGCGTCCGAAAGGGACGATAAAAACTGCAGCAGCCAACAGGAAAGAAGTTGCTACCCAACTCAAAGCAACGGCACTGAGGTGAAACTCACTGGCGATCGAAGGCAAGGCAATGTTTACCGCCGAACCCATAAACGGGGTAAAAAAAGAACTCAGGACTGCTACCAGGAGGCCGGCTTTACGCATTGACGCGGTCGTCGCATGACTGGCGGGTTCCGGTCTCAAAATATTCTCCTCCAAATTACCTGACATTAAAATGTTAGTCTAGACTTCGGGTTAATTCCTGTCAACCTTATACCGGCGATATTTCCAGGTTTGACTTGATACTGACTTTGGTTTCGATTGACGCCCTATATCTCAAATGTTACACTGGTTTTAACCGATGTATACCGTAATCCACGAAAGCTTCGATAGCCTGGCCGCACTTCATGATTCAGATAAGACCTTGCAGTGGAATTCCATTTTCATCCTGCCGGTCTGGATGGAGACATGGTGGCAGCACTTTCACGAAGATAATGAACTTCACTTGATGTCTGTACGTGATAATGGGCAGGTGATTGGGGTTGCACCGCTGCGGATCAAGAACCATTCGGCTTGCCTGGTCGGCGGGGATAATGTATGCGACTACCTGGACTTTATTGTTGCCGCTAGCCGTGAAGAAGTATTTTTCGATACTTTAGTCGAAGAACTAAAGAAAGAGCAAATAAGTACGCTGGAATTAGGCTTGCTTCGTCCTGATTCCTTTGTTATCACCAGATTTGTTGACCTTGCCCGCAATAAAGGTTTCGTAACATCGGTACAACAGGAAGACGTTACTTCCGAAATGGAACTGCCGGCCAGTTTTGAAGATTATTTAGACTCACTCAACTCTAAACAGCGGCATGAAGTCCGGCGTAAACTGCGGCGGTTGTATGAAGCCGGAAAAGTCGAATACCAGTTGCTGCCGGGCGACGCCGATCTGGACAATCTGGTTGCTGAATTCATGCACCTGTTTTCCCTCGCCCGTGATGAAAAAGCCCACTTTATGACGGATGAGATGGCAGTGTTCTTTCATACGCTTAGCCGCGCTGCAGCTGCCGCAGGAATCCTGCGTTTCGGTAAAATTACTATCGATACCCATCCCGCGGCGATGGTGATGTGTTTTGATTACAATAATATCCTGTACCTGTATAACAGCGGCTTCGACCCCAAATATGATGCGGTTAGCGTTGGGCTGATGTCGAAAGTATTGACGATTCAGGAAAGCATCCGGCAAGGGAAAAGAAGGTTTGAGTTTCTTAAAGGGAACGAGATATATAAAGAGCGTTTGGGCGGTCATAAAATACCCCTCTCCCGTTGTAAAGTCGGAATTGTATAACCCTGCCAAAATGGAGATAACTCCGTGCGTATAGCCATGCTCAGTGTCCACAGCTGCCCGGTAGGACAACTAGGAACCAGGGACACCGGCGGCATGAGTGTATATGTCCGGGAATTGGCAGTTGAACTTGGGGAAATGGGCCATAAGGTAGATATTTTTACCCGGGTCCACGACTCCCGTGACCCATTAACGGAAAGCCTTGGCTGCAATGTGCGCCTGGTCCACCTGAAAGTAGGTGGGGATGAGCAAATACATAAGCTGGTCTTGTATTCTTACCTGCCCGATTTTACTGAAAGTTTAGAAGAATACCGCCAGGCTAATCACCTTGAATATGATATAGTCTTCAGTCACTACTGGTTATCCGGTATTGTAGGGCAGGATCTTCACAAGCTCTGGAACGTGCCAAACTTGATCATGTTCCATACCCT
Organism: uncultured Dehalococcoidales bacterium; assembly: GCA_964606525.1. Lineage (GTDB taxonomy): Bacteria > Chloroflexota > Dehalococcoidia > Dehalococcoidales > UBA2162 > JBBITI01. Next base: position 4,729 of record CAZSHH010000115.1, read on the forward strand.
GGGGGCTGTAAAAAATTCCCTCGGTATCGGCGATGAAGAACCTCACCTCCGCATCCAGACGGAAACCGACCTGGCACGTGCCTGCCAGGGGGTGATTGTTGCTACAGAGCGGGAAAAATACAACCTGGTAAAGATATATAACGTCCCCGAAGACAATGTTACAGTGATCTCATGCGGTGTTAATGTCAATACGTTTCACCCGGTCGACCGCGGCCTTGCCCGGAAAAAAGCCGGACTAAGTAATGAAAAAGTGGTCCTTTTTGTGGGACGCATCACGCCCCTGAAAGGGATCGACCGTTTGATGAAAGCCTTCGCTAAAATTCAACAGAAAAACGGGACCCGGCTGGTGATCGTCGGCGGAGACAACACTGATAAACTCGAACTGGAACAACTCAATCATCTTTCGCAAAAACTCGGCATCACCGGAGCCGTTACTTTCATCGGCACGGTCAAACATGAACTCATGCCGGCTTTTTATAATGCTGCCGATGTCTGCGTGGTATCCTCGCTATATGAAAGTTTCGGGCTGGTAGCCCTGGAAGCACTCGCCTGCGGCACACCCGTAGTAGCAACAGACGTCGGGAATCTAAAAAACATCATTCAGCATGGTGCCACCGGATATATCGTGCCTAACCATTCCCTGGAAGGGCTGACGGAAAGGATATCCGAAGTCCTGGCATGGCCGGAACGTACCCGGGAACAATCGGAGATGATAAGCAAATCTATGGCCGCTTTCTCCTGGGCTAATATCGCCAGCCTGGTATCAGCTGAATTTAAACGGAAATTGGGTAACTAATGAATATAAATCCTGTCAAGAGACACTGGCGTTAAGCGCCACGATTGGCCTTCATACTATCGGGATACAACTCTCTTTTTCCTCGAAATGGTATAATGCAAACCAATATTTACCATTTTCGGAGAAGCAGTTATGTCAACTGTACCGACATTAAAAAACAAAGATATCATATTGCGAGCTTTCAAATCAGAGGACATCGACGACCGCTTTCAGGCCGGCCGAAATGCGGAAATTATCCACATGTTCGGCGGAGATACCCGTAATTTGAAGCCTTATACCAGGAAAGAAGCTAAACAATATTTCCAACAGCCTGCCCTGCCATATAAGGCTATGCGGTGGGTGATGGAATTTAATAGCAAGTGTATTGGTGGAGCCAGGCTCATCCTGTTCGAGAGTGACCGGAAAGCCCGGTATGCTATTGGGATATTCGATATTTACAGTCTGTGGAAAGGGTTGGGGACTACGGCGACTAATCTGGTTCTCAGCCATGCTTTCGATAGTCTGGGCTTACACCGGGTTGAACTCCGGGTGCTGGAATATAATCAACGGGCCATCGCCTGTTATAAAAAATGCGGCTTCGCCATCGAGGGCGTCGAACGAGACAGCGCCCTGGTGGAAGATAATTGGGCATCAGAAGTAATGATGAGTATCCTTGAACCGGACTACCGGGTATTACACAAATCAGGCTCCGTATAGGTACCAGTATAATGTTTCAAGTTGCACTCAGCCTCGAATTTTGTTAAACTTCCAATATCGGGCCGCTAGCTCAATTGGCAGAGCAAATGACTCTTAATCATTAGGTTCGAGGTTCGATTCCTCGGCGGCTCACCAAATTGACACCTTTTTTTCACTTGTTGGAAAAGAATTTAACACTTTTTGACAACTTTTTGATACAGATAAGGTTGAGGTCGACAGGATATACTTCCAAAACTCAGCCCCTGTCAAATGACAATACCTGGTCAACGTTGGTGATAGTGCCGGTATACTATGATTCGGTGATCCGTTCAGTTATAACGGCAAAGGCGAATAACTGTCTTTTTCCCGGTGTAGGCACAGGAAACTTTCCGAATTAATTACCCCTTTCATTCTTGCCAGGACTTCATGAATAAACCGGGAAAGTTCATCATTGGATCGAAAACGCGCTAAGGCAACGATATCATAACGCCCGGTTGTGGATGAAATCCACCTGAATTCAGGTAGGTTGGAGAGATCTTCAAGCACCGCGTTTAAGGAGCCGTGGGCTACATCAAAAGCGAATAGGACAGTTATCGTATCCCCTATTTTCGAATTATCGACTAATACTCCAAGCCGAATAGTTCCACTTTCAATCAGCTTATCCAATCTACGCCTGACTGTCAGAGCACTGACATTCAGCGTTCGGGCAAGTTCTTCATAACTTATCCGAACGTCATTATCCAGTAACTCGATTATTTTTTTATCCAGGTCATCAATTTCCGGATTTTTCACTTTCCAACCTCATCGTCATAACTAATACCTGGTTTACTATTCGCACTAATAGTATCAACTACATGAAATAGTATTCTAACATCATTAGCATATTCTTGTGTATGGATGAATCCTTGTTAAGGTCATACTACTCTTTTACCTGGTTACGGGAAGAGTTGTCTGTTTCAGTTGTAACATAATTTCCACCGGGATATACCCACTAGAGCTTTTCAACAATTATTTACTTACAATACGTATGTTAGTTTAAAGTATGGGTATCGCAATGTCAATCATAATTTTGATAAAATATATAACATTCATATAAAATTTTTATAAAATTTTATCAATTCTCTATATTTTTTACAGAAAAATGTATTGACATCATAACATATGTATGGTACCATCGTTGCAAGATTAACGGCCAATGGTAGTCGATTAGTTCGGTCAAAGGTCTTTCTTACTTCCCGTGAAAAGGTTGAGGATCAATCAGCAGGTAATCAGCCAGGACAAGTGATGGAGATAGGAAGAGTTCTTTAGTAACTGGGGTGATGTCAAATTATTTTTGTACATTACTTCGATAAATAACTAAATATTCAAATCAGTGGAAAGAATACTATTATTTGCGGGAGGATTGGTTGTTGAAGAAGCTATTGTTAACTCTATTGTCAGGAATTCTACTAGTACCCTTGATCCTTAGCGGCTGCGCTAAATCTGATTCCACCCCAACCTCAGGCGAAGCTATCAAACTGGTTTATTCTGATTTCAGGACGGAGCAGGCTTTTACCTTTAAAGGTATGGTAGTTCCGTGGCAGGAAGAAATAACGGCCAAGACTAACGGTCGTGTTGTGTTTGAGAACTATCCAAACGGCACACTGGGCGCCGCCGGTGATAGCTACGATATGGTCGTTAACAGCATTTGCGACATCGCTGCCCCGATGACAGAGTATACTCCGGGGAAATTCCCCCTTTTCGAAATCAACAAGCTGCCCATGCTTTTCCCTTCCGCTAAAGTCGCCAGTATGGTACTCAGCGAACTCACAGAAAAATACTGCATCGACACTGAATTCAAAGATGTAAAAGTCCTCTGGATTTCAGCGACGACACCGCTTCAATTACAGTTGCGGAAACAGGTTACGACCATGGCCGACTTGAAAGGTTTGCGTATCAATTGCGAAGGGAGAGTGGTATCGCAGACACTGGAAGCATTAGGCGCCGTTCCCGTTAGCATGGATGTCCCGGAGATATATTCTTCGCTGGAAAGAGGAGTGATCGACGGTACCGTTTTTGGCTGGGAAGGTACCATTGCTTTCAAGATCCAGGATGTTACTCAATATCGCACGGCATGTGACCTGTGTGTCAT
>CAZSHH010000116.1:0-5776 GCA_964606525.1 uncultured Dehalococcoidales bacterium
AGACCTGATGCAGAGTTACGGCATTCCCTGCGCTAAAAGCGTCAGTTTCAGTAATTTCGCCCAGGCTAAAGAATACGCCACCGGGAAAGGGACGGCGCTCTGGATCAAAGCCGACGGACTGGCTGCCGGTAAAGGGGCTGTCTTTGCCGAGAATACCGTTAAGGCCATCGAAATCCTCTCCTCCATGATGGAATCGAAAGTGTTTGGTGCTTCCGGGGATAAGGTAGTGATCGAAGATGTTCTTACCGGCCGTGAGATGAGTGCTTTTATCATCACTGACGGCAAGGCTTATATCCCGGTGGTGCCAGCCTGCGACTACAAGCGAGTCAACGACGGCGACCAGGGCCCCAATACCGGCGGCATGGGCAGCTATGGCCCACCGGTTTTTCTCACTCCGGAGCTGATGAAAAAGGTCAATGCCGTGGTTATGGAGCCGGTGGTACGGGCCATGGCTAAGGAGGGGCGGCGGTACCAGGGCGTTATCTACGGCGGCCTGATGATAGATCATGACGAACCCAGTGTTATCGAGTTCAATGCCCGCTTCGGCGACCCGGAATGCCAGGTTATCCTGCCCAGGATGGAATCAGATCTAATGGATGTTATCCTGGGTGTTGTAAACGGGAATCTTAATACCGTGAAACCTCAATGGAGCCAGGATGCCTGTGTCGGTGTGGCAATCGCCTCTGGCGGTTATCCCGGTAAATACCAGACCGGTTATCCCATTACCGGACTGGATGGACTGGATCAGGATATCCTGGTCTTTCATGCGGCCACTAAACTCAGCTCCGACGGCAAGCAGATCTTGACCAGCGGCGGCCGGGTGCTGACGGTGGTCGCCCGCGACAAGACGCTGCAAGAAGCCCGTGATAAAGTCTATGCTAATGTCTCCCGTATCCATTTCGAGGGTTGCCATTACCGTAAAGACATCGCTCTGTTTAGGTAATTGAATACTTTCCCGGCTTCAATGTCATTGCGAGTGCATTCCGACGTAATCGGAAGCCGGTCGACACACCGTCGAAGCAATCTGTCCCCGCTCATACGTTCGACAAGCACAGTATGAGCGTAAGTAACCCGAATTGCAGGGAACCATACCTTTTTTGACACCCCGTCTCCTGCAGGTGCTATTACAATGGTTGATTTCCTGCTAAAATAGTCGTGTTTCCACTGCCGGATCAAAGACAAATGCGAGGTAGAGATATGCCGTTGGTCGGGGTTGTCATGGGTTCCAAATCTGATGCTGAAACGGTACAAGCCGGGCTCGATGTTTTAAAAGAATTGGGTATTGAATACGAAGTTATTGTGATCTCCGCCCACCGCACCCCGGAAAAAGCCCGCCAATACGGAAAATCGGCGCGGGAACGGGGATTGGAAGTCATCATTGCTGCTGCCGGCGGCGCTGCACATCTCCCCGGCGTCCTGGCCAGTTGGACGACCCTGCCCGTAATCGGCGTCCCCCTTCCGGGGACTGAACTGAAAGGTGTCGATGCTCTTTATGCCATTGTCCAGATGCCGGCCGGCATCCCTGTGGCGACCGTCGCTATCGGTGTTACCGGGATCAAAAACGCCGCTTACCTGGCGGCCGAGATTCTCAGTTTGAAACATGATAATATCCGCCAGGCGCACGATAAATTCCGGGCAGGTTTACAATAGCCGGTTCTGAGCACAGCCGAAGGAGAAATTCGATATGATTGAACGTTATTCCCGGCCTCAGATGAAGAAAGTCTGGTCCGACGAGAATAAATTCGATAAATGGCTCAAGGTAGAAATCGCTGCCTGTGAAGCCTGGGCGGAACTGGGTGTCGTCCCCACCTCGGCCCTGCAGGCGATCCGTAAGGCGAAAATCGACCTCAAGCGGATGAACGAAATCCTGAAAGTAACCCATCACGACGTCACCGCCTTCCTGGAAGCCGTGGGGGAAACGGTCGGCGAGGAGGCCCGTTTTATCCACTTCGGCATGACCTCGTCCGATGTCATGGATACCGCCCTCAGCCTCCAGATGCTCGAAGCCGCCGACATCCTGCTCCAGGACATGCGAGACCTGACCGCCGTCCTTACAGCACAGGCAGTCAGGTACAAATATACCCCCATGATGGGCCGCACCCACGGCGTCCACGCTGAGCCGATCTCTTTCGGCTTGAAGCTGGCCATCTGGGTCGAAGAGGTTAAACGTGACCGGCAACGCCTGGAAGAAGCCAGAGCGGCGGTTGCCGTGGGCAAGATCTCTGGCGCGGTCGGGACCTATGCCACGCTGGACCCTGCCGTGGAAGTGAAAGCCTGTGCGCGCCTTGGCTTAACCCCCGCCCCCGTCTCCAACCAGGTGCTGCAGCGCGACCGGCACGCGCAATTCATGACCGCCCTGGCTGTGGCCGCCGGTTCCCTGGAAAAATTCGCCACCGAGATCCGGGGTCTGCAGAAAACAGAAACCCGGGAAGCCGAAGAGCCTTTTTCCGCTGGCCAGACTGGTTCCTCCGCCATGCCTCATAAACGGAACCCGGAATTATGCGAACGCGTCTGCGGCATTGCCCGGCTGATGCGCGGCTATGCCCTGACGGCACTGGAAAACATCGCTCTCTGGCATGAACGTGACATTTCTCATTCCTCTACGGAACGCATCATCCTGCCCGACGGCTGCCTGGTGCTGGACTACGCCTACTCCATCTTCATCAATATCATGAAGGGCTTGAATGTCTATACGGAAAAGATGAAGCAGAATATCGATGTCACCCACGGCCTGGTCTATTCCCAGCGGGTCATGCTGGCGATCATCGATAAGGGCTTGAGCCGCCAGGATGCCTATAAACTGGTGCAGCGTAATGCCATGCAAACCTGGGCAGAAGGTAAGGATTTTCTGGCTTTATTGAAGTCGGATAAAGACGTCACCGCCGTTATTTCTGCTGCTGAACTGGAAAAGTTATTCGATTACAGCTACTACCTGCGTTTTATTGACGATATTTTCCAGCGGCTGGACTTGAAGGCCTAATTTCGGTTTTTGTTCAGTAGGGGCGAGTCTCGGACTCGCCCGACCGGGAGAAACGGGGTAGAAATCATCCGAGGTTTGTTATGTCCCTTCTTCGTGATGAAGGCATCTTCAAGGTAAATATCGTCCGCATCGTCCCGGAGGTATACCAGATAACCTACCGCGCCGTTAACGTTTTCCTTATCGTTGAAGAAAAATTAACCCTGATCGACACTGGCTACCGTGCTGCCGCCCCCCGGATCATCGATTTCATCTCCCGCCTGGGCCGGAAGCCGGCCGAACTCGACCTCATTATCCTGACACACTGCCACCTCGACCACACCGGCAGTATGCGTGAATTACAGAAAGCCAGCGGCGCCCGGGTAGCCTGCCATACCGCCGACATTATGAAAACCGATAAGCCCCTCCCCTATCCCCCCTCCGTGCAGCGGGCACTGGAACTACGGCCCCTGACGCCGCTTCGCTCCCGCTGGGGCATCGCCGGCCATGAAGTGGCAGTAAAATTCGAAGGCGGTGAAGAACTGCCGCAGCTCGGGGGGATGGTCGTCGTGCACACTCCCGGCCATACTCCCGGCAGCATCTGTCTGCTCGCTCCTAAACATAAACTGCTTTTCTCCGGGGATACCCTGACCCGGAAAGGAGACCACATCGTCCCCGTGCGCCGGTCCGTCAGCCTGGATACCGGACAAGTCTTGAGTTCGGTGAAAGTGCTCGCCGGACTGGATTTTGAAAAGGTCTGCTTCGGCCATCACCAACCGGCCATGACACACGGCCGCGACCGTGTAATGGAATGGCTTGACCATATAAAAATCAAGCAGGGCCAGCACTAACGAGACTAAATCTTGACAATCATCAGTGAACTATCATAGAATAAACGAAACTCTGGAAAAGAACTATGAGAAATGCTAAAGCCTTAAACACCATCGCTATCGCCATTACCTGCGCTGCCGTCAGCGTCGCTGTTGCTGCTGTCCGGAGGGCATGGCATGTCTCTGGTCCAGAGATAACTTAAACCTAAAACCAAAAAGAGACATACCAGGCCCGGAAGGAAAAAACTTCCGGGCTTTTTGTTTTTCCGGAGGCTTGAAGATGGATGAGTTACCGAAACGTTATGATGCTGGGGAAGTAGAACAGAAGTGGTCCCGGTATTGGCAGGATGAAGGCATCTACCGCTTTCAACCTTCAAAAAATCTTGTTTATGCCATCGATACCCCTCCCCCTACCGTGTCCGGCGATCTGCACCTGGGTCACTGTTATTCCTACAGCCAGACTGATTTTTATGCCCGCTTCCAGCGGATGAACGGGAAAAACGTCTTTTATCCCATGGGTTGGGACGACAACGGCTTGCCTACCGAACGCCTTGTAGAAAAGGCCATCGGGATTACCTCCGGTTCTTCAGGTGCTGAGGCTTTTATACAGGCGATCGTGGAGACCAGTCACCGGCTGGAACAAGATTATGAACAATTATGGCGACGGCTGGGCCTTAGCGTGGACTGGGATTATACTTATTCCACCATCAGCCCCGCGGCTCGAAAAGTCGCCCAAATTTCATTCCTGGATCTATATCACAAAGGACTGGCTTACCGTTCTACTTCACCAACTATCTGGTGTCCTTATTGCAGGACTGCGATCGCTCATGCGGAACTGGAAGATATACAACGCCGGACGGAAATGGTCACCATCGCCTTTAAACTTGATGATGGGCAAATCCTTCCCATCGCTACCACCCGTCCTGAACTCCTGCCTGCCTGTGTTGCTGTGTTTATCAATCCGGATGATATACGGTACCGCCATCTTGCCGGTCGGAGAGTGAAAAGCCCGGTACTTGAGAAAGAAGTCCCGGTCATGGCCGACCCCAAGGCCGACCCGCAAAAAGGTACCGGCATCGTGATGTGCTGTACTTTTGGTGATACCACCGATATCAAATGGCGGCAGGAATATCATTTACCATCTATCAGTATCATCGGAACGGACGGCCTGATGAATCAAAAAGCTGGCTTACTAGCCGGCCTTGATATCAAAACAGCCAGGGGGAAAATCATCCGGGAATTGTCTGCACAAGGCCTGGTCATAGACAAACACGATCTCCAACAGACAGTGAGTGTGCATGACCGTTGTGATACCCCGGCGGAATATATTGAGACCCAACAATGGTTCATCAGGGTGCTCGATCATAAAGTACAGCTACTGGAGGCCGGCCGGCGGATAAACTGGCATCCGCGACACATGCTTTCCCGGTATACGGACTGGGTCGAGCACCTGGAATGGGACTGGTGCATCTCCCGGCAGCGACATCACGGCGTACCTTTCCCGTTATGGTATTGTGCCCGCTGCGGCGGAATTATGTTAGCTGATATCAAAGAACTACCGGCAGACCCTCGCCGCAGCCAGCAAACTGTATCATGCCGGTGCGGCAGCCGGGAATTTGTTCCCGAAACCAGCGTCATGGACACCTGGGCGACCTCTTCGATGAGTCCCCAGATCGCCGGGCGTTGGCAGTCACAAACCGATCTCTTCAACCGGGTTTTTCCGATGTCTTTACGGCCGCAAGCCCACGACATCGTCCGTACCTGGGCATTCTATACCATTGTGATGTCACTATATCACTTCGGCCGGATACCATGGTCGGATATCGCCATTTCGGGCCACGGCCTTTCTCCTGAAGGACACAAGGTCAGCAAGTCTAAAGGAGGAAATATCATTGAACCGCAGCGGGTGATAGACAAATATTCCGCCGATGCGGTACGTTATTGGGCCGCCGGTTCCCGCCTTGGTGAAGATACAATGATAAATGAAGCG
>CAZSHH010000116.1:5786-7971 GCA_964606525.1 uncultured Dehalococcoidales bacterium
TATTCCGCCGGCGGTATCCCCTCAACTTATACCAACTGATAAATGGGTCCTGTCCCGGCTTCAACGATTAATGATTGAAGTTACTCAGGATATCAATGAATATGACCATGCTAATGCAAAAAACAAGATCGAAAGCTTTTTCTGGGATATCATGACCGATAATTATCTTGAAATGGCTAAGAACCGCTTATATAGCCTGGCAGACGGGACTCCGGATAAAGAATCCGCCCGGTATACCTTATACCAAGCCATTTTTACTATTATCAAGATGCTGGCTCCGTTGCTGCCGTATATTACCGAGGAGATATTTGCATCCTGTTTTAAGAGAGTTGATTCCGAGCAATCGATCCACCAGGTAAAATGGCCGCAAGCCAGCATGGAATTGATAGATGCTCATGCTGAAGCTATTGGCCTGGCCCTGGTGGAAATTGCCGCCACTGCCAGGCGTTTTAAGTCAGATAAAAAACTTCCATTGGGCTCTCCGTTAACCTGTATTACTATCACTGCTTCTCCTGAAATCCTGAACGGACTCCAGGAATGCCTGGACGACATAAAAAGCGTCACCAGGGCAAAAGAGGTAAAGTTTGACGACAGGACAGCCGGGGAGACTACTCAGTCCGGTTCTCTGATAGAAGCGAAAATCACCGAAGAATAGAATTTATGACTTAGTCATAGGAGGATTTTATATGGACACTGTTTTTTCCGACCGTATCTCGAATGTACCCCGGTCGTTTATCCGGGAGATTCTAAAAGTTACATCCGACCGTTCGATCATTTCTTTCGCCGGCGGGCTGCCCAACCGCGACCTTTTCCCGGCCGAAGAAATCGAAAAAGCCACGGAGAAAGTCTTCCGGACTTTCGGGCGGGATGTTTTTCAATACAGCAACTCGGAAGGCCTGTTAGGCCTCCGGGAAGCCATCGCCCGCCGTTATCATGAAAAAGGACTGGATATCAAACCGGATGATATCCTGATCACCAACGGTTCGCAGCAGGGACTGGACCTGCTGGGTAAAATTTTCATTAATGAGGGTGATGATATCGTCATCGAAGAACCCGGCTACCTGGGTGCCATTCAAGCTTTTTCCGTCTTCCGGCCGCATTTTCACCAGGTCACCCTTAATAATAACGGCCTTGATACCACGAAACTGAAATCAGTAATGTCTTCATATAAACCGCGGTTGATGTATACCGTACCCAATTTTCAGAACCCTTCCGGCATCTCGTATACCGAAGCGAACCGCCGGGAGGTGGCGGGCATCCTGCAAGGTTCCTCGACCCTGCTCATCGAGGACGACCCTTACGGCGACCTGCGTTTCTCCGGCACGCCCTGTTCTTCGTTCAAAGCACTGCTGCCGGAAAATACTATCCTGCTAGGCTCTTTCTCCAAGACAGTCGTGCCCGGCTTCCGCCTGGGCTGGATCGTTGCCCCACCCCCCATCATGGACCGCCTGATCATCGCTAAACAGGCATCAGACCTGCATACCGGTTCTTTCACCCAGGCCATTGTCTACCAGTATTTGCAGGATAATGATATCAACGAGCATATCGAGAAAATCCGGGAAGCCTACAGACGGCAGCTTCAGGCAATGCTGGAGAGCATCAACCGGTTTTTCCCCGATGGGGTCTCGCATACCGAACCCCGCGGCGGGATGTTTATCTGGACAGCCCTGCCTCCCCACCTCTCCTCCCGGGAACTGCTCGACCTGGCGATTAAGGACAAGGTCATTTTTGTCCCCGGCGACCAGTTCTTCGTAGGGAAGGAAGTGAATAATACCATGCGGTTAAACTTCTCCTGCACCGATGAGGAGACCACCCGTATTGGCATCGAAAGATTAGGCAAGGCGATCAACCGGTTGATGAAAGAAAAATCACTCACGCCAAAACCTGCGAAATAGGTATTTGGAGGAAGCGGCGGGGAATACTGCCGCTTCCTCACTTACCCCAGTCAGGGGATAACTGCGTTTCTCATTGGTAGCGATTTTTGTTATAGTATGGAGTTGTCGTACCACAAATATCAGCGGCAACGGTATTCTACATAAATACAGGTGGTGTATATGGCCAGGAATGCAGACAGCGATCTAAAAGTACTTTGCGGTAGCGCCAATCCCGACCTGGGCAGGGAAATTGCTGCCTCGCTCGGTATTAAGCTCTCGGACATTCATATCAGCAGGTTTGCCGATACCGA
>CAZSHH010000117.1:0-7778 GCA_964606525.1 uncultured Dehalococcoidales bacterium
ATGGCTTTTTTAACCTTCGTGATGTTGCCGATATTTAGTATCGTGTCCATCATTCCCGGCATCGACACCGGCGCTGAAGACCTTACTGACACTTCCAGGCCTTTACCCAGTTTTTTCCCGGCTTTCTTCTCGATTACTGAAAGGGCTTCATCGATATCTTCATCCGGCAGCGTCCCGGTCGCATGCCATGTTTTATACCCTTCGATCGTTACCACAAATCCGGGCGGTACTGCTAGCCCCAGCCGGGTCATGGTAACTAGATTGGCGCCCTTATTCCCCAGTTGGTCCTTATCTTCACAATTACCGCTGAACAGATATACGTAACTCATCTCTAAATCCTTTTATGAAGTATTAGTGAAATTTCAATCTCTATTATAGCTCAAATACGTTTCCGTGAAGACGGGACTTTTGTCATATGCTGGCAAGGATAAAAAAGAAAAGGGGGGCATGGTACGGTACTATGCCCCCCTTTGACTCCTGCTGCTTTTTGCCTTACGGCATCACCACGCCTTTCAGATATCCCGGGGTCCGCCCCAGGTTGTCATTGAAGGCTTTTTCCGTTTCTTCTAGCTTATATTTGTGTGTGATTAACATGTCCATGGGATAAATGCCTTTCTGAATTGCCCATAGCGCTCTCGGCAGTTCGCTGGGCGGGTCGGTGGAAATACCGATCCCCTGTGGGCTGTAGATGATGGGTGATTTGATCCAGTCCATCAACTCATAGGTATCCGGGGCTTGATGCCAGCCGACTACCACGATCTTGCCGCGGTTATTCTTGATTGCCCCGTTCACCAGCTTCATCCCCGGCGGATGCCCTACGCATTCGATAGCCACATCGACACCCTTGCCGCCGGTAATCTTCATCACTTCAGCGATCACGTCGACTTTCGTCGGATTTAAGGTTATCGTCGCCCCCAGTTTCTTGGCGATATCCAGCCGCCAATCTTCCAGGTCGGCCACGATATATTCACGGATCTTCGGGCTGGCGATGCCGGCGATGACTCCTAATCCCATGAACCCGCAGCCCGCCTGGAAGACAAAATCCCCCAGTTCCGGGTTTGCCGTCCGGGCATGGCTCATCGAGCACATCATCGGTTCGCCGATGGCATGCTCCGGCTTGATGCCGTCCGGTACCTTGCCTACCATGGGCGGGCGCCCTACCGGCGGCGGTTCGATCGGGTCGAAGGAGACATATTCGGCAAAGGCACCATCGCCGAAGATGCCGGTGATCCGTTCCCCTACTTTATAACCCCTGACATTTTTACCGACTTCGGCGATGACTCCGACCGGTTCGTGGCCGATTCGCCGGGGAAATGGCCGCCGGGATTTTACTTCCGGGGCAAAGGAGTCCAGAAAAGTGGCCATATCGCTGGTGCAAACACCGCAAGCCTCGATCTTGACCAGTATTTCATTTTGATTGATCTTGGGCATCGGGACATCGAGGACTTCGACCTTCCTCGGCGCTACTACACATGCAGCTCTCATATGATAAAACCTCCTTCGTAATCCTGGTTCTTTCTTAGCCTGAAAACACCCTGTAATATACAAACCACCGCCGGTATTGTCAAGGAATCTTCGGCCGCCGTCCCCTTGGTTTATTAAACAAAAAAAGGGGAGTACTCTCTCGAGTACCCCCCTTTTAATTTGTTTATGTTCTATTTTTTATTGAGCGCCTTTGACCAGGGTATCGACCACAGACGGGTCGGCCAGGGTGCTGGTGTCGCCCAGGTTCTTGCTTTCGCCGCTGGCAATCTTGGTCAGGATCCTTCTCATGATTTTGCCGCTGCGGGTCTTGGGCAGGGCATCGGCAAACTGGATCTTGTCCGGGCTGGCGATCGGGCCGATCACCTTTCTTACATGCGCGACCAGTTCTTTGCGCAGGTTGTCATCGCCGACCACACCGACTTTTGGTGTCACGAAGGCATAAATGCCCTGGCCTTTGATGGCATGCGGCATGGGGACGACGGCCGCTTCGGCGACTGACGGATGCGCGACGAAGGCACTTTCCACTTCCGCGGTACCGATGCGGTGGCCGGAGACCTTGATGACATCATCGATGCGGCCCATCAGCCAGAAATAGCCTTCTTCATCCACCCGGGCACCGTCACCGGTGGTGTACATGCCGGGGAATCTCTCGAAATAGGTATTCTTGAATCTCTCGGGATCTCCGTAAACCCGTCTCATTAATCCGGGCCACGGTTTTCTGATTACCAGGTAACCGCCTTCATTGGTGTCGGCCGGCGTGCCGTCTTCACGCACGATGGCCGCATCCACGCCGGGCATGGGGAAGCTGGCGGAGCCCGGTTTCAATGGGGTGATGCCGGGTAACGGTGAAATCAGGATGCCGCCGGTTTCGGTCTGCCACCAGGTGTCCATGATGGGGCACTTCTGTTTCCCGATCACGTTGTAATACCACATCCAGGCTTCCGGGTTGATCGGCTCGCCTACCGAACCGAGGATCCGCAGGCTGCTGAGGTCATGCTTGTTGACCCAATCATCGCCTTCCCGCATTAACGAACGTAAAGCGGTCGGGGCGGTATAGAACTGGTTCACCCGGTGCTTTTCCACTAACTGCCAGAAACGATCGGGATTGGGGTAGGTGGGGATGCCTTCGAACAGTATCCCGGTCGCGCCGGCCGATAACGGGCCGTAAACGATATAGGTATGTCCGGTGATCCAGCCGATGTCGGCGGTGCACCAAAACGTCTCTTCCGGTTTGACATCGAAGATCCAGCGGAAAGTATGGTTGGCATAAACCAGGTAGCCGCCCGTGGTGTGTAATACACCCTTCGGTTTACCGGTGCTGCCGCTGGTATACAGGATGAACAGGGGATCTTCTGCATCCATGGCTTCGGGTTTGCGGTAGGGCTTGATATCTGCCGCCGCCATCTCTTCGTGCCACCATGATTCCACGCCGGCTTTCATGGTCACCTGGGCGTTGGCTCGCTTGACGACGATCGATTTCTCGATGGTCGGGCACTGCGCCATCGCCGCGTCGGCATTGTCCTTGCTGCGAACTACTTTCCCGCCCCGGTAATAACCGTCGGCACAGATCAGTAATCTGGCGCTGCAGTCCTGGATCCGGTCGCGCAGCGCTTCCGCGCTGAAACCGCCGAAAACTACACTGTGGATCGCCCCGATGCGGGCACAAGCTAACATGGCGATCGGTAATTCGGGGATCATGGGCAGGTAGATGCATACCCGGTCGCCTTTCTTGATACCGAATTTGTCCAGCACGTTGGCGAACTTGTTGACTTCGTAATACAGTTCCTGGTAAGTGATGGATTTGCTGTCGCCGATATCGCCTTCCCAGATGAAGGCGGCTTTGTTCTTTTCCGGTCCGTTGGCATACCGGTCGACGCAGTTTTCACTGACATTAAGTTTGCCGCCGATAAACCATTCGTGCTTGGCCTGGCCGAAATCTTCTTCGACTACTTTCGTCCATTTCTTCTTCCAAACCAGGCTTTCCGCGGCTTTGGCCCAATATTTGTCTGGGTGTTCGATGGATTCTTTATGGGCTTTCCGATAATCGTCCATCGTCTTGAATTCCGCATTCTTGCTGAGTTCGACTTTGGGCGTGAAAACCCGTTTTTCATCCATCATCGAGGTAATTGTTTGTTCCATTAATTCATCATCCTCCTGTTTGCACAACAAACGACTATTAAATGTTTCATTTGGAAAATAATCGGAGCACCTTTCCAGATGTTCCCAAGTGTTATATTATAGATGACCTGCTGTCAACAATTCAAGCCAGTTATGTTTGTCTCTGGATTCCCTGGTAATAACGTACTATCTCCTCAGCTTAATAACCGGCCGTGACATTGATCGTCGCCCCGCTTATCAGGGTGGCTTCGTCAGAAAGCAGGAATAATATCGCTTTCGCCTGGTCTTCCGGTTTTATCGCCCCCAACGGCATCTTGCCCATGATTTCGGATATCGCTTCCGCCGGCATCTGCTTTTCCAGGAAGGGGTTCAAAGTAACCGAGGGTGCGATAGCATTTACCCGAATTTTGTATTTCCCTACTTCCCGGGCCAGTGTTCGCGTAAACGCTTGTATCGCCGCTTTGGTTGCCCCGTATACCGCGGAATCGCCGCTGTCCGGCGAATAAGCCGCGATCGAAGACAGATTTACTATCTTCCCCGTCCGCCTTTTTATCATGTGCGGCAATACCGCCTGGGTGATGAAAATAGTGGCCGTCAGGTTGATATCGATGATCCGCCTGATGTCTTCTGCCGCCAGGTCTTCCAGTTGCTTAAAAACATCAAAGCCGGCATTATTCACCAGGATATCAATTTTCCCGTACGCCTCTATCGTTTGTTTAACCAAGTTATCGATTTGATTTCTATCCGTTACGTCGCATACTACCGGCAGGGTTTTTACCCCGAATTCTTTACTGATCGCTTCCGCCACCGCTGCCGTCCTCTTTGCATGCTGGTCGGCCACCACTACCATCGCGCCTTCTTTGGCTAACGCCCGTACCGTTGCCTGGCCGATACCCGCCCCCGCCGCCGCGGTTACGATTGCTGTCTGGTTCTTAAATTTCATATCACGCCCCCTGCCCGTATATCCGGTTTTCAGGTTGTTAACCATCTTCTTTCATATTCGGGTCGCATTGATCATTTTTTTTGATCATTTTATTTTTCTTCCTGTTTATGACAAAACGTATGATCAGTGCCGCCGCATATACGATCACCATGCTGATACCGAACCATATTATCATCTGCGGCCCCATTTTGTTTCCGAATACCTGGCCCCCGATCGCCCCCAGCCCGATATAGATCGCTTCATATATCGTACTGGAGATGGCGATACCCAGTATCAGGGTTTTCAGTTGCCGCCTGGCCCCTAATACCAGCGTGATTGGTACTCTCAACCATAACAGCCTGCCCGCAGCTACCCCGAGGGGAGACAGCCGGTCCAGGTGCCTTAGAAACTTGAACGGTGTATCTGAAATCGGCTTCATGATCGGAAAACGGCGTTTGATCATCTTCCCTATGAAGGTGGTACTTTTGTTAGTCAGGAAATACATGACCAGGGCTCCGGCCTGCCGGCCCAGCTGTGAGGTAAGTGCCAGCAGTAGCATTTCATATACCGGTAATACGCCCAACCGTGTGTTGATGCCTGCCGAGATGAATATCGCCTCGAAAACCAGTGGGATAGAGATGACAAAGGCTTCTCCGATGAAGGAGAGGAAAAACACCACCAGGGCAATTTTCAGGGTGAACGCGTCAACCAGGGTGGGTGCCTGGTATAACCATTCTAGAAAATCCATTTACTTTTTTCTCGGTTCGCTGCCTGACTTCATAAACCCTCCGGCACAATGTTTTATGAAATGCCCCAGTACATGACAAATATTCCGGATGATTTCATAAAATATAACATACCACGGCTTGGCAATACGCCGCGTCGATGTTTGTACATAGATGTCGTGGACGTAGTAGATGCGGCCGTGTTTGTGCAGCCGCCGCGCGATCCCCCACTGGTCCGGATATAAAGACCGGGCATCATAGCCCCCCGCTTTCTCAAAGGCTTCTTTCTTAAAGGCGAAATTAGCCCCCGATACCGCCACTGGGAACCCCATGATCAGCAGTCCTAAATGGTTCAATGACCGGCGGTAGAAGGTCTCCAGCTGCGCCCACCGCGCGGGGTGGTCGTAAACATACCTGCCCGCGATGGCGATCGCCTTTTTACGCTCGGTAAAACCGGCGGCGATCTTTTCCAGCCATGAATCCGGGTATATCGTGTCGGCATCTACCTGAATCACGGTATCTCCCCGGGCCGCTTCCGCCCCGGCCTGGCGGGCAAACACCACCCCCTTCTGGGGACAACTGATCACACGGACACCATAACCCTGTGCCACCTGCACTGTATTATCGGTGCTGCCGTTATCCACCACGATGATTTCATATTCGACTCTACATTTCTGCTTTTTTAAGGATTCCAGGCAGGCCGGCAGTAATCTTTCTTCATTCAACGCCGGTACTACAATACTTATCATGTCGCTACTAAATATACAGGACACCCTTTTTTTCGACAAGTGAATAATCTTCTTTCAAACCTTCTCCCTCATATTTTGATCACTCGTCTTGTTTGGATCTAGATACAAGAAAAAAACTCAAAGAACAAAACCCTAAACTCTAAGGAAACACAAAGTAATAAGGACAAAATTCAAAAAGGAGCATTCAAAAAATTTGATATTTGTAACTTTAGGCTTACTTTGGATTTCGAATTTTGAGTTTTGAATTTATTTAGTATTTAGAGTTTAGTATTTTGAGTTTATCTTTTATTATGATTTTCCTCTTTCGTACCATGACTTTTCTCTTGGTACTTTCACTCTACTTGCGGCGGCGGCCTTTCTGCTATATAATCCGGCCTATAGTTTCTGTTATGGTTATTCCGATACGGGGACCGGTAAAATATGATCCAGCGTTGGATGACCGTACTCAAACTGTTATTATGAGGAGGTCATTCAATGGCTTACCAGGATAAATCACTCCAATGTGCGGACTGCGGCGCAACCTTTACTTTTACCGCTGATGAACAGGAATTCTATCATTCCAAGGGCTACACGAACGAACCCAAACGGTGTCCTTCGTGCCGCCAGAAGAGAAAGGCCGAACGCGGCGGCGGCATGCCTTCCCGCGGCGGTTCCCGCCAGATGTTCCCCGCCAAGTGCGCCCAGTGCGGCAAAGAGACCGAAGTACCTTTCGAACCTCGCGGCGATAAACCGGTCTACTGCAGCGACTGCTACCGCAAGATCCGCGACGCCCGCTAGCGTCACTCTATTTAAAAAAAACCATGTCAATAAAAAGGGGCGTTCTGGCGAACGCCCCTTTCTTTACCTTTGCAGCAATATTCTTTTCCTTCCTTACCGGTTTGAAAATCCCCCGTATATTTGTCCCTACCTCGAGGGGCCTGTACTCTTTTATCCTCTCCCTCGACGGATCTATACCCTCACTTTCATCTCTCCCGCACCGGGGAGAGAAAATAGTTTCGAAGCCGTGATATTCCTTGACAGTAAAGGATTCTGGCTATAATTTCCTCTCCCTCGACCCATCAACAATACTCCCCGTTTTTTTCCTCTACCTCGACGGGAGAGGATTTAGGTGAGGGTGAAATTCATTATTTTCATGCCTTGTTTATTAGTTCACTAATATTGAATAGAACTCCTTCGATATTATTGAAAACATCGTTATCCCAAAATCTGACTATGCGAAACCCTCTACTTTCCAGGTATTTTGTCCTTTCAATATCCTTGGTAATCCCAAAAATCTCCGCGTGTTGACTCCCATCAATTTCAATAATCATTTCCTTTTCAAAACAGACAAAATCCACGATATATTTGCCTACTGGCTGCTGGCGGCGGAACTTTATTCCCATTATTTGTTTATTTCGTAACCTTGACCACAGTTTCCTTTCAGCATCGGTCTCATTATAACGTAACCTTCTGGCAACGTTGGTCAAATTATTTCTTTTTATCTTATTTACCCTCACTTTCATCTCTCCCGCGTTGGGGAGAGAAAATAGATTCGAAGCCGTGATATTCCCTATCCCTCGACGGTATAGGATTCTAGCTATAATTTCCTCTCCCTCGACAGTTCGTAGATACCCCTTATTTCCTTCTTCCTCGATGGGTCTGTACCCCCGTTTTTTTCCTCTCCCTCGACGTATCGACAATCCTCCCCGTTTTTTCCCTATCCCTCCACGGATCTATACCCTCACTGTAGTGGTCAAGTAAAAACGGACAATCAAACAAGAGTTAACTCCCGTTTTTCAT
>CAZSHH010000118.1:0-7405 GCA_964606525.1 uncultured Dehalococcoidales bacterium
AGACGCCGTATTCGCTGGTAAAATCAATCATCGCATGTAGATTTTCCGCTTTGGTATCGTCGGGCACTATCCGTGGGCTGTCGGTCTGCTGTGGCATGGCAGTGATTCTTGGCAGGGTATTGTCGAGATATATTTCACACTGGGTTATTCCGCAGCCATTTTGGATAAAAAAGGAGTCCCGATTTTCCGGGACTCCTTTTTTATCCAACCTAAAGTCTGCTTTAACTTAGCGCCAGACGTCGATGCTGTAAGCAGCATCGTTGCCCATCAGGCCGCGCCCGCCGCCAAACAGGGCTTGTTCTTCGCCCATGCCGGAGACGATAATCACGTTCTCGAAGGGATCGTTGACTGCGGGGACCATATAGTCATCGGGCAGTTCTTTCCAGCGTTTGCCGGAAGTCTTCTCGATGGCATTCCAGGCGTTGGTCCGCATGTCTGGCCAGGAGTGGGTATAGTACTGTGCTTTGGTCATGAAACTCTTCTTGTACAACCATTCGTAGACCGATTCCTTGGTTTTAAAACCGGCTTCCCACAGGTGCTGCGCCATCTCGGGCAGCATCAAGATGCCAATGCCGCCTTCACCGTTGACCCAGAAACCGGGCACCTGGTACTCGATCCAGTTCTTGGAACCGGGAACGCCCTTCACGCCAAGCCGCCGGGCGATGCCGCCGTGGCCTGACTTCTGGAAAGCCCGGTAGCCGCCGGGCGAGAAGGAAGTAGCGCCGCCGCCAACATGCAGGTTGAGTAGAACGCTTTCGTTCTTCTTATAATCGTATTCTTCACGGAGAGTCTTCCAACCCGGGGGCAGGCCTTCATCGTTCTCGGGAATCATATTCGGGGCATTATTTCCATAAACACCGCAGTTGTTGACGGAAGGGATCTGGCCGCCCAGGTTCCGCCACATCAGGTCCGCTGCCCGGCCGAGAGGCCGGTTGGAGGGATTGCCCGGGCCAAGCAGGTTGACATCGAAGTTCATGCCGACTTCCTTGGCGATGGGGCCGCTGATTACATAGCCCCCACCGCCCCGGCCGTCGCCGCAGCCGCCGCCGGCTTCCGCCAGTGCTAACAGGATGGGCATATGTTCCGGTTTACATCCGGCCATGACACCGATAGTGGCAATCTTTTCTACATTCGCATACCGCTTCATGGGCAAGAAAGCGACGCGGTCGCCTTTGATACCACTGCGGCCCATCTGGACCTGGCGGTCGCCCTGGCGGTGATTGGCCTGGAAGGTAAGAATTTCGTCAGGTTTATGTCTGGTGCCCTTGAGCATGGCAGCCACCCGCTCTTCCGTAGGGAGGACGATGGGCAGGCCGTCGGTATATTTACATATGGGTGCATTCTTCAAGGTAGGAATGATCTCGCTCTGCGAGAAGAATTCTTGGGCATCCTCCAGGGAACCCTCAAAGATGATACGCTTGTTGTCGGTATCCTGGAAGGTACTGCCTTCTTTTTCTTTATCGGTCAGGGGGCGTACCAGGGCATCCATCAACGGCCGGATGATGCGGTCGACATCCTGGGGCCCGGGTAAGGTGCGCGAGACGTGAATGGTACGGATATTAGGTACGCCGGCTAACTTCGCTGCCTGTCGGAAACATTCTTCCTGGTCGGGGTATATGATCAGGACCATGGGAATACCGGCTTTTTCCACGGTGGCTAACTGGGGCAACTGCTCCCAGATAGCGCCGTGTCACCACACCACCCCGCGTATCACGGCATCAGCTACCTTCATTTCCTCTTCGGAAAGGGCGCTGCTGCCGGCAATCGTCAGGTGGGCGGCTGCCGTCCGAACCTGCCAATCAACCTGGGGATAATCAGCGGGCAGGCGTTTCGTCAACGGGATCAGGATATCCTGTTCGCCGCCGGCACCGAGACTGAAGAAAATTTTCTTGCCGTCTAGCTTGTCAAGCCGCTTTGCAATGGGGATTTGTTTGACAGGGTCACTGAAACCAACGGGATTTAAAAATTTATACTTCTTTGCTGGCATGCATACTCCTCTCTGCATAATATTCCGGGAATGATTATTTCCTGTGGGTGGTCTAACTGAGGAAAAGCAGCATAGAACCGCTCCCCCGGGCATCATTTCCGATTCGCGGACGGCCAAAAGTATGGCACATACCGGGAAATATGTCAATATCGATATTGATAGTCATAAATACAAAACGAGGTTAAAAAGGCGGGCGGATATTCCCTCCACCTTTTCAATATTACGATACTGTTATCGCCAGGCATCGATGCTGTAAGCTTGATCAAAGCCGCCGCCCCGCCCCGTCGTCCACAATGATACTTCCTCACCACCGCCGGTAACCACGATCATACAGGCATAAGGGTCGCTCATCGCCGGCACCAGGTAATCATCGGGCAGTTCCTTCCAGAGTTTCCCGGACGTCTTTTCGATGCCGTTCCAGGCATTGGTATTCACATCCGGCCAGGAGTGCGTATAATACTGTGCCTTCGTCATGTAGCTTTTCTTGTACATCCATTCGTAAAAAGCATCTTTACTTTTGAAACCGGCTTCCCAGAGGTGCTGTGCCATTTCCGGCAGCATGTAAAAGATATATCCCGTCTCATTGCCCGTCCAGAAGCTGGATAACTGGTATTCTACCCAGTTCTTGGGGCCGGGGACACCCTTAACGCCTAAACGGCGGGCGATGCCGCCGTGGCCGGATTTCTGGAAAGCCCGGTAGCCGCCGGGCGAGAACATGGTCTGGGCAATCTCGGGGCTGAAGCCCTTGCCGATGCGGTAAACAACCAGGCAGCTTTCTTCCTTTTTGAAGTCGTATTCTTCATTGACACCCTTCCAGCCGGACGGCAGGGCTGCGGCGTTTTCCGGCACCACATTGTATACCGGATGGCCCCAGACACCGCAATTGGTCACGGCGGGGATATTGCCGCCCAGGTTGCGGAACATCAGGTCAGCCGCCCGTCCCAGGGTACGGTTCGGGCTTCCTGGGCCCATCACATTGACATTAAAATTCATCCCGATCTGGCGGCCGATAGGTCCGCTGAGGATGAAGACATCACCGGCACGCCCATCCCCGCTGCCACCACCCGCTTCCGCCATTGCCAGCAGTACCGGCATATGTTCCAGCTGGCATCCAGCCATCACCCCGATCGTTGCTATCTTCTCCACCGTGGCCCGGCGTTTCATGGGGACGAACCGGCACTGGTCTCCTTTCTTCCCACTGCGCCCCATCTGCAGCTGCCGCGGGTCCAGGTTGTGGTCCGCCTGGAAGGTAAGGACCTCATCCGGTTTATGGCTGGTGCCCTTGAGCATGGTGGCCACCCGTTCCTCGGTGGGGATGACGATAGGCAGGCCGTCGGTATATTTGTAATAGATGGCATTTTCGAGGGCGGCGATCCGTTCGCTCTGGGAATAGAAAACTTTAGCTTCTTCCAGGGTACCTTCAAAGAGGCAGCGCTGTTCGTGCCCGCCGAAGATGCTTTTCTCTTTTTCTTTTGGGGTTAACGGGCGCACCAGGGCATCCATTAGTTCCCCGATAAAACGGTCAACATCCTGGGGGCCAGGTATCGTGCGGGAGACATGGACACTCCTGATCTGTGGCATGCCGGCGAGTCGTGCCGACTGCCGGAAGCAGTCTTCCTGGTCGGGATAGATGAGGAGTACCATGGGAATGCCGGCTTTTTCCACATTGGCTAGCTGGGGCAACTGCTCCCAGATAGCGCCATGTCACCAGACTACGCCGCGGATACAGGCGTCCGCCACTTTCATATCTTCTTCGGAAAGGGCGCTGCTGCCGGCAATGGTGCGGTGTTCGGCTGCGGTGCGTATCTGCCAGTTGACCTGGGGATAATCGCTCTGCAGGCGTTTCGTCAGCGGGATGATGATATCCTGTTCGCCGCCGGCGCCGATGCTGAAGAAGATGGTCTTGCCCTCCAGTTTATCCAGGCGGGGGGCCAGGGGAAATAATTCCACCGGGTCCTGGATACCCACAGGATTGAGACACCTGTATTTTCTGTCTGACATTGTGACTCCTTTTTCGCCGTATCAGGCCCGGTTGAATATTCGCGCTTTGGGGTGAATGGGATTTCTTGGAACAGGCTTTAGTTTTTTGCCGCTTCTGCCTGTTTGACTTCCCAGCGTTTGATCACGCGGTTAACCAGTTCGATGGCTGCCCAGACTTTTCGATAGACATTTCCCCCATCGCTGCCGATGGCTTCGAAAAATTGTTCCTTGGTCAGGGCTTTAACTTCTTCCAGGGTCTTGCCGTGGGTCAGGTCGCACAAGGCTTCGACGACAACATTGGCCGTGGGATCACACATGCACAGGTACTTGATATCCGTCACGACGCCGCTGTCGACTTTCATATAGATGTTCATATAGTCGGTGCTGCCCTGGCCGCATATGGAAACGCCTTCGGCTTTGGAGTCGATAAACATCGTAGGAGCCTCGATCAGGCCGGCGTTTTTAAAGCCGCTCTTCATCAGACTACGGTAACGTTCGGTAACAACTTCGTCCATGTTTTACTCTCACTCTCTATTATAAACAAAAACTT
This sequence comes from uncultured Dehalococcoidales bacterium, assembly GCA_964606525.1. Taxonomy (GTDB): domain Bacteria; phylum Chloroflexota; class Dehalococcoidia; order Dehalococcoidales; family UBA2162; genus JBBITI01. Next base: position 4,518 of record CAZSHH010000118.1, read on the forward strand.
AGATATATGCCCGCTCACGGAAGATTTCCCGGAGAGTGTCCAGGAAAATATCACAGTCCTGGTAATTATTATAGAAGTATAGTGAAGCCCGGTATGTCATGCGGTGTTCCGATGGCAGCCGGGGTTTGGTCCAGCCAAAACCAAAGACATGATTGAGATATGAATGGACGCAGAAGAGGCCGTCCCGGATCATGATATTAGCTTTTTCACTGAGTTCCTCGGCAATACCGATCGGATTAGGCCGTTTGACCTCAAAGGTCAATATTCCGCCGCGCTGCTTCACATCAGCCGGGCCGAGGATGCGGAACCAGCCGGTGTCGCCGTATTCTTCGAGGAGCTTCTTTGACAAATATGTATTCAGTATCGTTTCCTGCTCATGAATGCGCTCCATACCGACCTTTTGCAGGTATTTTACCGCTGTCCCAGCGGCGATCTGTCCGGGATAATCCTGCAAACCTACCTCGAAACGCCGGGGAGAAGGTAGTAATGTATAGTCATCGTAGGTGGTATTCTCCACCGTCTCGCCGCCCAGCATCGCCGGAATGAGCACATCTTCAGGTTCGTCCGCCTCATGCAGTTCGCGGCCCAGTAGCTCCTCTTTCCCGTAAAGTACGCCAATGCCGCGCGGGCCGCACATCTTGTGGATCGAGAAAGCCAGGTAATCAACATCCAGCGTCTGGACATCCACTCTTTGGTGCGGTACAGTTTGCGCTCCATCGAGCAGTATTTTGGCGCCGTAGCGGTGGGTTAAGCTGATGACCTCTTTCGCCGGGATCGTATATCCGGTAAGGTTGGAACTATATGCCATGCTTACCAGGCGCACCCGTTGGGTTTTCAGTTTTTGCTCCATATCATCGAGGTCGAGATATCCCTCTGGTGTCGGCTTAACATGGTCGAGATTAATAGCGCCCATTTTTTTTAGTCTTAGCCAGGGGACCAGATTCGAATTATGTTCTTTATCCGTAAGCAGTACTGTTTCGCCTGGTTTGAACTTGATACCGGAAGCCACGATGTTGATGCCATGGCTGGTATTCGTTGTAAAGATGATTTCTCTTTCGGAGTGCGCATTAATGAATTCTTTGATGATCTGCCGGGAGCCCTGGATGCCGGTCTCGGCATTGCCGTCGATGCGGTCGGTCACCAGTTGTGCAAACCAGTGCCGGCTGCGGCCGGCGCCACAGGCCGGGTATTGATTGTAGTATTCATCGATTGCTTCTATTACCGGCCGGGGCACCAGTGTATTACAGGCACTGTCGAAATATACCGGCGGCTTACCGTTGCGGTGATTATTTAAAGCAGGAAAATCCTGCCGCGTCCATTCCAACTGATTTTCGCTAATCATATACTCTCCTTACAGATACTATGACGCAATATCAATATACAACCTGCAGTGGTATCATGTCCAATATGATGTAAATAGTACACAATAACAAATACAGTATTTTCAGCGAAGGCCGAAACGGCACTAAATCGGCCCTTTCCCGGCCGCATCAATTATGAATTGATAGATATGGCGATTCATCCAAAACTTGCTTGGGCCGGTAAACATGATACCATATCATACACAGCAATTTCCCTTCACTTCAAGGTACGTTCGCCCTGATCATGTAATTACTATATTCGTATAATATATCCTTGGTATTTGTTCCTAAACCTGGAAATTGCTTACAAATTAATGGCATTGATTTACCGGTACCGGATACCGAGCCGGATACCGGAGGGGAGTGTCTATGGAAAAGACAGGAGACCAGAACGGTATCATCGAACTATTGGCGGGAAGCGAGGAAACCATCGGCCGGCTTTATGCCGCGTATGCTCAGAAATTTCCGGTAATGGCAGAATTCTGGCAAGGGCTGGCAGATGACGAACATAGTCACGCCCTCTGGATTCGCAGCCTGAAAGAGAAATTGAAAGGGCGGGAATTATTTATCAAACCGGAAAGATTCAAGCCCGCAGCCATCCTGTCCTTCGTCAAACACACGGAAAAGGAAATAACGGACGCCGGTAAGCCGGGGTATCAGTTGATCAATGCCTTATCTATGGCATTCTTCATCGAAGAAAGCCTGATTGAAAAGAAATATTTCGAGGCCTTTGCCGCGGACTCAGCAGAACTTACCGATCTATTGCACCGTTTGGAAGCGGCCACGCGCAAACACGCTCAACTGACGAAAGAAGCCCGGGACAAGTACAACCGGCAGAATCGGCAGTAACTGCATCGGTTTCGGGGAATAACACTAACTGCCCTATTGCATATTGGGCGGTTTCGTGATTATCTTTATTGGCCGTCGCGCCGCCGGTAATAATCAGCCGCTTTACGCAGAGCAGAGGCAGCCCGGCCGATTGTCGGAAAGAAGGGGACACCGAGTTTTATCAAGGCAGTCCGGGTGTCGCACAGCATCCGCCATTCCCGGCTTTCCATATCACTCAGTCGCAGGCTTTTGTCCGCAACCACCGCCACGAACGGTTTCTGCCGGGCCTGGTCCATGGCATACTGCTTCTGAAGCATGACTTCGGTGGGAGGCGGCGCTTGGCCGGGAGGTCTGGGAGGCGCTCCCGGCATGCCGGTAATCACGATCAATACATCGAATTCCGTGTCCCTGGCCATTAGTTCCAGCACCATGGCGGCGGACAGGCTGTCATCTTCACGTATCGAGAGGTCGGCCGGATTGCCCAGCCAATCCCATACGGAGACATTCCTTTTCCGGAGTTCTTCGCGGAAAGCCGTGGATAAAGGGACTACTTCCAGGCCGGCTTTCTCGCATTGGTCGGCAGCCAGTACACTGGACCCCCCCGCTCCTCCCGTCACCCCTACGCGGCGGCCCCGTACCGGCGGTAGCAGGCGGAATGCCGCGGCTAAATCCACTAATTCATCCAGGCTCTCCGCTGCC
>CAZSHH010000119.1:0-7393 GCA_964606525.1 uncultured Dehalococcoidales bacterium
AGTTTGGATTGGATAATGGTAAACTTATTCTGATAGATGAGCTGCTGACTCCGGACTCGTCGCGGTTCTGGGATGTAAAGGCGTACAAAGCCGGACAATCCCAGCCGAGTTTTGACAAACAGCCCGTACGCGACTGGTTGCAAAAATCGGGATGGAATAAAGTACCCCCTGCTCCAATACTGCCGGACGATGTCCTTGCTTCCACCGGGCGGATTTACCGTACAGCCTATGAGAGGTTAACCGGTAAGCATCTGCAATAGAATATCTATTACTATCCTTGAGAAGAAACCCGTAAAAAATTATTACGAGGTTATTCCGGCTGGAGTATACCTTGATGCTGAGAATCCTCGCATTGATCAGCAACGTCATAATTTACTATGAGGATACGTGTAATCTGGTTATAAAAATTTCCTCATGATTGGCCGGCGTGGAGATCTTCTCATTACTTCAATAAAGCCAGTATCAATATATACCGGTACGACTCCGGTGTATGCAGCCGAACGAATTTCCGATGGGGGGTCAAACGGGTATGACTCGATGACGCGGGCGCCGTTATTTCCCGCCCAGTCGATAGCTGCATTCAAAAGGCTGCGCATGAGACCTTTTCGGCGGTGTTGTTTAGCAATATAAAAACAGGTGATGGACCAGGCAGGTTGCGTATCAACAGGGGCAAGGACTTTCGTCCGTGCCAGTCTTGAGTACGATTCCCTGGGTCCAATAGCGCACCATCCTGTCGGCTCGCTGCCCTGATACGCCAAAATTCCAGGGACCGTTCCCGATTCAACCAGTGATTTGAATGCCAGTCGGTTCTTTTCACCGCGCATCTGGCCGAATTCAACCCCAGTCTGCCTCCAATACATGCACCAGCATCCTCCTACAGCGCCCTTTTTTCCGAAAAGTTGCTCGAGGTCGTCCCATTTATCCGGTACTAAAGGATGAAATTCTATTGTTTCAACTTTATTGTCCATGATTAGCAAACACTCCATTTAGCTTGAGTATTGAGTCCTTCCAACACGAAGCTTATTTCTTGCCCAATCCTTAATAACAGGTCGAGAATGGCACTTTGCCATCTCATCATACTCTCTTTTCTGGTCCGGTTTCAGTCCTTATTCCGGATATTAACAGATTCAGAAAAATACAACGCATCATATCCTCCGGGCACTCCCCAGTGGTTTATTCCTTTTTCTCCGCCACAAATATCATTTCGGGCGATTCCGAGGAGAAATTAGACTTGTCGAAATCTCCGAAAAGGCTTATGATGCGAAAACCTGACAGTTCGAGGAGATGTTCAACCTCATACCGGAAGTAGTAACGCATGGGGAAAGACCAGACAACCCTCTCAGTGCGGCCGTCCGGATAGGTGACGTAATATATGATCTCGACCTCATTATATTGTTCATCCCGGTGAAAAGCGGCTACCCGGTTGGCACGCCTGAAATGGCGGCCGTCCGGAAGGACAGTCTCGGGCATATCGTCCATTTCGGTTTGGTATTTCGTATCAAAAAGACGCGGCAGACGAGGATTGAAAAGGTCGAAAATCAGCCGGCCGCCCGGTGCAAGATGCTTTCTTATGCATCCCAGGCAATCTTTCTGCTCCACTACGGTCAACAGGTGTTGGAACGGCCTGAAGGGTATACTTACCAGAGAAAAACTCTTGCCCAGGCTGAAGTTGGTCATGTTTCCTTGAACAAGCCGGGTCCGTTCTTGAGTTTCTGCTGGCTGCGCCAGGAGATTTTGTGAACACTTCTTCAGCATGAACCTGGAGTAATCCAGTCCGGTAATCCTGCATCCGGCAGCAGCCGTCGGAATAAGCACCCGGCCTGTGCCGCATCCCAGTTCAAGTGTCTCTCCTTTGGCCGCCTGCGACTGTTCGACAAAGAACTCAACTCCTTTTTGTAAACCGGGATGGTTAGCGACAACGCTAACATCTGAGTACATGAAATCGTACAACTCGGCTTCACGTTCATTGTAACCGCCGTAACGATTGGCAGTATCCATTTTTCTGCATCCTCCTTCTTTTTCTACCAATAGCGGGCTTTACTTATCCGTTCCAGGGCTTGTTCGATATTACTCCTGGTGACAAATAAGGTTGCCCGGAAATAACCTTTACCGTTCTTCCCAAAATAAGAGCCGGGGGTAAAAGCGACGTGGGCTTTATTGATCATATCGATCACGAAATCCTCATCCGGGAATGATGCCGGGACCTCAACCCAGACGTAAGGGGTGGCAGCCGAAGGCTGTGTTTTCAAACCAAGAGAATTCAAGCCTTCAACCAGTATTTTCTGCCGGATGCGAAGTTCCTGGAAATATTCATTCATCTCATCTTTTACTGCTGGGTTAGTCAGGGCCGCGACGCCGATTTTTTGCTTGAACCATGATACGCCCTGTGTCAAGTGGCCGGACAGCCTGAGCCAGGTATCGATGTTTTCACGGCTGCTGATCAACCAGCCTAGGCCTATACCCACCAGGTTGTAGTGCTTGGAAAACGAATATACCTCGAAGCCGTTATCCAGCAATCCCGGTATCTGGGTTATTGAGACTGGTTTAACGCTTTCCTCCCATATATAGTCTTTATAAGCTTTGTCGAAAATCCCGGCGACATTATGTTTTTTCATGGCAGCGGCCAGGATTTCGTAATATTCCCTGGTGGCAACCGCACCGGTCGGATTATTAGGATCGCAGAAATATAAAGCCGCGGTACCGGACCGCAGTTTAAACCGAGGAAGCCAACCTGTTGCCTTGTTGGTTTCTACCCACTCTATCTTATTGCCCGACAGTGCCGTGGCGCTCTCATATGCAGGATAAACCGGGTCGGGAATCTGTACTGTTCCCGGGCCGAACAACCGGACCAGGTTGTGAAGAACCTCCTTTGCCCATCCGGTGACCACAATGTTTTCCGCAGATATTGTGACACCATATTTCTGTTGGTAATCATCGATGATAGCATCAATCAGTTCCGGGATCCCTCTTTTCGGATAAACATCGAAAGGGTAACCATAAGTCGAACCTTTCTGTAATATGTACTTCGCCATGAGATCTTTCAACGTCGCAGGGGCTTCTCTGTCCGGATTTCCAATAGTTGCCCTGATGACCGGGAGGTTATCTCTTTGTTCAGCTTCACTGGCGATGCGCCCGATTTTCGCAAACGGGTATTCGGGGATTTTATTGATGACACTTGAAAATTGCATAATCTTTCTCCTTTTAACCTGAAAAAAGAAAGAGCCCGGATTTTTAATTTCCGGGCTCTGTGTTTTCTCTATTGGACTAATCTATATCAGGCGGCCTCCCAAAAAGAGAAACACCGAACCCGCAGCGCCGGAGCGCCGTTACCGGTACCCTTTTTGGTGGAGGCGATATTATATCTCAGCATAATAATCATATTACTTCGTAAAAGTAGCAAGATATTAGTTCATCTGTTGAAGTTTGTCAATAGCCAGGAGTAATCGCAGTGACAACAAATATCCGGAAAATAGCTAATCTTGAACTGAGGGTAGGATTTTAAGTGGCGGGCTACAGCGTACAATACTTAGAACCTTTGAACTTTCCTTCAAATTGAATACATAATTGTGCAATAAAACAATCTACTTATTACTCATAAGATAACCTTCCCTCATTAATCGTTATATTGTAATACGTATGCAAATCTCATCGCCGGCATTTTGACCGTTAATAACTAATTGTCATATATTGTGTTGAACATTCCCGCAGAACGCCGGGACGCTCTTGGTTATTCCTTTAACAGGATATGGAGGGCATATGGTTGGCAGTATCAGAAAAAAGGTACTGATAACAGACTCAATAGCTTCTGCCGGCATCGATATACTGAAAAATGACACAGACGTCGATATACGGACAGGGCTGCCACCGGGAGAACTCCGGTCGATAATCGGCGAGTACCATGCACTTATCGTGCGGAGTCAAACGAAAGTAACGCAGGAAATCATTGATGCCGGCACGAGGCTCGAAGTCATCGGCAGGGCAGGAGTCGGTTTTGATAATATCGATGTGAACGCGGCGACACGGCGGGGTATATTCGTAATTAACTCGCCTGAAGGAAATACAATATCAACCGCGGAACACACCATAGCCATGCTCCTATCACTCGTACGCCAGATCCCAAAAGCAAACAAGGAACTTCAGTCCGGGATCTGGAACCGGTCTTTACGCGGGGTCGAGATACGTAACAAAGTGCTGGGAATTATCGGGCTGGGCAGAGTCGGCGGCGTAGTGGCGGAAATAGCTAAAGGGTTTCGCATGAATGTAATCGCCTACGACCCCATGATTTCTCAAAACATGGCCGACAGGCTGGGTGTTCAAGTCGTGAACATGGATACCCTGTTGGAGAGGTCGGATTTCGTAACGGTCCATGTACCTCTCAACCCAGCCACGCAAAACCTGATCGGCACCAACGAATTCAAGCGTATGAAGCCAACAGCCATGATTATAAACTGCGCCCGGGGCGGCATTATCGATGAACAGGCACTATATGAAGCACTTGAACAAAATCGTCTGGCAGGGGCGGCAATCGATGTCTTCAGTCAAGAACCGGCACTCAGTAACATCCTCTTAAAGAGCAATAAGGTAGTCGTAACACCCCACCTGGCAGCCTCTACTCCCGAAGCCGAAATAACTGCCGGCATCGACATTGCGAAACAGACAATCGCTGTTCTCCGCGGTCATCTTCCGAAGTCGCCCGTAAATGCACCGGTAGTTCCTGACGAAGGCATTTTAGTAATCGACCAATACGTACGGACTGCCGGTATCCTTGGCGTGATAGCGGGCCAGATGTTAAAAGGACAGATAAAGTCGATTGGCATCCGGTATCAGGGCGATATCTCAAAACAAAACACCGACCCTATTAAAGCAGCGGTCTTGAGTGGCTTATTAGTAAACCTGACCGATGAACGTGTGAACATTGTTAACATGGACTCTGTGGCTACCAGCCGTGGCTTGAGGATTATCGAAGTAAAAGAGATTACCTGCGAGAACTATTCCGGCATGATAACAATCGAAATAGATTCGACCGCCGGTAAGGTGACGGTGGCCGGCTCTACCATTCGCGGCAACGCATACTTGCTCCGGGTAAATGACTTCTGGCTGGAAATCGAACCGACCGGCGACTACATGCTATTCACCGAACACAAAGACCGCCCGGGAATGATCGGCACCGTAGGCGTAGCAATGGGACGGGCAGGCATCAATATCAGCCAAATGCAGGTAAACAGGGAACTGGAACGCGGCGGGAAAGCAATGATGGTGCTTTGCCTGGACAGTCCTGTGCCACAGGATTTATATCAAAGTTTACTTACCTCCCCCGACATGTATAATGTGTATGTTGTAAAACTCACGAGGTAGACGTCGGTTCATATTCCCCCGAGGATGGTGTTGCCGACAACTTCTTTTTCAAGACGGTAGTATACACGCAGGAATATACTCACGCTTATGAAATATCTCCGGATTCTACTTTATGACATATGAGTCGGAGTGAAGCGGAGAATATGTTTTGAAGATTCATGAAAATAATGCCAGACATCTTCCGATGTTATGCGCGGGGCGACATGTGGTTTTCAAAAAAATGAGAGCATTTTCCCGCTGGGCGGCGTCGTCAGGAAGCCGACACCGCGTCGTCCAAGGCGGGGTGCCGGCTAGATGATGCGGCCATCAGGTCAAGAGTATTTCCAGTCCTTCACACCATCTAAAGATCCATTACGTGCCTCTTCGGAAGTCTTCTTCCCTGTAACTGGATGCTTATAGTGAAAGGGGAAGATATACCCGGATGGGTAGCGCGGGTTGAAGGTGCGGGGAACATCAGCTTGAGGCCCGGTTAACGCAGGGCGGATCTCAGCGGGTGCCAGTCTATCCGGTGCCACCCAACCTCTGGCAGGTGCAGCGGTGTAACTCACATCGAACCGCAGTCGCTTGAACTTCCAGATGCTGTTCTCCTTCACATATTCGCCCCCGTAAATCCCACCCATGAAGAACTGCCTTACACCTTTGTCTGATGGCAATGCGACCGCACCAAAACCATACCATCTGCCCTTAGCCGTTGTGCCTTCAGAGCCGACATTGATAACGCCTGAAAGCTGCATCACTTGATGAAGGAACTCCGGACTAGGGTCTTTCAGACGGTTGAAGTACTCGGCGATCCTCTTTTTGCCGAGGTACGTACCCGCCGTCAACGTCAAGGACACGTCTGGATCATCAGAGAAGAGGTCGATTATCTCTTGGGACATCCAGTGTTCAAGGTAGTATCCGTACGTCTTCTGAAGTGTCTTGATCTCCTCGATGTCGGTTAGAGTCCTGACTTGATTCTCCAGTACTTTGACCTTTGCTTCCAGATCCCTTAAGTTCACTGCTAGCCTCCTTCTCAGTCTGCCCTTATTACACCAGAATGTTCCGCGTGTTTTTTTTCGATGTGTTTATCACCGGATAATGCCCGTTGGCGATGCGGACATGGCATCGTCCGAACAGGGGTTGGCTGCTTGGTCGGTCGCTATGCATAAATTGTCCTGCAATCCGGCACGTCCGGAAACGCGGGAATTGAGTTTCCGATCGGCTGGTTATACCCATAATTCAATCGTCTTTATAAATAAGCTAAATACTAACCCAATATTATCCCATGCGGTGATAGTCTATGACTGCACTTTGTGGAGATGTCAAACAGCAAGCAGTAGTGCCAGCAGGATGGAGTGCTACAGCCAAATAGCTAGCAGGACGCAATAAGCGCGGGCAGCTTGCTCGCTTAGTTAAGCATACAACTGGCGCTACTAAAATCGTTGCCGGGACAATCGGTGAAAGAAGATCTGGAGACCCTTGATGCTGATAATTGGGTGCATTTCTTTAAAAGTAACAAGGCACCCACTTGTTGCAGAGGTAGCTTTCCCAAGAAGAACTGAATACTAAAAGGGTATCCCCTGATGGGTCTATAGAAGATAATTTAGCGGTTCCATCTATTATACACAATGGTGGGCGGTACTTGACGGTAGACAGAACCCAGTCGTTCGAATTGGCTGTTAGCTTATGAGACTAAAAATACAAAGTATTCAAACGCGGCGATTCTTTTGGACAAAACGCCGTAACTTTCCTACACAATCGTATCTTTCACTAGAAATAAATACTAAAGGTCAGTACAATAATAGAGATATTGCCCGCTACAAATAATTCTCCTCGTACTTTATTTGTCTTTTTCGTTAGGATTAACCAAAAGGAATCTGAGTTAATATGTCAGCCCAACAATCGCAGGACTCAAATAAATCAAGGATACGAAGTAAGAAGCTAGATTCTGATCTGAAAGAGCGGATCAAAGAACTCGAGTGCCTTTACGGTATTTCCAGGATTCTATATGTAACGTCCTAAATTCTTGCGCATAATATTTTAAGAGCAGGGTTAGGTA
>CAZSHH010000120.1:0-7319 GCA_964606525.1 uncultured Dehalococcoidales bacterium
AGGTAAGGGGTTCGAATCCCCTCGGCTCCACCAGCTATTTTCCGGAAGTCAATTTTTCGATTTCGCCATCATCTTATTAAGCTTCTTCAGGTTGCTCTTGCTTTCGGCCGGTTATTTACAAGCCAGCTTATTAGTTCTATAATGATTCAGTTAAAGTCATTTTGAGGACACCATATGTTTGACGTCGAAGTGCATAATGTCACCAAAAGATACGGCAGCCGCACCGTGGTGGATAATGTTTCTTTTACCGTTTCCGGGCATGAAATCCTCGGCATCATTGGCCCCAACGGCGCTGGGAAAACGACTAATATCCGCATGATCATGGATGTGATCAAACCAGATTCGGGCAGCGTATTGATCTTCGGCAAGAAGTTCAGCGATGGTATCAAGGACCGCATCGGGTACTTACCTGAAGAAAGAGGTCTTTACCGCAAACAGCATATCATCGACATCATGGTATACCTGGCCACCTTGAAGGGGATGTCCACTCAGGCTGCCAAACAGCGCGCTGAAGCCCTGCTGGCCCGGGTCGGCTTCTCGAACTACCGCAACCGCAAGATCGAAGAATTAAGCCACGGAATGGCACAGATCGTGCAAATCCTGGTCTCTATCCTGCATGACCCCCAGGTCATCATTCTTGATGAACCCTTTAACGGCCTCGATCCGGTCAATGTCAAAATGGTGAAAGACATGATTCTGGAGCTGAAAGACCAGGGCAGAGCTATCATGTTGAGCACCCACCGCATGAATGAAGTCGAAGAGCTGTGCAGCCGCATCTTCATGATCAGTAAGGGGAAAAACGTCCTTTACGGCGACATTGACGAAATTAAGGCCCGGTTTAAAAGCGATTCCATTTTACTGGACTATGACGGAGACATTGGTAACATCGAGGGCGTAGATATCAAGCCGGTGCGTAATCATACCGTGGAGATCCATCCTCACGGTAAATATACCCATCAGCAACTCCTGGAATTGCTGGTATCCCGCAAAATCACCATCAACAAGTTCGAAGTAGCCGTGCCCTCCCTTAATGATATCTTCATCCAGGTTGCCGGAGCCGAAAAATGAACAAAACCATCGTTATTCTAAAAAACGAACTTTTGACGACCCTGCGTAGAAAAGGGTTTATTATCACCACCCTGGCGATCCCGGTACTTGGTTTGGTCGGTATTATTCTGTACCAACTCATCTCCGGCTTAGCCAAACCCCCGGAAGTAACCGAGGTCGACCGCCTCGGTTGCATCGACCAGACCGGCCTTTTTACCGAATATACAACCCAGGGTGATCTCCAAATCATGATCTACCCGGCTGAAGAACCTGCTAAACAGGACCTTGTCTCCGGCAGTATCAAGGAATATTTTATTATTCCCTCAGATTATCTGAATACCGGTTTGGTTACCCGTTTTTCCATGAAAACTCAGATCGAGGCTCCAGCCGACGTCTCGGAAGCCATCCGCAGCTTCCTGATCAGCAATCTCTTGAAAAATGAGGTCAGCCCGGAAATCGTGAACCGCATCAAGTATCCCCTGGCTTTATCCAGTGTCGTACTCGATAAAACCGGGAATGTGGCCACGGGCCAGGGAGGCTTTGGGGCGTATATTGTTTCCTATCTTTTCAGTATTTTATTGATCATGGCTATTTTTACCGCTTCCGGTTACCTGCTGCAGGGTCTTAGTGAGGAAAAGGAAAACCGGATTATGGAAGTCCTGCTGTCTTCGGTTTCCACCAGGCAGTTGATCACCGGCAAGGTATTGGCTTTGGGAGCCGCCGGTCTACTGCAAATAGTCATCTGGTTGGCCTCTGGTTTTGCAATTATCCGCTTCGTCTCCAGCAATATCGGCGGCCTCTTCAGTACCCTGCAACTACCAGGCAACGTCATTATCCTCAGTTTGCTTTATTTCATACTTGGGTATTTCCTGTTTGCCATCCTCATGGCCTGCGTCGGCGCTATCGCGCCGACGCAGCGGGACGGCCAGCAGATGTCGGTCATTTTCACCATGTTCGGCGCGATTCCTTATTTCCTGATGCCCTTCATCATGGAAAATACCGACCATATCGTTACTAAGATTTTGACTATCTTTCCCTTAACGGCTCCTCTTACCGTGATGATGCGCATTGACAGCGGGATTCCCCTGTGGGAACTCATTATCAGTATTATCGTGCTGGTACTCTCTATCTACGGATGTTTGATATTGGCCTCACGGATATTCCGTACTTATTTACTGATGTATGGGAAACCCCCCGGTTGGCGGGAAATATTCAAGAGCTTACGGCAAGCTTGATACATGAAGCGTTGTTTAAAAATATCCGCTAAAGCTTTGTCTGTTATAATTGTCAGTCAACCGATATATCATAATTAAGACGGGAGGATCTTCATGGCAGAAAAACCGGTTTATGCATTAACCATTTCACCGCACCCGCATGATACGGAATGGGGCATCGGCGGTACGGTAGCCCGCTGGATCAGGGAAGGTAAACGCATTGTCTGCGTCGTCTGCACCAACGGCGATAAAGGCAGCGGCAATCCCGACTTTAAACCCGAAGAACTGGCGAAGACCCGGGAAAAAGAGCAGAAAGCAGCCGCTAAAATACTGGGTATCAAAGACGTCGTATTTCTGCACCAGCCGGACCTGGGTTTGGAGGAGACCCCGGAATTAAAGAAACTGATCCTCAAACAGATTCTGACTTACCGTCCGGAAATCGTGGCTACCCGTGATCCCTATAACGGCCGGTATGTCTCCAATCATGACCACCGCATCCTGGGCCGCCTGGTCCTGGATATGGTCTGGCCTTATGCCCAGGCTCCTAATTCTTTTCCTGAGCTATTAAAACAAGGGCTGCTGCCCCATAAAGTAAAAGAAGTTCTGTTATGGAGTCCCGAGCAGCCGAACTACCGGTTGGACATTACCGATACTTATGACCTTAAGAAAGCCGCCTTACGCGCTCATAAAACACAGATTATCGATTGGATCGAACCGCCCGGCGGTTACGCAGAAGCAGACCGGGAATTTTTTAAAATGATCGATACCAATAATGCTGCCGCCGCAGCTGGGACTGCTTTTAAGTATGCTGAGGCTTTTGTCCGGGTCTCGATTCCACCACGGCTATAAAATTTCCGCCTGTATTTTTTGCTTATATAACTACGGCTGCCCTGCTGGATTACCAGATGAGCAGGGCAGCCGTATATTAGTGTTTATTTACTGGTGCCTAAGGTACTCCCGTTTGATCTGATTAGTTCCTTATACCACAGTGCCGAATCTTTTAGGATCCGTTTGCTGGTAGCATAATCTACAAAAATCAGGCCGAAACGTTGTGAGTAACCATGGCCCCATTCAAAGTTATCGGTAACCGACCACTGGAAATACCCCTTGACTTTTACTCCATCAGCGATTGCCCTTCCTAACTCAGTGAGATACCGGGAAAGGAAATCGATGCGCTGCGGGTCGTGGATTTTTCCATCTATGTGTACCCAGTCGCAGTTACCCATACCGTTCTCGGTGATCACGATCGGTAGTTTGTATCGTTCATATAAAAAGCGCGGGCCCCAATATAAAGCTTCTGGGGTTACCCGCCAGCCCATTGTCGTCAGCGCTGGTCCTTCAAGTCCGTTATCCAGGATTACTTTACCTTTACTGTCCGTACGTATACCCTGCCCGTGATATATGTTCGCTCCGTAAAAGTCCAGCGGCTGTTTGATGGTATCTAGATCCCGCTCGTTATATTCCGGCATCTCTTCTTTAAATAGCCGTAAACCGTCTTCTGGGTATTTACCCCATATCATGGGATCGGTGTACCATGTATTATTCCAGCAGTCTTTTTCAGTAACGGAAAACATCCGCTGCCGTGCTGCTTCGATATCTTTCGCTTTATCTGTGGTAGGAAAAAAGGTAATGCCCACCGGTGCCGCCCCGATCATGGGTTTGCTCTTCGCCCGGCTGCGTATCACCTGTACCGCTTTCCCGTGGGCTAACAGCGTATTATGTGCAGCCATTAGTTGGTCCGTCAGGCTCAATTGTAAACCGGGGGCATGCCGGCCTTCACGGTGTCCGGCATTGATAAAAACCTGTGGTTCGTTCAGCGTCATCCAGTGCGAGACCCGGTCGGATAACTTATCCACGATTACTCTGGTATATCCGGCAAACCAGTCGGAACTTTCCCGGTTCAGCCATCCGCCTTGCCGATATAGAGAATATGGATAATCCCAGTGAAATAAAGTTACCCAGGGTTGGATTTTGTATTTCAACAGAGTATCGGTCAAGCGGTCGTAGAAAGCCAGGCCTTTTTGATTGACCTTCCCTTTCCCTTCCGGCAGGACGCGTGGCCAGGAAATCGATAACCTGTACGCCTTGAGGCCGATCTCTGCCATGAGACGGATATCTTCTTCATACTTATGATAATGATCGCAGGCGATATCTCCAGTGTTGCCTTCCCAAACCTTCCCCGGCCATCTACACATCATATCCCAGACCGACGCCCCTTTGCCGTCTTCGAAGGCAGCTCCTTCGATCTGATAACTGGCCGCAGCAGCACCCCAGGTAAAGTCTTTCGGAAATCGCATATTATCCTCCCGGATTTGAGTTATTTCCAAATGTGCATATTATCATTATGCGAATGATGGGTCAAAAACAAATAAAGACCTGAGCCACGGTATTAAAAAGATACACTTACGCAAGTATGTTTCTCCACACTCCCGTAAGTGTATCAGTCTGTACTTCTACAGTGACGAAATAGCTTATTTCTTCTTTTTCTTTTCTGCTTCTGCCGGATTAACACTGGAGCCGTAGCTGGAGGACAATAGACAATGCCCGAAATAGAAAGGCACGTCTACCTTCTTCACGAACACCGGGCAGTGCGTCATTCCTGCAGGAATGCAGATAATCGCCGCGGTATTGATCGTCTGCTTTTCCCATTCATCGCCAAGGCCGATTTCCATTTCACCGCCTAAATTAGGAGCAATACTGGGGTCTCCGGGAATGAAGAATAACAGTTCGTCGCAATCATGTTTATGCGGCGGATCACCCAGTTGGTGCGGTGCCAGTTTGCCTACGAAATTGAAGTTGATGTCGAACTCTTTCATCGCCGGAATTACTTCCGGGCCGAAACTGATGCTCTGCTCTTCGACTTTCCTGGGCTGCGGCCCTTTTCCCAGTGGCTTTCTAAGTATATATTTACCGTATTTCGATGCGGCCATTCTTCAATCCTCCTTATTTATCTGCACCCATTGATATTTCACACAGAATGATCGGCTTGGTTACCTTAAGCACATTGATCGGCCCGTAGGAAGTTCCTTTCGGTATGCAAACAATAGTAGAAGAATCTACGAGATGTTTTTCCGCTTCTTTCCCCATAGTGATTTCGATTTCAGTCTCGATGTCCAGGGTATCATTGGGATTAGCTCCGAGGACACACAGGAACTTGTCGAACTTGTGTGATTTGGCTTCTTTTTGCAGCACAACCGGTTTGGAAATATGTGTCCATGTCATCCGCTGCTTGACACCACACCAATCTTTAGGTCCTTCGAATGTTACCGGTATGGCGGCGGCTTTTATAGTGTTTTTCGCCGTCTGTCTCAGGATGTTTTTGCCGTATTTTGTTGCGGCCATTCTCTATCCTCCTTACTTTTACAACCGCAATGATTGTTCATTAATAATACGGTTGCATGCTTGAAAAGCTACATGATTACATATAGTTTGTCAAGAACTTTCTCCGGGAAACCTTTTGTGATTATCACCCTGGTAGTGTAAGATACTACCTTAAAATAACCTCAATATAGATTAAACTACTTCGAAGAGAGGAACTTATGACAAAATCAATATCTCAGATTCGTAAAGAACGGGAACAACGCATTATGAATGCCGTCCACCTAAAACCAACTGACCGCGTCCCGGTCGTCAGTTCGATCGGCTATTTCGCCGCTAAATATGCGGGTATTCCCTGTTCTGCCGCCTATTATGATTTCGATGCCTGGTATAACGCTTATAAAAAAACCCTGCAGGATTTCCAGCCGGATATGCTTTTTCCGGAAGGGTATAAGTCCGGTAAAGCTTTAGAAATATTGGAGCCATACCAGATGCGGTGGCCGGGATATAATTTGGATCCTTATGAAAGCCATCAATCGATCGAAGTAGATAACATGAAAGCAGATGAATACGACTATTATATGCAGGACCCCTCGGACTATATGCTGCGTATTCATGCTTCGCGGACCAGCGAGAAAATGGCAGGATTAGCTAATCTCCCCCGGCTTTCGGAAATCGGCTTCGGTGCAATGGGTTTGCAGATGCTGGCCATGGCTTTTTCTGACCCCAAATTAAGTACTGCCGTACATACCCTGGAAAAAGCTGGTCGGCAGATGCGGCGCGATCAGTTGAAAATGGTAAAGTTCAATAAACTCATTTTTGATATGGGTTATCCGGAAATGTTCAACGGTGCCGCCATGCCGCCGTTCGATGTGGTGTCCCATTCCGTACGTGGGATGAAGGGTACCATGCTTGATATTTACCGCCAGCCGGAAAAAGTCATCGAGATGTGTGAGTATCTTCTGAATAAGACAATAGAGCGGCCGTTACCGCCTCCCACGGAAAATGGATATATCCGTATATTTATGACTAATACCCGGGGTTCTGATGATTTCATGTCAACTAAAGTATTCGATAAGTTTTACTGGCCGACTTTTAAAAAACTGGTAATGTCCTTGATCAAACGTGGCGCAACCCCTTTTATTTTCTTCGAAGGCAACTTTACCTCACGCTTGGAATATCTGCTCGATTTTCCGAAAGGTAGCCTGCTCGCTCGTTTCGATACTACCGATATCCACCGGGCAAAAGATGTTTTGAAAGGCCATCTTTGTATTGAAGGCAATGTCCCTTCTACCCTGCTCCAGGTCGGTTCGGTACAGGAGGTAAAAGACTACTGTAAAAATTTGATCGATACCGTCGGTAAGGGTGGTGGTTATATCCTCTCCCCGCGGAGTTCTACCGAAACCGCTAACCCGGCAAACTTAAGAGCAATGATCGAATTCACCAAGGAATACGGTAAATACTAGATAGATCAACTTCTTCAAAAACACAGGCGGGAATTCAGTTCTCCGCCTGTGTTTTTTTTTTACAGACTCGTTAAAGACGTATATCCCAAATCATTGCTTGTGCGCTATAATATCACTCTGAATAATTCAGATCTGTTAAGAGGTATAGCGTGGTTGCTGACAGATGATGGCAGGGCTCAGGTTATTATGCCTTATGTTGAAGGGAGTCTTCTTATCGCGGAAGCAAATGAATCCGGACTTTATTGTAACGATATTCTCAAAATAAAGCCCTTAC
>CAZSHH010000121.1:0-7272 GCA_964606525.1 uncultured Dehalococcoidales bacterium
AAGCGGATGCCTGGCTTTAAAAAGAGTTTCATGATGCTGACCGCTCCGCAACTTGGTGTTCACGGTGGAAGCCGGGTGATCGGTGAATACACCCTCACTGAGAACGACCTGGTTTCGAACGAAGTTTTTATAGATACGATTGCTGTATTCGCCAGTAACGATTACGGAGATATTTCACATAAGCACCCGACACTCTGTATTCCGTACCGGTGCCTGGTACCGAAGAAAACGGAAGGCCTGTTGGTTGCCTGCCGGGGATTTTCCTCAGACCTCGCAATCCAGCAACAGTTCCGGATCATCCCGCCGTGCATATGTTACGGGCAGGCAGCGGGTACGGCAGCGGCGATGGCGGTTAAAGCAGGCATTAAGCCCCGTAACGTAAATTACGTGGAATTGCAGAAAAATTTAAGACAACAGGGAGTCTACATACCTGAGAAAGTCGGTATTCCTGGAAAAAATAAAAAAGCCGGTAAAACGATAAATGCCGGAGACAAGTATATGAAGGATCCGTAAGGTAGAGACTTCGGCGACACCCGGTCATTTGATGTAAATACGACAACCGTTATTACTTGTATTATTCTAAATACATTGTATTCCTGGTTGCCAACAGAGCAGCGCTGCGGCTTCATACGGAAGTAAGCTTTCCTGCAGCTGATTTCAGGAAAACCTCCAGAAGAGAATAATGTAATCAATCAAAATGATACCAATGCGGGTATAATTATTACGTATTCGGGACAAAGAAGAAAGATATTGGATTACGCTATAGAGACTATCGATTTGGTGAAGCGGTACCCGACAAGGGCCAGGGGAGCAGGGAGAGGATTTGGGGGCGGCCGCGGCGGGGGCGGCGCGGTAAATTCCTTCGTTAATATACTGGGAGTTCTCAAGGGAACCAGAGGACCCTTCCTCGAAGCCTTACGGGGAGTGAACCTACAGATCAAGCAAGGAGAAGTCTTTGGGCTGCTGGGTCCTAATGGGGCTGGTAAAACCACTTTGATCAAGATCCTCTGCACGCTGGTTATCCACGACGAGGGTAAAGTCTTCATTAATGGTTTCGATGTCAAGAAAGAACCATCTAAGGTACTCAGAAACCTTCAGGCGGTTCTACCGGAAAGCCGTGGCTTTACCTGGCGATTGTCAGGAAGAGAGAATCTTGAATTCTACGCTCTGCTCTATGGGATAAAAGGTAAAGCGGCTAAAGAGAGAATCGATTATTTATTAGAGACAACCAGATTAAAAGAAAGAGCAGAGGATGATTACCAGCGGTACTCGACGGGGATGCAGCGTAAGTTGCTGCTCTGCCGGGCTCTCCTCCGAGACACGCCGGCCCTGCTTTTCGACGAACCGACCGCCGGTCTGGACCCGGCCTCAGCCATGGAATTCCGCCACCTGCTACGTGATAATCTGGCCCGCCAGGAGGGGAAGACGATCCTTCTGAGCACCCACAACCTCCCCGAAGCCCAGGATATTTGCGACCGCATTGCGATCCTCGACCGCGGCCGGATTACTGCTTGTGATACACCCCGGAATATCCAGTACGCTTTATCGGACGAGAAGGTATTCAACCTGACCTTCATTGATGCAGCCTACAGCGGTGATAGTGAAAAAATGCTGGATCAACTGGAAAAATTACCTGGAGTCTATGGTGTCACCCCGGAGATTGATGAAATGAGGAATCTCCTCGGCATATCAATTCGTGTGGCAAAAGACATGGCACTCTCCAGTATACTTGAAACAATCATGAAAAGTGGCATCGTGATAGGAGCAATCAATACTCAAGAACCTACCCTGGAAGATGTATTCACGGCGATAACGAGACGACGGCGTGAGGAAAAGTCCGGTGATTCCGGACCTGCCTAGAAAAATGGAAATGCCCCTTGCCTTAAAACAAATCATCGCTTTTACTCAGCGGGATGCCCAGAGTTGGACCAGTTATAAGACCGCGATGATTACCCAGATAATTAATATCTTTATTGGGGTGTTTGCGTGGGGGGTAGCCGCAGCATATGTACAGAAACCAGTTCAGGAGATGTACAACAGTGACTATATCTCGTTCCTCATTGTCGGCGTGGCTATAAGTAACCTGGTAATGCCAATAGTGCAGGGCGTAGAAAGACAGTTGAATCCCTGGACCCTTGAGACTATCCTAATGACTGGTATCAAAACGCCGGTGTTTGTTATTGGCAATATCACCTGGACTTATATCTTATCGGCCTTATCTTTTATCCCGTATCTCCTGATCGGTACATATATCTTCCACGCAAAGTTACATGCCAACATTTTAGCCGTAATAGTCGCTTTCACCATCTCTGCTGCAATACTGATGGGCCTGGCTATGATTTCAACGGGGATTAGAATTGTGACGAAATCCACCGACCCTGTTACCTGGGCAATCAATGTACTGCAGAATCTTTTTGCCGGGGTGGCATTTCCGGTTATGTATCTTAACACGATTCTTTTCCCGGGAGCTTCAACCATTTCATGGTTCCTTCCCCAGACATGGGTTTACCACCTTTCCCGACTGGCCATGTTGACTAACCCGTCACTCGGAGACCCACAGATACTAGTCGAGTATTTAAAGGGCCTGGCCTTCGCAGTTGTCCTTCTGCCGTTAGGTTACCGTATCTTACAGTGGGGAATAGACCGGTCCAAGCGTGAAGGGACTTTGGGTTGGTATTAGTTTTGTATATATTTTCCATTCATCACAACACAGCTACCCCAGGTCCCGGATAACTACGAAGAGGTCAAATATGTGGGATTACTGCCTTATTTTAAACGCTTGATTACGGCATAAGCTATAGGACCGGCAAAAGCACAGGCTAACAGGACATAAATACCAACAGTACTGAATATTTCAGAAAAGTTACCATTTCCAAGGCCAATGATCACGTAATTTAAGGTTAATATTCCCGTCCAGATACAAGCCCTTCTTTGAGCATCAACTTTATATTTTGTTTTTAACAACCAGGTGAAGATAAAAGTCACGATACCGGCAGGCAGTGCCGTTAATAAAAACTCCCGGTTCATCACCGGCGAATATTCGTCAGGTGAGAGATCACCATGCTCCGTAAAAGGTAGAGTAACGAGAAATTCAAAAACAGTGACGCCAATAACAGTTAAAATCCCAAACAGGATATCAATTAGTATTTTCTTCATAATACTTTCCGACTTGTCTGGCTTCGTTGCGTCGTGTAATTTTACCTTGAAGAAGAACATCGTATCAAGACATGAATTTGTATCCCCCAGCATGCCTTGGTATAATCGTTGGCAAAACCAAAATCTACTTGCGGGTTAGATCGACGCGTACCATACCCTGATATTCCTGAGGGAAATTAAACCAGTCTTTCACCATGGAATTGCCGTTTTGGCTGCGGCGCAGCCAAAACGAAAAGTAATACTACGGCGAGGATTTCGTGACGATGCTCCGACCGGGGGGCATTGAGGTAGGAAGTTGTTTACTTGCCCGAATTGCGGAGAGCTCACAAAGAACGAAATTGTTATTTACAGTGAGAACCTGCGAAAGCAGGACTTTGATATGTCGCCGGTTTTGCCTGCTTGCACTCACTGCGGTCAAGAAGTGGATATTACACACAGGTGCGACGGGGGGGAATATTATCATCCTCAACGGTACTTGTGGTAGCGGCAAATCCACTGTTGCCGAAATACTCCTCAGGAGGGGATTGCTGGCGATTGACGGCGACTGTGTGATCCAGGTGGTAAAACACAGGGAGGGAACGCTGCAGGTGGATTTCAATGAAATGGCCGTTGAGACTGCCCGAGAAATAGACATCCTGTCCATGTTCGGGAATGATTTTGTCTTGTCCACCGTAATACTGCTGGAAGACCTGGACAAGTACATTGCGATATTTCAATCACGCAACTTGAAATACCGGCTTTTCCTCCTTAAACCGGAGTATCAGACCGCGGTGGCACGCTGCCAGTCAAGGACTTGCCACGGGAGCATTACGCCGGAATACTGGATAAGATACTTCTATAAGCAGCTGGATTTTGACGACAGCGTGAACGTTGTCGATAACACAAACATGACACCAGAAGAAACGGCCGACCTTATCCTGAACAAAAGTAGGGCCGCAAATACCGGGGCATAGAGTAACTCCCGTCTTTCATTACTGAAAATCCAAACAAAGGGAGGATGCTTAAAATGGGAAATACCATCAAAACTCCTCTGGATTAACCTATTAATAAGGAGTGCCATTATCGTTAACAGCAATAACCAACTTGCTGAGCGATTATTCAGTTATTTTACTCGTATGTGTAATCATAAAATACAATAAAATCATCAGTTCATACTGGAGTTAGTAAGAATGGATATCACACAATTATTCGCACGTCATTTTGTAAAAACTGTATACGAAGATGTCCCTGAAGAAGCCCTCGAAGCAGCAAAAAAAGAAGTTATGGATAGTATTGCTGCTGCTTTAGGAGGTACCACTAAACCAGGTATCAAAGAACTAGTGAACCTGGTTAAAGAATGGGGTGGGAAAAAGCAGAGTACAATAATCGGACACGGTTTTCAGTGTCCTGCCCCTCATGCCGCTCAAGTAAACGGTTCAATGATACATGCACTCGATTATGATGACGGCCATCCAATTGCTCTTGTGCACGTGGGATGTGTTGCTGTATCCACTTGCCTGGCAGTAGCTGAACGCATGGGGAAAATAAACGGGAAAGAATTATTGACCGCCATTGCCCTGGGCGCAGATTTTGATTCCAGGTTAGGATTGGCCAGTAGACCAGGGAGTACTGCCCTGGGCGCAGGATGGCATCCCACAACACTATTCGGATTCCTGGCTGCCGGAGCCATGGCTGGAAAATTGATGAGATTAAAAGAAGAAGAATTAACTGATGCTTTGGGCCTGGCTTACCATCAATGCGGGGGAGCAGGAGCGGGTGGTGGGTTCGCCAAAAGAATGGGGCCCGGATTTGCCGCCAAAGCTGGAGTCACGGCGGCGCTTATGGCGGAAGCCGGAATCACCGGTGACCGACATTGCATAGACGGAATTGATGGCAGAGGGGGAGTGTACAATACCTATATCAAGGGAGACTATAATCCTGAAATTCTAACGAATAAATTAGGCCAAGTTTACGAAGGAGTAAATATTGGTTTTAAGCCCTACCCCTGTTGTGGATTTAACCACCCATTTATCGATGCGGTACTTTCTTTGAGGTCAAAACATAACATCAATGCTACAAAAGTGAGAGAAATTACTGCTTTAGGCGGGCAATCTGGATACAGCTTGACTCAGCCACCGGAAATAAAACGAGCACCTCGAAATATCGTTGATGCCCAGTTTAGTGTTCCCTGGACTGTCTCCACTGCGTTGGTCAAAGGGAAAGTGACAGTGGATGACTTTACTGAAGAAAGTATCAAAAATCAAGAAATACTAGAAGTGGCTCAGAAGGTCACCGGAATACTGGATGAAAATATGACACGACACGGTGTATCTCCGGGTCAAATAACTATCATCATGAATAACGGTACTGAATACTCAGAATTGGTGGAATTCATGAAAGGTACCGTGGAAAACCCGATGACTTTTGATGATTTGGTCACTAAATTCCGTGAGTGTGCGGCCTGTGCTTTGAAGCCTCTAATGCCGGGGACAATAACTGAAATTATTGAAATGATCAGGAACCTGGAACAACTTGATGATATTAGAGAGCTAATGGTATTACTGGGCTAATCAAAATATTAGTAAAAGAATAACCAGACTACATAATAAGATACGGGTGTTTTCCATTCATATATGAGTTTAGTTATCTTTGATTCAGTTTCCACGAACAACCCATTCCTTAGCGAACATACATCTGTGACAAGGCTGGATGAACACTCGTTTCAGGCTTGCCACAGGAATCCATGGAAAGGAAATAACTTCTGCAACGCCATCTTTCCCGCATCAATTTCATGGTAATGTCTTTCATGACGGAAGTGCCGGTCACAACGGTGCCCTCCCCCTCATATGGCTCGCAATTTTCAGCTGTTGCATGGATTGTGTAACGAATCCCGGGCGCTGCACTCGATGGCAATTCGATGGAGTACCACCCCCACTCCCCTTTTTCTGAGTCTGTTGAGTATGTCTGCCCAAAATCCTGAACTAGTCGGCGCTCTATACCCATTCCCGCTGATAGAAGACGGCGATTTTAACATTCCGTCAGTTTATTGTACGGATGTTACCGGACAGGAAATACTTGCCAAAACGGGAGAAGTATTCCGCCTGAAAATTGAAGCCAGGCGCATTCCCGCATAAGCCTGTAATATCATTGCCCGGAAAAATAATGCGGCACCGCAGAAGATCGTCATTAGCGCTCATATTGACGCCTATTGGAGCACCCCTGGTGCTTTGGTTGATGCTTCAGGTACAGTTGTTCTTCTGTTGCTAGCTGAAATGCTCCAAGATTTTAAGGGTAAGCTGGGTATCGAGATAATTGCGTTTAACGGGGAGGATTACTACAGTGCTGGTGGACAGATGGATTATCTTCGCCGCTACGAACAGGACTTCTCCAGAATGGTTGTTGCCATCAATGTAGATGATGTGGGATATAAGCAAGGGAAAACCGCCTACTCGCTGTATGAATGTCCGAGGAGGTTACTTAACTGACGATTGTTGGCTGTGCTCCGACTGTGAGGATGCGAACAATCGTCGATTTTGAGTTAGATCCTTACCCTATCTGCGATTGGTATACGGAATGAGGCTTGCTTGCCACTGCATTAACAACCTACAATACTTGCAGGAGAATCATATTGGTATGCAATCTCAAGAAGTGATTATAATCGGAGCAGGTGCGGGAGGCATGATCGCCGCTGGACGGGCTGCCGAATGTGGCGCTGTCGTAACTTTACTGGAAAGGACAGATGGACCAGGCAAGAAAATCCTCATAAGCGGTAAGACTCGATGCAATCTCACTAACTCGGCAGACACGGACGATTTCATCTGTATGTACGGAACTAACGGGCGGTTCCTTCGCAATGCCTTTCACCGCTTTTTCCGGGATGATTTGCTGGCGCTTCTTAAGCGATACGGGGTAGAAACTAAGGTGGAACGGGGCGGGCGTATCTTCCCTGGTTCCGACGATGCCCATGATGTTGTCAAGGTATTGGAGCGGTATATGGCAGAGTACAGGGTACAGACTCGAATGGGCGTGAGAGCGGACCGGGTCATGGTTAAGCAAGGGCGAATCACCGGCGTGTCAACCGATAAGGGTGTATTTAAAGGTAACGCGGTCGTTCTGGCGAGCGGCGGCGCCTCATTC
>CAZSHH010000122.1:0-7096 GCA_964606525.1 uncultured Dehalococcoidales bacterium
TCATCAATCATAAATCTAAAATCATGACTCCCCCATACCCCCAACTACAATAAACAAAATATGTTGTATATCTGCGTCCCTTTGTTTATCTTTAAAATGCGGTGATTCGAATCCACTTGGTATTTTGAGTTTCGAATTTCGTGTTTAACATTATGGTATGATATAATGTCATACTGGTATGGCCGGAGGATGTGATGAGAAAAGGAAAAATCGCGATTACCCTGGATGAAGAATATCTTACCGAATTGGACCGCCTGATCAAAGAACAGGTTTTTACCAACCGCAGCCAGGCGATTCAAACCGCAGTGGGGGAGAAGATCGCCCGCTTGAAGCATGACCGGCTGGCAGTCGAATGTGCCAAACTCGACCTGACCGAAGAAAAAGCCCTGGCTGAGGAAGGCCTGGTTGAGGATGTGAAATCATGGCCGGAATATTAAGAGGCGAGATCCGCTGGGCACAGCTCAACCCCACCCGCGGCCGGGAACAAGCCGGTTACCGGCCGGTCGTGATCTTGAGCCATGATGTCTTTAATGAGAAATCGGGTACTGTTATCGCGGTGCCGGTCACCAGTCAACCGCAGAAAGCGGGGTTCCCCCTGACCCTGCCGGTCAGTGAGGTAGATTTGCCCAAACCGTCCTGGATCAAAATCAGCCAGGTACGTACTCTCTCGGTTGACCGCATCGGCGATGTCATGGGTAAATTATCTCCACTCGAATTATCCCGGGTTATCGAAGGCTTAAACGAAATCATCGCCTGATGATTAAATCCTGCCTATAATTCATTTTCCAGAGGGCGGAGACAGGGCTCTGCCACGACAAACAATAAAACTCTAATTTCCAAACTCTAAATACCAAACAAATCACAATAACCAAGTAACAAATCACAAAAAAGAACCGGGTAAAACAGGCGTCTCGCCTGCCTAAATCCATCTATATCTTCCTCGTTCCAAGGGAAGAGGAAGCGGGATGCCTCAAGCCCGCTCATACTGAGTGGCCCCATCATTCTGATGGGACGAATGTTTGGGCGGGCATAAACTGGAGTCAGGACAACCCCTTTCTGGCTTTCCCCTTGGTCAGGGGCAAGTATCACACCTCCCCCTACTGGGACAGTGTATTTCCCTTTTAAATCATCAATCTTAATTCAAATATCCAGCAAACAATCCCCGCTCCACCCCCTGTCTTTGCGAGTCGTTGTCCGAAGTGTATACGCAGGACAAGGCGAAGCAATCTGGATCGCTGATGATAAAGCCAACTTATAATCCTTGCGAGGATAACTGCAGTCGGCCGACTCGCAGTCGAACGAATACGGTCAGCCGAAACCAATCTGAATCATCGATGAAAGACCATCACTTATTGATACATCACCGGCCTTTAATTAACATCAAATCCGTCCTCTTCTTGCACATACTTCATCATAGATATATAATTCGGCCATTTAAAACCTGCCTTAAGTCTGAGGGGGAAAAATCATGAACCTGCTCGTAAAATCAGCCATCAGGATTATTGTCGTGTTAGCTTCCATTCAAACAATATCTTACGTTCTCAACTACACTGCTTCTATTCTTGAGTCTTTGAAAAACATGGAGTTGGCGCGTGAATTATTGTTATTAATTTGTGCGGTGATAATTGTAGCCATCATTTTATATCTAGTATGGAAAAATGCCGGGCGAATCGCAAGAGCATTGGTAGGCCGGGTTGATGTAAATACCTTGACCATTGATAGTTCCAGCCTGGATGTCTATAAAGTCGGTATCGGCTTAATCGGTGTAGTACTCATTGCTACGACAGTACCTACCTTTTTCAGTCTTATTGCCCGTTATATTGTTAACTCAAGAAATCCGTATTATCTTCAAGACTATCAGTTTTGCCAGGATATTCCTTATTGGATACAAACAATTACTAAATTAGTGATTGGGTGTTTCCTGACTTTCGGACGGAAAAGGATGATTAAACTAATCCAGTGGGTTGGGCGTGGCGGAGATCCCCTCGACGAAGGGAACAAGGAAACTTAAACGACATATCTGAGTATTAGAAACATACTTCCCCGTATCCTGTAGGGTCGGGATTGAAACCCGACCACTACCGCCCCCTGTAGTCATTGCGAGTTACGCCGAAGGTGACCGACTGAAGTCAGGCGAAGCAATCCATACTTCTGAGTACCAGACTAGATCCGTAATCTAGGAGGTATATACCAAACACATGGATTAACTTATATTGCCTTTCAGTCCAATCAATACTAAAACCAGTATCGGGGATTATTTTTCAGGTTTATATTGTTTATTTTAGGAAGATATTTTCATTATGATAAATCAAAAAAGTAGTATCAGGGATGAAACGATCTGGTAATTTTATTTGTACATTATCATATCTGAGTAGGAAAACTGAACTAGCATCGTCACCAAGTACTTTTAACTTTTTAGATACTATTACTCGATAGTCAGTAGTAATCGTTAATAATCCTCGATCGAAAGCTCGATCGTGTAAGGAATTTAAACAAAGACCATTTCTTGGGTTAAGACGATTCTTTGGATCCACCGCCCATGGGACAATATGACTGGCATTCAATAACTCGGCTACGGCTAATCCAGTGATACAGCATTGGTAAGCATAACTTGCGAGAACCATCTTTCGGAAAAAAGATTGCTTAACACGTAATCGTACGAGGCTTTCTACTTCTTTACCTTCTTCGAACTGCTCATCAGCTGTAATTTCTGCTGATTCTTGTAATGAAACGTGTTTTAACTGTGCGAAAAGTCGTTCACTTTCAACCGCCAATTCTTCCCAATTATGATGAAACTCTTCCCATATTTGCACTTCAGCTTTATTACCATGTGTAGCTCCGGATATTTTTCTCGCTTTCAATGATGGATCGAGGCGTGCAAAATTGGCCAGTTTCCACGATACTGACGACGGTGTACGATCAAGCAGTTTTGCTAATTCAATTATGTTTGGATTGTGTATATGTATTTTCCCGAAAGGTGTCTTGCAATAGAGGTTGAATGCGAGTATTAACTCATCACGTGTCCAATCTCTTCTTTTCATATGCCAATATCATTAACACAATGAATAATTTTTAGCAACTCCATATATACATATATATTGAGACAACGTAATATAGGTTTAGGGCAAAGATCCAAGAACATCTATTTAAGCAATAATCAATTTCGCAGCTTTAGTTTGAATCCTGAACATAATAAATGTCCCTTAAAAAATAATTGTGCATCAATGAAAACGCTTTGACTTTATAGTTATTCCGCTTGCTTCTCCCGCTTTTACCTGTCCCATAATGACTACCCGGGGTATTTCTTTCTGTTCTTGAAATACTCGCTTCAGCTTGTTCTAGATCTTTTCTGTGTTTCTGTTGTTGTCTTTCCTGTTTCCATGAATTCAGACTCCGTCAGATAGGCGGAGTGCGCGTAGTTAGTAATTATTAGTTTGAAAGAATTAACAACCATGGATTCCGGATCAAGTCCGGAATGACATCTTAGTTATGATGTGGCTGTTTACTTGCCCCTTAATAAGGGGAAAGCAAGAAAGGGGTTGTTCCAGAATTCAGATTGCTTCGTTGGCTTCGCCAGCCTCGCAAAGACAGAAGGGGGGAGAAGAGTGGTTTGTAGTCAGTAGTCAGCAGTTATAAAGGAAAAGCAACTTATGTAAAATGGGAAGCGGCTGTGGGTACAGCCGCTTCCTTTACGGTATTCAAGCGCCGGGTTTGATGATTAATGGCCCATGGAGGCTTTCAGGTCCTGGTCGATCCAGGCATAGAGCACAAAGGCCATCTGGTTGTCATATCCGATGCTGTATTCGCCGTGGTAATTCTTGAACCAGGGCCACCACAGCCGGTAGCCGTTGGCCTGCGGCATATAAACGCCGATGGCCTGGGAGTAGCAGTACGGGATGATCTCCTTGATGATGGCCTGCCACTTGGCATCGTCCTTGCCGACATACTTGTTGATCTCATCGTAAGCCGCCCGGGTCTTGGGATCCTCGAAGAAGGCGATGTCGTCGCTCATTTCCTTGCGGAAATCGCTCATCTTCCAGGGGAAGGCGTTGGCCGTCGACCCGCCGATGATCATCTCATCATAAGCCCGTCCCCGCCCCACCGAGGAAAAGACTGTGGGTTCCAGCTGCTTGATGTTCATCTTGACATTCACCGCTTCGAAATAAGCGGCGATGATGGAGAGGAAATCGGCATTATCGTTGCTGCCGCAAACGATGGTGGTCTCGAAGCCGTCGGGATAACCCGCTTCAGCGAGGAGTTCTTTGGCCCGCGCCGGGTTATAGGTGAAGATATCCTTGACCGACTGCGGCATCTCCTCGAGGGGGGTATACATCGATTTCCAGGACGGCAGCGGCGGGATATACGCACCCAGCATGTTGGCCTGGCCGCGGTAATAGTTGTCGATGATGTCCTGCTTATCCACGGCCATATTCAACGCCTGGCGCACCCGGATGTCCTTGAAGGGCAGGTTATCCTTGTCCAGGCGGCCGTACAATACCGGTGCCGGGCCGTTGGTGATCTTTTTCTTGACCTCCGGGTTCTGGTTCAGGATCGGTGTAATATCCTCCAGGTCCAGCACATGGGCCGTGGAACCGCCGGCGGTGATGTCGATCTTACCGGTGCGGAAGGAGGAGGTGAAGGTCGATTTGTCGCTGATGATGAGGTGTTTCACCCGGGAGATATAGGGCAGTTGATTCCCTTTGCCCGGCCCTACGGGGTCGGACTCGAAATAATTGGGATTTCGTTCATATGTCAGTGAACTTCCGGAAACATAGTCGGTCAGGATATAAGCCCCGGTGCCCTGGAGATTCCGCCAGTTGGTATAATCGGTGACTTCGGGGGCATAAATATGGCACTGGTCGCCGGTGATAAAAAGCAGGGTGCCCTGCACGGCGGGGGGCACTTTCACTTCCAGGGTATATTTATCCAGCGCGGTGAAGGAAATAGGCCGCTGTTCCGGCAGGTTGGTCAGATACAGGAAACTCTTGGAACTGGTCCATTCCCGGGTTTCGCTCCAGGCCACGTCTTCCGCCACCAGTTCGCGGCCGTTCACCGGGGCCTTATCCCAGAAATGCACACCCTTGCGGATATGGAAGATGATGGTCGAATCATCGGGTAATTCCCAGCTTTCCGCCAGGGAACCGGTTTCCAGGTGGACCTGGCCGATGTAACCCAGCATCCAGTCGGTCTCCTTGCTGCCGGCTTCGCCCTTGGCCCAATCGCCGGTCATCAGTTCGTTATTGGTAAAACCATACAGCGCCGGCCAGTTGTTCACGGAAAAGCTGACCGCGGGGTCGAAACCCAGCACATCGGTGGTGGAGACGAAGGTCAGCGTCCCGCCGTATTTGGGGACGTCCGCATCAGCAGCCGTGGTTTTCGTGGTGGTGGCCGTCTGGGATGAGGTGGTAGTGGGAGAATTGATGGTAGTTTCCGGGGCAGGATTACAGGCAGTAAACAGGGTCGATGACAATAATAAAGCAAGGATAAGCAACCAGGCACTTTTCTTCTTCATAGCAACACACGCCCTCTAGTTAATATTATCTATATATTATCTGTTCCTATATATATTATATGTAATATTGTTATGTAATATTCCTCCTTCTTTTGTTCATAAGTATGCTATATAGACGATTTCCTACAGCCCCTTTTGGGTTAGGAAGTATAGTTAAGCGCGGCACTCTTGTCAAATATGATACAATTGCGACTAGTTACGGTTGTTTATTATTCCCATTAAACGCAACAGGAGCAGGGGACGGATGACTAAAGAAGCCAAAGCTACAGCGAATAAGGTTCTGGTGGTTTATTTTTCCCATTCCGGCAATACGGCAGCGGCAGCCAAACAGGTACAGGAGATCACCGGCGGCGATATCTACAAAATTACTGCCGTGGAGTCCTATCCGGATGACTACGATGCCACGGTAGAGCGGGCGGTGCAGGAACTGAAGGCGAAAGCCCGCCCCGCCCTGAAATCCCCGGTGCCCGAGATGTTGGCTTACAACACCGTCTTCCTGGGCTATCCCAACTGGTGCAATACCATCCCCATGCCCGTGGCCACTTTCCTGGCCGCGGCGGGGCTGGCGGGGAAGGCGGTCGCCCCCTTCTGCACCAACGAGGGCAGCGGCCTCGGCCGCAGCGAAGCGGACATCAAAGCCCTCTGTCCCCAGGCCAACGTACTGAAGGGACTGGCGCTGCGCGGCAGCACCGTGAAAAAAGCTCGGCCGGAAGTGGAGAAGTGGGTGCGGGGGGGGGGGGGGGGGGGATGAGGGTGTGTAGTTGGTAGTTTGTAGTTTGGAAACGGATAGATAGTCCTTCGACAGAGCTCAGGACGAGCGGGGCGGGACTTTATGATTTCTCCCCCGTCCACACCCCGCCATATCTAATATAATCTCAGTTTTCACCCTCACCCGTTCGGCAAGCTCAGGACAGGCACTTAATCCTCTCCCGTCGAGGGAGAGGAAAATAAGACTGAATTGTTAATTCTCTCGTCCCTCTGTGGAAGAGAGTCAGTGAGGGGAAAACAATATGGATAAATCCCTGTAGTCCGGTGTAGCCAATCAGTTAAGACAAGCCGAGACGGAAACCGCACATATCATGTGGTCGCAGTTACGAAACAGACAGCTCAATGGGGCAAAGGGGCGTAATAACAGGCGGGACGCCTGTAATACCAGGTTCTAGTTTGGTTATTGTTACTTGGAAATTGGGATTTGTTTCGGATTTCGATATTCGGATTTTTACTTCTTCCTTTTTTCTGCCTTGATCACCACGCCCCCCAGCACCATACCGGTAAGTACCAGCCCGGACAGCAGCCAGGCCGTTCCCTGCCCGGCTTCAAAAGGCAGGACGGGAGGTGGGGCGACCGTAGTACTCGACGTAGTCGTCTTCGTGGTCGAAGTCGTGGTCGTTTTAGTCGTCGTGGTCGTTTTGGTGGTGGTGGTAGTGGTGGTCGGTTTGATCGTGGTCGTGGTGGGCGGCGGCTCCGTCGTCGTGGGCGGCGGCTCTGTCGTCGTGGGCGGCGGCTCTGTCGTCGTGGGCGGCGGCTCTGTCGTCGTGGGCGGCGGCTCTGTCGTCGTGGGCGGCGGCTCTGTCGTCGTGGGCG
>CAZSHH010000123.1:0-7004 GCA_964606525.1 uncultured Dehalococcoidales bacterium
CAGCCGTACTACGCCCTTCATCGGCTCTTGATGCCAAGGCATTCACCGTATACTTTCACCCGCTTGACCTGCTTCAGATTTGATATTAGAAATTTAGAAACAGAACATCAACCCTATTCAGTTTTTAAGGTTCTAAGACACACAAAAGCGGCTTGGCGATAAATCGCCAAGCCGCTGCCTGGCTCTTCATCACCCGAACACAACTTTATGTGTACAGATTCTTCATCAACAGAAAGACTATATCACACCCCCAAATGCCTTGTCAATACTTTTTCCATCCCCCTTCCTCACGCTCAACCCAGCTATACAGCATTTGGCCGGTTTCCATTTATTTTTTTATTAACTGTATCGCTCAGAAATTCTTCCAGCTTGTCATCCATGCCCGCAAGAATCAGGATGTCCCCGGTTTTTACCGGTTCACTTAAGCTTGGCGATAATATGATCTCGTTACGACGCCGGATAAGTAAGGCACCAATATTATCTTTCCCCCTGGGGCCGATCTCGAGCTCGTTCAAAGTAAGCCCGTTGATATCATCTTTAACCTCGATGCTGACGATACCGTACCTCGTACTTACCGGTAGATAGGAAATCACATTACCCAGGGCCAATTCATGTGCTATCCGGTTGCCCATATCGAATTCCGGAGACACCACTTTATCCGCTCCGATCTTACTTAATATCTCGGCATGCAGGGTATTGTTCGCCCGGGCAATAACATAAGGTACACCTATCTTTTTTAATAAGACGGTGACTAAGACACTACTCTGGATATCGGTACCGATTGCTACAATACCAATATCAAAATCTTTTATACCGAGCTCATTGAGTACGGTCTCATCAGTAGCATCCGCATGTACTGCATGGGACAATTTTGCCGAAGCTTGCTGTACTGCCCTCTCCCCGGCATCCACCGCCAGGACATCATATCCGCTATCAGTCAACACACTGGCAATACTGGTACCAAAACGTCCTAACCCAACAACTACTACCTGTTTTTTCATGGCTTATCTCCTAGCCTATTCTAATGATCTCTTTCGGATAACGGTAGGTGGTTACTTTTTGCGACTTAACCATCGTCAGGATCAACGTCAACGGCCCTAATCTACCGGCGAACATGGTAAGGGCAATGAGTATTTTCCCGGCCACCGATAAATCCGGGGTAATCCCGGTCGACAGGCCAACGGTACCGAATGCCGAGACGGACTCAAAAGCCAGTGGTAAAAACTCAAAGTCTTCGATCATCGTCAGTAAAAAGACCACTATCACCACAACCCCAATGGAAAGCATGACCACCGCTAAAGCACGGTACACTTGCGATTCCATAAATTCACGGCCAAAAGCCCCCGGGTGCTCTTTACCCCGGATAGCACATAACATCGTGGCAAAGACGATGCCGAAAGTACCAACTTTAATGCCGCCGGCGGTCGAACCGGATGCTCCGCCGATGAACATCAACAACATGGTAAAAAAGAGGGCGTATGGGGCCATACTACCGATATCGAAAGAATAGAAACCAGCCGTCCTTGAGACCACACAATGGAAAAAGGCATTCATCAGCTTGTCAGGGAAAGAGAGATTTCCCAGTGTATCCGGGTTGGCTATTTCCGTAGCCATCACGATGATCGTACCAAAGACTAATAAAATAATAGTCACGGTCAGCACCATTTTCGTATCAATAGCAAAACGCATCGACTTCCGGGAACGGAAGATATCTTGAATGACCAGGAAACTAAGCCCGCCAACGATAACCAGGCCGACAATGGTTAGTAATACCAAGGGATTACTGTGGTATGCCGACATGCTGCCGGCACTGCCCATCAGGTCAAAGCCAGCGTTGTTAAAGGCAGATACAGCATGGAAAACCGATCTCCATATTGCTTCGTCCAGGGAGTATACCGGGTAAAACTGCGAGAATAATATGGCGGCGCCAACCAGTTCGACAAGCAAGGTAAATAACACCAGGTTCTTAATCAACTTACTGACATCGCCAATCTGGGCCAAACCGATCGACTCACCAACCAGCAGTTTCTCGCGTAAACCGATTTTTCGCCCCAGAGATACCAGGAAAAAAGTGGTCACGGCCATGTAGCCGAAACCACCAAACTGGATCAGCAGCATGATGATGAATTCACCAAAGATGTTCCAGTAATTTGCCGTATCCACCACAGTCAGCCCGGTAACACACACTGATGAGGCGGCGGTAAAAAAGGCGTTAATCGGGGAGGTGAACTGACCCGATTCTGCAGCGAAAGGCATCATGAGTAAAATTGTGCCCAAGGCAATCATCCCGGCAAAACCGTATACGAGATTACGCAAGGTCGGCTGGGAGGATTTTTTCTCATTCCCTACGGGAATCAGTACCCGCCATGGTTCGATACGGGATACGCGGAAAACCCGGTCGCCCGGTTTCCGCTGCCAGTCGTAAGAACTACCTGAAGTCATACTCATGGTTAACAATCACAAATTATTAGCACTAAAACCCATTCAAAAACAGATTATTTGTCTCTCTTTGTTTTCTCAGACGTCCCTAATAGAGGTAAACGCTGACTTTTCCGGAAAATATAATATGTTAAGAATCCTATTATCAACCAGACCACTCCGACCCACCAAATATAAGGATGTGTTATCACGACGATCAACCAGATTATCATGGTCGAAAATAGTCCCAGTACCGCCGTCACGGGCAGCCGGTTACCACGAACTTTAATGTTACCCAGTAAGCGGAAAGGGCGCTCCCGTTCGGGATGGATCATGCGTAACCGTAATATTGAAATATGCGCTGAGGCAAATACTAAAAGTGCACCAAAAACATAAAGAGCCGCCAGGTAAATAAAATATTGCCGGGAAAGCATGCCGGGCAACAACATGATCACTGATACCAGACTGAAAATGATAACTGCCAGGTACGGGGTGCGAAACCGGCGGTGGATATTACCCATTTGCGCCGGGAGTTGCCGGTGCTTGGCCAGATTATACGCCAGCCGGGTCATCCCCAGGATCCCGGTATTTGTTGCCATCACCAGAACGGTGCATGCCAGTATGCTGATCAAGCCAGGCAACCAATTACGGATATATGTCAAAACCCGGGTTAGCAAATTTCGTACAGGTTCAGAAAGAATCCCCTCCGTTATCTGTTCGGGGACTAAAGCATTGGATACGGCACTGGCAATCCCGGCCACCGGATGACGTGCCCAACCCATCTCCGGATCCCCCAGTTCCTGCGGCGTCATTGCAGTCAGGGCAGTCAAGGAAATCCCGGCGAAAAGGATGAGTACCGTCACAACCATTAAGATGTATGTTTGCGGCATCTTCTTTTCGGGCCTTTTCGCTTCCTCAGCATGTTGGGCGATCGATTCTACTCCGGTAAAACACAAAGCAGCAATAGCGATTCCGAAAATCAGATTCCCGGCGGTAGGCCAGTTTCCGGTACCAAACATATGCACATAAAGAACCGAAGGGCCCGGTAAGAAAAGCAACAAAATCCCCAAGACGATCAGGGCAATTAGTACAATAATGTCAATCGTGACGACAATAATGTTGAGTCCGGACCATTCGCCGATACCAACGAAATTAACCAGCATCAACAGGATGATGACAGCGAGCGAAGTAAGTGTGCCCGGTACTGGCCCGCTTAAAGCCGGCCAGAAATAACTAAGGTACGGTGGGATGGTAAAAGCAGCGATGGCCACGGTTACCACATACACCAGCATGACTAACCACCCAACTGAAAAACCAGCCAGGTCGTTGAAAGCCAACCGCGCATAGTTAGCAGAACCTCCCCCTTCAGGAACCATGGCCGAGCCTTCCGCATAGGTAAGGGCATTAAAGATGTATATGATCCCTGCTATACCAAGAGCAACCGGAGTTGCGCCCAGAGCGATGAAAGCGATTGCACCCAGGGCAAAGTAAATAGAAGACCCGACATCCCCATATCCGATACTGAATAAGCCGGGAATACCCATGACTCTTCGCAACCGGTATGGTTTAATGCGACTGGGCCGTATGACTTTATCGGCTGGCTTGGGCCGCCAATTTTCGACCAATGTACCCCTCAAACTACAATATGTATCGCCATCCGAAAGAAAACTACCGAATGCCTCAAGAATTCTATTCTGAATATATCCGGGTGTCAAAAGCAAGGCTTAACGGTATTCATTGATAAAGGTGCAAATGCAGCACCTCAGTATTTGGTCCCCGGCTATTGTTTATTACCAGTACTATGTTTATAATTACCAGTGCCTGATATGAAATCCACAGAAACCGAATTCAATAGGATCCTTGTTCCCGTAAGTGGAACCAGAACTGACGATGACGCTATACGGTTGGCTTGCCGTTTGGCAAAAAAGACCAAAGGCAAAATATGGGCCATCTATGTCATCACCGTAAAACGGGCATTACCGATAGATGCCGAACTTGAGGAAGAGACCCGGAACGGTGAAGAGATCCTCGACCGGGCATTAAGCGTTGCTGAAGAACAGGAATATGAACTTGAAACCGATTTACTTCAAGCAAGGGAAGCCGGGCCGACGATTATCGACGAAGCAGTCGAACACCAGGCTGACCTGATCCTGATGGGGGTTGAATATAAAAGAAGCTTCGGCCAATTTAACCTGGGGAGTATCGTTCCTTACGTATTAAGAAATGCCCCAGGCCGTGTTATACTATATCAGGTGCGTATATAATCCCGGTTTTTTTGTTGTGTTCTTATGAAAGTATTAGTAATGGGTTGCGGCCGCACCGGCGCCCGTCTGGCTGGATTACTGGATGGAGACGGGCATCAGGTCACCATCCTGGATACGGATTCCTATGCATTCCGCCGGCTGCCTGGTGATTTTCATGGTACAGCTTTAGTGGGCAACGGACTGGATGAAGAAGACCTGCGGCGGGCTGGTATTGAAGACACCGAAGTTTTCGTTGCCGTTAGCCAGGGCGACAACCGTAATATCATGTCTGCTCAAATTGCCAAACATCTATTCAATGTAAAACGGGTGGTATGCCGCATTTATGATCCATTACGCCAGGAAATCTTCAATAACCTGGGAATCGAAGCTTTTAGCCCTACCCGCATATTTGCCGATATGCTGAAAGAACAAATCGAGGGTAAAAGAAGCTGATGTATATCGTTGTCGTCGGGGGCGGACGGGTTGGCTACTACCTTACCCGCGCCCTTCTGGATGAAAAACACGAGGTAGTACTGGTTGAAAAAGACCCGGCTATATGTGACGCGATCAATGAAGAACTAGGCAGCGTGTGCATTCGCGGCGATGGTTCAGAAGTAGCCATCCTGTCAGACATCGGCACGAACCGGGCTGATATGCTGATAGCCGTAACTGGTGATGATGACGACAATTTAGTTGCCTGTCAAATCGCCAAACACCACTTTAAAGTCCCCCAGACGGTGGCCCGTGTCGTCAATCCGGCTAATGCCGACCTCTTTAGAAAACTAGGCATCAATATCACCGTTGTCAGTACAACCCTGATCCTGGAAAACATTCAAGCAGAACTACCGACACATCCCCTGACCCACCTGATGACCTTTAACGACCGCGGGCTTGAAATCATCGACATCAAAATACTTAAAGAGTCGTCAACGATAGGCAAACCCATCAAAGAACTGCAGCTTCCTCCAGGCACGGTGCTTTCACTCATCATCCGGAGCGGAATTCGTCCCTTTGTACCTTCTCCCGAAACTGTCCTATATGCAGACGATCAAGTGATTGCGGCTACTCCAGCATCTTCTGAAGCCTCTCTCCGTAAAATCCTCGGCGAATATTAAACGTAACAACCTTTCTGGAATTCCTCCTTCAGGTCACATTTTCACGTTTAATTACTCCTGGCCTTGACTTTATGCCTTGATAGCAGTAAATTGTGTGCTATATGTCATCTATTTGACAATTTATTTGTCTTTTGTCATATGTTACTGGAAAAAATTTGGCTGCGGAGAATACTGCTAATACTTCTTTTCATGATGGCTGCCGCTGGTATAATTTTGGCCCGGTTCCGTTATGTAACATCATTACCCATTGAAATATCAATGAGTCCCCCGGTTTCTTCTCCCGGAGGGACGATATATATTGATGGCAGCATCGTTGTACCCGGTTATTACCCTTTTACATCCGAAGATACCATTAACGATCTAGTCCAGGCTGCCGGAGGGATCAAAGATCAGGCGGACCTTTCCCATGTTGATATCTATATACACCCCTTGCATGATAATCATTACCAGAAGGTCAATATCAATCACGCCGACTTGTGGCTGCTTCAGGCTTTACCTGGTATCGGGGAAACACTGGCCGAACGTATAGTTGACTATCGTCTACAAAATGGACCGTTTCCCGATACAAACAGTATTAAGAATATCTCCGGAATCGGTGAAAGCGAATTTAACAGAATCAAAGAATTAATAACCGTCAACGGAGATTGATGTTGTATTAATTATGGTTTCCAGGACATATTGTGACCATTATTTTTCTCAGCATCGCCTGGCTGCTTGGTATTTTATTCGGCCATTGCTTGCACCCTGGACGATTGTTCGGCTTGTGTGGGCTGTTGCCATTATCACTGCTATTCGTGTTCCGCCGTACATCAGTACCCAGGATTAGAAAAACATTATTTTGTTTATTCTTTTTCATTATGGCGGCAGCTCTTGTCGGCCCAATATCCCCAGCCGCTGAAGAGTCGCTGCTTCGTACTTATAATGGTTTGGGGCCAGTAAAAATCAAGGGAACGGTATGCCGCGATCCCGAATCCAGTTCAACACAGAGCCGTCTCTATGTTTCAGTCTCAGCGATTATGTGCGACGGTTACTGGACCGATATTACCGGTACTGCCCTGCTGTTTACCTCGTCATATCCTGAACACTGTTTCGGAGAACTATTACTGGCAGAAGGAATCCTCGAAGATACCATTAGCTTAAATAATACCGACTATACTGCCTACTTAGCCAGGCAGGATGTTTTCTCGATCATGGACTACCCCAAAATTACCGTGACCGGTCACGGCGG
>CAZSHH010000124.1:0-6935 GCA_964606525.1 uncultured Dehalococcoidales bacterium
GGTGGGCGAAGGAGATGCCGTCGTAGTCGGGGCGGTCGTGGTCGGCGGCACGGTTGTAGTAGGCGGCAGAGTAGTCGCCGTAGGAGAAGGTTCCGTCGTCGTGGGTGAAGGTTCCGTTGTCGTGGGCGGAGGCTCCGTCGTCGTCGGCGGCGGCTCTGTCGTCGTGGGCGGAGGTTCAGTGGTCGTCGGCGGCGGCTCTGTCGTCGTGGGCGGAGGTTCAGTGGTCGTGGGCGGAGGTTCGGTGGTCGTGGGTGGAGGTTCGGTTGTTGTCGGCGGCGGCTCCGTCGTCGTCGGCGGCGGCTCGGTAGTCGTGGGCGGCGGCTCCGTCGTCGTGGGCGGCGGCTCCGTCGTTGTCGGCGGAGGCTCAGTAGTCGTGGGCGGCGGCTGAACCGTGGTAGTAGATGGGCCGACCGGGGTGGTGGTTGTGGGGGGTTGGGTGGTCACAATTTTTACCGTCGTATCCATTGTCCCCGGCACCGTCCTGGGATGCCGCGAGGGATAACCGGCGGGGTTGGTGGTGGTGGGCGTGGTCAGGTTCTTGATCAACCGGGTATCTGCCGCCGTGGTCCCAGACAGCGCCGTATTATCCGGTGGAACGATACGTTCGCTGCAGGCGGTCAGGATGCCGGTCACAGCGAACACAACCAGCACTGTTATTAAAAATAACCACTTCTTTTTCAATTTATTATCTCCCGCTTAAGTCCTGAAACATCAGGCTTACCTTCCGCTAAATTCACAATATCTGTTATATTTAAGACTGTACCATAAATATTCTATGTGTTATTATTCTTTTTTGATATATACTCTGGTACCATTTTTATAGTACTAAAGGACTAAAAGCAGAACGACATGGCCATGTCGTGTTTTGAACATTATTCTGCTATCATTACTGCCGGAATATGCTTTGGAAGGGACGAAAATGAACGACGAAACGAACAAAAAGATCCGCATGCGCGGGCACCACCTGTTCTGCGAGACCATCTCCAACCATGAAGGCAAGAACGTGTGGAGCCGGGAATTTTGCATCAGCATGGCGAAATATCAGGCCCGCATGCGCAGCAATGACAACCAGGTAATCGAGATCGTCTTCCAGTGTGGCGATACCTGCGATTTTTGTCCCAATAATACCGACGGCAAATGCCGCCTCTATGATATCATTCCCGGCAGTAACGGCATCGATATCAGGGTACTGCACCGGCTGGGATATAAGGTGGGGCAGGAGATCACCTTCGGCGAGCTGAAAAAACGCGTTACGGAAGCCTACGGCATGGAACTGCCGGAGATGTGCGACAACGAATGCGGCTTATATCCCACGCTGGAATGCGACGAGGGCCTGTTCAACCTGGCAAAGGAAAACCAGGGGAAATCTATCAATAAATGAAACTCTAAATCCCAAACCCTAATATCTAAGGCAGTTCAAAGTTATAAATAAAAAAACTAAAACACCTGGTACCTGGAACTTGTTCCTTGGTACTTTGGATTTACTTTGGGTTTAGTGTTTAGAATTTAGGATTTTACCCACTTCCCCCACCTTCTTCTTCCTTAACATCCCTCGCAGCACCGGGATGATCATGGGGATGAAGGAAACAAAGATGATGGCGAGGATGAAGAAAGTAAAATTATCCTTGATGATGGGGATGTTGCCGAAGAAATAGCCAGCCACCGTGCCCACCGCCACCCACAAACAGCCACCCACGACATTATAGAGCAGGAACTTGCCGTAGCTCATGCTGCCGGCCCCGGCGACGAAGGGGGCAAAGGTGCGGATGATGGGGACGAAACGCGCCATGATGATGGTCTTGCCGCCGTGCTTCTCGAAGAACCGGTGCGTCTTCTCCAGGTGCTTGCGGTTGATGGGCATGCGGGGATTGGCCACGATCTTCTCGCCCAGGTAGTGCCCGATCCAGTAGTTAGCGGTGTCCCCCAGGATGGCGGCCGCCATCAGCAGGGGTAGCAGGACGAACAGGTTCAGGGACTTCAGGGCAGCGAAGGCCCCGGCCACGAACAGCAGGGAGTCGCCCGGCAGGAAAGGGGTGAAGACCAGCCCCGTTTCGATGAAGATGATGCCGAAGAGCAAAGCGTAGGTGAAGGTGCCGTAGGCGGCGATGAATTCGGCGAGATGGACGTCGATATGGAGGACGAAGTCGATCAGGAACTGGATAATATTCATAATATTCCTAATCATACCAGTATCCGGAGCAAATGAATACTGACGAAAATACGAAATCCTTAGAAAAGACAAGTATCTAATTTCTAATTTCTAAATAAATACCAGTTAATAATGTCAAAGGACCAACACTGAATCTCACCCCCGTTTATTGACAATCGCTGAACATCCGTGCTAAGATATCAGAACTTTTGTTTTTTCTCGATGATTTGTGTAATTAAAGAAAGCTCAGCGAGGTGTTGGTATGATTGATGTTTATCGCGCGAAACGAATCAGCCTGTTTCCCTTTTACCAGCTTCATTCGTTCCCTCATAATTTTTGAAATTTGACTACTTTCCCCTTACCAGGGGGAAAACCAGAAAAGGGGTTGTTATATATAGGCGGGACGCCTGTCACACCAGGTTCTATTTTGGTTATTGTTATTTGGAAATTGGGATT
Source organism: uncultured Dehalococcoidales bacterium (assembly GCA_964606525.1). Lineage (GTDB taxonomy): Bacteria > Chloroflexota > Dehalococcoidia > Dehalococcoidales > UBA2162 > JBBITI01. The sequence goes on from CAZSHH010000124.1 coordinate 2,606, forward strand.
TGTTTAGGATTTAGGATTTTGATATTTGAGTTTTGTATTGTGTAGGGGCAGAGCCCCGCCTCTGCCCTCTGAGAAATTTTTGTCATTTGTTATTTGGAAATTGGAATTTACTTAGGATTTTGAGTTTAGAAATTAGAATTTTCTCCTTTAGCTTCAATTAGTGCCTGGGGTTGTTTCAACAAAATCCGTGATTTAGCCTCAGGTTGTTCCGCGGTTCCTCTTCCTTTACCAAAGGAAGATATAGATGGATTCTCCGGTAGGTCAGGAGACCTGCCCTACGGTTTCATTTGGCGTAGGCTGGGTTGGGTAACCCGGCCGGGGCTTAATGACAGGCTGCCCGCCTGTCACACCAGGTTCTATTTTGGTTATTGTTGCTTGGTAATTGGGATTTGTTTCGGATTTAGGATTTTGATATTTGAATTTTGTATCGTGTAATGCATGGATGATAAAGTCCCCTCTCCAAATTTTTTGGAGAGGGCTAGGGTGAGGATTTTGTTATCCCCTTCCCGCCTTCTTCTGCTACAATTAGCCCGAAACCTCGAGGAGGATTGATTATGAATGACGCTACCGGCCGTATCGCATCCGGCCGTATCGCATCCGGCTTCTATAAACTTTCCGCCGCGGAACGGCTGGAAGCCGTGCGGCAGGCGGCCGGGCTGGACACGGAAGAAACCGCTGTCCTGCAAGAAAGCCTGGATCTGGCGGAGCGCACCGGCAGCAACTGGCTGGAAAACCAGGTAGGCGCAGTGGTGCTGCCGCTGGCGGTGGTACCTGGTTTTACCGTCAACGGGAAAAGCTACCTGGTGCCGCTGGCCACCGAGGAAACGGGCATCGTGGCGGCCTGCAGCTTCGCCGCGAAGGCGGCTGTCAGATGCGGCGGCTTCGCCGCCCGCATGGAAGCCGACCTCGTTTCCGGGCAGGTCATTATCGACCAGTGCCCCCACCCCGAAGAAGCCGTCCGTAAAATTGAGTCGGCTGCTTTCGACGTGATGCAGCAGGTTAATAAAAAACATCCGCACCTGGCGGCCGCCGGGGGTGGGTTAAGAGAAATCGCAGCCCGCACTGTAAGATTCCGGGACCAGCCAAAATATATTACCGTCACCATCACCGCCGACAGCCGGGACGCCATGGGCGCGGCCCTGATGACCACCATGGCGGAAGAGGCGGCGGAAATTATCGGGCCGCTGCTGGGGGGGCAGGTGCTGCTGCGGGTGATCACCAACGACATGTCCGCCCGGGTCTGCGAAGCCAGGGCACGATTCGATATTCGTGGTATCGGCGGCCTCGATGTCTGTAAAAAGATCGTCCAGGCAGCTGAATATGCCCGGTTGGACCTCTCACGGGCGGTCACCCATAATAAGGGCATCCTGAACGGGATGTCAGCCTTCGCCCTGGCCACCGGCAACGATACCCGGGCGGTGGAAGCGGCTGCCCACTTCTTCGCCAGTGTTTCCGGTACCTATCAGCCGTTGTCCGATTGGCAACTGACGGACGATTGGCTGGAAGGCGTGATCTGGGTGCCGGGGGCGGTGGGGTCGGTAGGGGGCGCCACGCAGGCTTCCCGGCTGAACCGGTTGAGCTACAAAATACTGGGCACCACAGACGGCACTACGGTACGCGAGATATGTGCCGCGGTGGGGCTGGCGGCGAACCTCGGCGTGTTGCGGGCACTGGTAACCACCGGCATCGGTAAGTCGCACCGTAACAAAAGCTGACCCCGGCCGGAGAAATCTGAAACCATCCGGCCGTAATTACGAATAAACAAGGAGGAAAATTCTGAAATGGCAGTCAAACCAGTTTATGCGATCACCTTTTCCCCACATCCCCACGATACGGAGGGGGGCATCGGGGGCACCGTGGCCCATTGGACCGGCGAGGGCAAAGAAGTGATCAATGTCACTGTTACCAACGGCGATAAAGGCAGCGGCAATCCGGCCGTGAAACCCGAAGTATTAGCCAAACGGCGGGAAAAGGAACAGCTGGCCGCGGCCAAGGTACTGGGCATCAAAAAAGTAATTTTCCTGCGCCAGCCCGACCTCGGCCTGGAGGACACCCCGGCCCTGCGTAAAGAGATCCTGCGCATCATCCTCACCTACCGGCCGGAGATCGTGGCCACCATGGACCCATATAATGAAAGGTATATCTCCAATCCCGACCACCGCAAGCTCGGCCGCCTGGTCATGGACATGGTCTTCCCCTGCGCCATGGCACCGAACTATTATCCCGACCTGATCGCCGAAGGCTTGAAACCGCACAGGGTGAAAGAGGTCTGGTTCTGGGTACCGGAACAGCCCAACCTCAGATTGGACATCACCGATGTGTATGCCATCAAGGAACAGGCTATCAAGTGCCACCAGACGCAGATCGAAGACTGGATGGACACCCCGGACGGCTACGCCGAGGCGGAAGCGGGTATGATGAAATTTACCCGGGACATGGTGACCAAATTCGCCGAAGGCACCAATTTCAAGTATGCTGAGGCCTTCGCCCGGGTGATGGTGCCGCCGAGGCTGTAAAGAGAAAAGGGTGCGGTAACGTTTTATTGTCACCCTCACCTTAATCCTCTCCCGTCGAGGGAGAGGAAATTAACTTCTTTTGGTATTTTTCTCTCTCCCCACCGCGGGAGAGATGTAAGTGAGGGGGAGTTTTATCACCCCCTCACCCTCCCGCCCCTATTTGTGTACACTATAGCCGTAAGGATATAATCCGGCTGAAGGGTTTTTTGTTGCCGTTTTGAGGAGGGTTTGATGAAGGATTTTAAGGGTAAAGTCGCTTTTATCACCGGGGGGGCGTCCGGGGCGGGGTTGGGGCAGGCCAAGGTCTTCTCCGAGGCCGGCTGCAAGGTGGTCATTGCCGACATCCGCCAGGACCACATCGACGAAGCCATGGCCTATTTCAAGAAAAAGAAAGCCGACGTCCACGCCATCAAATTCGACCTGACCGACCGCAAGGCATACGCCGCCGCGGCCGATGAAGTAGAGCAAGTCTACGGCAGCCCGCCGCAGCTGCTCATCAATACTGCCGGCGTAAATACCTTCGGCCCGGCGGAAGCTTCGACCTATGAGGACTTCGACTGGGTAATGGGGGTCTGTTTCGGCGGGGTCCTCAACGGGATGATCACCTTCGTGCCCCGCATGATCAAAGCAGGCAAGGGCGGCCACATCGCCACCACTTCTTCCTGGGGCGGCTTCATGGGCTTCGCCAATGATGCCCCCTATGCCGCCGCCAAGGCCGCGGTGAACAACCTGATGGAAAGCTATTACCTGGCGCTCAAGCCGTACGGCATCGGCGTCTCGGTGCTCTGCCCCACCAACATCCGCTCCAACATCGCCGAAGCCATCTACACCCGGCCCAAGAACCTGGCGGCCACCGGCTACAAGGCCGATGAGGAGACGGTCGATTTCCTGCGCACCATCCATGCCCAGGGCATGGACCCGGTGGAACTGGCGGGGTGGCTGAAGCGGGGCATCGAGAACGAGCAGCTTTACATCCTGCCCTTCGAAAATGCCGAACAGATGCTGAAGGACAATTTCCAGCGTATCCTCGATTTCTCCACGCCCGAGGGCACGCGGCGGCAGGATGAACTGGCGAAAAAACGGGCGGCGGAGATGAAGAAGCGGCCCGACCCGTACCAGAGCACCGACTCGGGGTGGGGCAAGGCCAAGGCCGACCTGACCTGGGTCCAGGCGGGGGCGAGGGCAAAGAAAAAGACGAAGTAAGAAGATAAGCAATTATTGTGATGTCATTCCGAACCTGAACGCAGTGAAGGGGAGGAATCCGTTCTTCTTCTCGGAGAAAACGGATCCCTCGGCGAAGCCTCGGGATGACAGATCGAGAGAGTCAGTTCACCGCTCTCCCTCGACAGGCTTCCCGATAAATGCGGGACAGGCAGGATGAGTGGTATATGATGATTCAGGTGGGAGGGAGTAAAAATGCCAATTACATTATTAACCGATGTGATGAACCCGGAACCGCTGGGCACGATCCAGAACCAGGGCGTGTTTGCCGGCCAATCGGTGGCCGCCGAATCCCTGGCCCAGCGGCTGGACAGCATTGAGGGTAAGACCATCTACCTGGTGGATATCGGCTACGGCGGCAGCTACAAATTCATGAACGCCATCCACCGCTGGTTTGCCAGGAACATGCCGTCGGTGACCACGGTCCGCCGGCGCAAAGCCGGCAGCGCTTTCCGCGACGATGCCCAGGAACTCTGGCAGGAGGTGAAGGCCAAAGGCCATGGGGTAGTGGTGGGCGTGGGCGGCTGAATCGGCTGTGTGCCGGCCGTGGCCGACTGTGCGATCACCCTGGAACAGAAATACGGCATCCCCAC
>CAZSHH010000125.1:0-6731 GCA_964606525.1 uncultured Dehalococcoidales bacterium
TGTAAGTAATCGCGTTCAATTCTCTTGGCTTGTTGATAACTGAAACCCCAGATTACCGCCAAACCGAGGACAGCCACGATGGCAATCACTGCGATGCTCGCCGAACGAAATGCCAGGATAATAGTTAATATGAGGATTGTATAAGCCAGAATCAGAGTACTAGCATTCCACTTGAGGGCAGCTCCCCTCTCTTTAGCTCTCCGGATGAGTAGTTCTTTTATCTCGGTATTATTAAGAAGCTCTGAATCTCCATGAAATGACGCTTTCCCGCCTGTTCTCATCTGATCATAGTTACCTGCGAATCAAGAATTAACTAAATTCTAACACGTGTAGATATGAAAGTACATATGAGTAAATATGCGTATTACAAATGTACTTTATCGTTCAAGCCCAACTTCCTTGGTAATAACATCGTGAACGCTGCCTTCCTGTATGGTGCGGGGAGATACTACGGTCAGCCGGGCTCGCTGCTGGAATTCTTTGATTGAAGCGGAGCCGCAGGCACTCATCGTCGCTTTAATCTTGGCCAATGTCAGAGCGAGGTTATCTTTGAGTTTTCCGGCGTAGGGTACATAACCATCAACTCCCTCTTCGAAAATCAAGGCATTCTTGCCGTCACCAAGATCATAGCGCTGCCAGTTCTGGGCACGGTTGGTGCCTTCACCCCAGTATTCTTTAAGGTAATGATTGCCTTCAACGATTTTTTTAGAAGGGCTTTCATCGAACCGGGCAAAATAACGGCCCAGCATGGTAAAATCAGCCCCCATTGCCAGGGCTAGTGCGATCTGGTGGTCGTGGTTGGTGCCGCCGTCGGAACAAATCGGTACATAGATGCCGGTTTCGGCACAATATTCGTCCCTGGCTTTGGCAACATCCAGTATCGCCGTGGCCTGGCCGCGGCCGATTGCCCTTTGTTCACGGGTAATACAGATAGAACCACCGCCGATGCCGACTTTGATAAAATCAGCCCCGGTCTTGACCAGGTACATAAAAGCTTCGGGGTCGACGACATTGCCGGCACCTACTTTGATGGTATTGCCGTATTTCTTGCGGATATATCTCAGGGTTTCGCTTTGCCATTCCGTATAGCCGTGAGACGAGTCAATGCACAGGATATCTGCCCCGGCTTCGATCAAGGCGGGCACTCTTTCCGCATAGTCTTTGGTATTGATGGCCGCCCCTACCATCAGCCGTTTATTGGCATCAAGCAGTTCGTTCTCGTTCTCCTTGTGTTCGGTATAATCCTTGCGGAAGACGAGGTGGACTAGTTTCCGGTTGTTATCGATCACCGGCAGGCAGTCGATCTTACTTTGCCAGAGGAGATCGTTGGCTTCGGTCAGCGAGATGCCTACTTTACCGTAGACCAACCGGCTGAACGGAGTCATGAAATCAGCGACTTTCTTTTCCGGAGGGTCACGGGTGACCCGGTAGTCCTTCGAGGTAATGATGCCGAGCAGCTTGCCGTTGGGCTCTCCGGAATCGGTAACGGCAACGGTAGAATGGCCGGTCTTCTGTTTCAGTAACAGCAGGTCAGCCAGGGTATTATCCGGTTTCAGGTTGGAGTCGCTGGTAACGAATCCGGCCTTGAAAGCCTTGACTTTGCGGACCATATCGGCTTGCAGTTCCATTGATTGGGAACAGAAAATGAAAGACAGGCCGCCACAGCGGGCCAGTTCGATGGCCAGGGTGTGGTTGGATACTGCTTGCATGGCCGCAGAGACGATGGGGATATTTAAACGGACGATATGGTTGGGTTTCCGCCTGTATTTGGTGACGACCGTCGAGAGGTTTATATTACCCGGTATGCATTCTTTCGTGGTGAGGTTGGGGACCAGCAGGTATTCCTCAAACGTTCTAGAAATTTCGTCAAAGATTTTGACCATTTCCAGTCTCCTTCGGCAATCGTATACAAGAAGTATAAAAGATATAGGATAGATATTTCAGGTTATCTTTGTCAAATTTTGTTGACTTGGATCTATCGCCAGAAAACTCTGGACTTTATTGTTTATGCCTATTCAGGGCTTCCCATATGGTCACTCATGTGACGGAAGAAATAGGGCATGGTGGGTGGTAATTTCTCCCGTGAGTATCCTTCCGTCAGGGTTTCCGGAAGTACATGCTGTAGTTCTTCGGGTGTCCAGGAGCCGTCTTTCCACAGGGCCTGGGCTACTGGCGGGGGGTCGATGAAGATGCCGACATGGCCGTGCCATACTTCGAAAATGCAGCCGTTGATATCGCCTGCCGCTTCGCTGGCCAGGTAAACTACCAGGGCCGCTACGTCTTCGGGGAGGAGTCGGGACATGGTCGGATTCAGTCCCTTCGCCCCGCGCCAGGCGGCGATCGGCCGGATCACATTGCAGGTAATACCGTGCTGTCCGACTTCTCGGGCGACCGACCGGCAAAACCCGGTGATGCCTTCCTTGGCGGCGGAATAGGTAGACTGTCCGCCAACGCCAAAACCGACATGAGAGGAAGTGCTGACAATGCGGCCGTACCCCTGGCTTTTCATGACTTTACAGGCTGCCCGGGTACAATAAAATGTCCCGTAGAGGTGTGTTTTGATCACCAGGTCCCAGTCATCGGTGGGAATCTCATCGATCGGCTGTACCCGGAGTACACCGGCATTATTGATCAGGACGTCGAGCCGGCCGAATTTATCGAGCGCAGTTTGGATAACTTTATTCGCTCCTTCTTCAGATGCCACACTATCATAGCTGGCTACCGCGGTACCGCCCGCCTTAATAATATCGGCAACTACCTGGTCGGCGTCTGCAGAGGAAACGCCGAAGCCATCATGAGAGGTGCCCAGGTCGTTCACTATTACTTTAGCTCCCCGGGCAGCCAGTCCCTTGGCTTCCGCCCGGCCGAGGCCATTTCCGGCACCGGTGACCACAGCTACACGGCCTTGCAGCATGTTTTCCATAAGTAAACACCTCCAGTATTTTGCCTGATACAGCCAGTTATATCGTTATTCTATCGGAAAGGTTCCTGTTTATTGTGTATCAACATTTACTTCGCTTTTAAAGATAAAAGATAATTGTCAGCTTCGGACCATTCTATGGGTTTCGGGAAATACTGCTCTTGCCAATTATTCCACCACAAGATCCTTGTCAATTTCCCTGTACCATATAGCCTGGAGCCACCGGCAGTAGCGATTCCCCGGCCGTTTTTGTTATCAAAAGCTACCACTCCCCTTGAAGTAATGTACCCTTTCTCCAATAAGTACCGGTTTCTATATCGTCCCGTATAGTAGTAAATACCCAATCCCCGGTATTTTGGATTGGACCATGCGCTTCGCGTAAATATTTCTTTCTTTTCATAGTCTATTTTGATGGGTGCTGCTTTGATGGCATATTGGGTTTTTCGGGAAGGGATAATCCAGTTGATGGCGGCAAATTCCTTATCCACGAAAGTGCAACAGGCGACGGCGCCCAGGTCAAGCCATTTCCGGTATAGGGTTAGGCCATGGTTGAAGTAGGTAGGGTGGGAACGGAAAAAGTACCCCTGCGCTTCCAGCGAATCGGCTTCCTTGTTGGAGGTGATGACTTTAAAACTTAGCCTATCCATGCTGACGCGTGGTTTTGAAGCTTCTGACTTGAATTCAGCGGATATTTTGTTTGTTGTGAGCCAGAATGATTCGGTTTTGTATACTGGGCTATAAGCGAAACGTAAGCCGACTTTGAGGAGGCCGGCAATGCCATTAGATTTTTGGATAGAGACTGTTTGGTTTATGAATTCTTTAATAGAGTAAATAACAGACAATTCGCCGCTCCATACTTAAGCTGGGAATACATTATCTTAACAATGATACAAGAAATTCAGGTTTTTTTATATTCTATATTGTTAAGGGCAAGATTCTGGATTGATCGATAAGTGCTACTAGTATACTACTGACTGATATTGGATATAAAGTTGTTTACGTTAAGGCGTTCTCACTTTGAGTAGCATATCCGATTGAGTTTATAAGATTCTCCAGGTTTATAGCAATAATCCGGCATAATTTGGTGTACTTTAAACTCATGTTAGGGCTGATATAGTTGAATTCATTTGACAACCAGACCAGGCTGTTTAGCAAGTTAATGTCATTATACAGAGCGGTTAACCTGTTTTTCAGATCCGTATTCATATTTCTTACCAGCCGTTGATTTGCTTCCCATAAGGCTGTATTCAATGGTGACAGGCTGTCCCCTGTCAATTCCCTTATAATTTGCCGATTACATATGAATTCGTCTAGAAATACAGATAAATGATTATGTGGTTGGTTTTGTTCGATTGTACTTTCATTTTCAATTTCGTGTGAAACGTGAAACGAGTTCTTATTTAATGCCGGCCTATTGTTGGCCAGCTTGGAGTCATATTCTACGCCTGATGGAATCCCGTCATCTCCTCTTCCTGGATTATCTGGAGATAATTGTTGCAAATTTTCACTGTAGGAATCCGATGTGTTAATGCCGGTACTTTCTATGAAAAAATGAGTTATTTCACCTTCTGGTTGAAATCCTTTGTCATTGACGTTGGTTCTTGCCATCAATATTGAGCTGAACAACCTTCTTACGGATAAAAGTTTAGTTACGAGATATTGCCATACACTTTCACGGGTTTTTCGAATTGCTGGGACAGGAATGTAAAAATAAACAATACTTAGAAGTATACCAACCACGACTCCGCCAAGCGTTGTAATCGCAACCTGCCACAAATTCATCATATACCTGCCTGAAAAAAGGAATAGGAAGAATCTGGTATAACATCCCTTTATTTGTCTTTATCCAATCTTAATTAACAATAACTGTATCAAACTACCACTTCAATAGCCCGATTTGGTTGCCGCGGGTACCTTGGTCATGGCTCAGAAGTATGGTTACCTAATATTTCACCAAACCATGCATAATACCGGGAACAGGGATAATACCTTAATCAAGACGTGGCATATAAGAAGATCAAGCTGCAATATCGTGAACAAGATCTTTCTTGGGTAAGTTTAAGATTATCAGATAGCTTTCGACCACCTGATTGGTTTCACCTTACCAGGTGGTCGAACTAACAAGATGTCCGGGGGTATTATGATATGTTTTTCCCTGTGATATCTTCAGCTTGATATTGTTTTATGAGGTTGTGAACTGAAAGTCTTTACCATATACCGTAGTACCGTCAGCACCAACTGCCTTCGCTCTGAAATGATAAGTGGTCCTGCGTTTTAACCCACTCAGGCGGTATCTAAACACTTTAGGGACTGAACTGTTCCAGGATGAAGGTGTTGCAGATACAATGCCGCCGGTATAAGTAGTGTCGGTTCCCCATTCGAAGGACAAAGCAACGATGCTATTTCCCCGGTTGATCAATGTACCATTTAGTACGGCACTGTTTCTTCCGATGTTTGTTGCTTTAGTAGTGGCCACTGCCAGTTTACTTGAGACGGTAATCGATAGTGTACAGTTGGAGATAGTATTGTTACTATCGGTAACCTGGACTGTAAAAGTTGATGTTCCGGCAGTAGTTGGATTTCCTGAGATCACACCTCCTGAAGTGAGGGTCAATCCAGCAGGTAAATTTCCGGACTTTATTGTCCATGTATAAGGAATGATACCACCACTTACTGCCATGCTTTGGTAGTACCATGATCCCACCTGACCACTAGGTAAAGCACTAGTTGCAATCACTAAGGGAGATGTAGTAGGTTTGGGTTCTGGATCTAATACATCGGTCTGGTCGAATACAGCAATAATTGAAATTGGTTCGATCATCGGCCATGATGTAGGATTCTCCGCCCAACCGGCATAATCGGGATTATTACCGGGCCAACTCCAGGTTCGGAATGTCCAACCGGCAGCTGGCACGGCTGTTATTGTTACCACCTGATTAGCCGGGATATTGATCGTACCGGTACCGTAATTGGTCGTTCCTTCTCCCTGAACAGATATTTTTAGGTTATATTGGGTAGTTGTTGCTGGAACTGGGATTGGTGTCGGAGTTGGGGTCGGTGTAGGTATGGACGGTTCAGGATTGGTTACCGGAGACAGGAGCGAAACATAGTCTTCATACCAGGATGCCAGTGTCCCGTAGCTGGAACAATGGTATGCCGCCCCGAAACCCTGGTTCAGGGCATTATTAGTATATTGGGCAGCGGTGGCTCCACTCGTCTGGCCGTAACCTATGACCCAGCATTGTGCGGCATAGCCCGCTTCAGAACCTTCCGGGCCTCGGTTGGTGTAATGCTCATCGGTTAATACATAGTCGAAGATCTGGAATACATTCTGTATCAGGTATTGCGGTTCATTGAAGTCAGTTCCCAGGACTGCGATCATACCGAAGCTGTGGGCGTACGAAGCATAATCCTCTATTGTATAGCCAGCCCATGAATTCGCATTACCGTACATGTCGATTTCGGGTGCTTGATAGTAGCGGTCGGCACGTGTTCCGGTCCACCGGTTCAGGACATCCCGCCAGTTGCCAACACCACCCTCATCAAAAAATATGCCGTCACAGCCTTCTGCGGCCACCGTTTCGATGCAGCCGCGGACAAAAGACCGGTTATTCGGTGGGCTGTCGCTGGCATAACGGAAATTGACCATGTTGCCGGTGGAGACATAAGACAGCACCTTAATTCCGGCTGCCTTAAGATCCGCTATGTCCGCCGGGGTTGGGTTTGAGATCAACCCTTTATATGACCCCCCCGGGGTATTGAGTACCACGAACATGGGTTTAGTCGCCACTAAACGCTGTTTGACTGTAGA
>CAZSHH010000126.1:0-6594 GCA_964606525.1 uncultured Dehalococcoidales bacterium
ATACGGAATACATTACCGCTCTCACTGTTACTGGACTGGACGGTACACATACGATTGCCGTTTCGACTCGGGACGGCATTACCGGAAAGCACGGGCATATCTACCTGTTTGCAGAAAATCCTTTAGCCTCAATGTGGCAGAGAGTGGAAACGGGTAATGGCGCTGTCCTGGCCCTGGCGGCTTCGCCTGCTTTTCACCTGGACCACCGGCTGCTGGCGGTGACGGCAAACGAGACCGGTTCTTCGCTTTTCACGATGCGTATCGACAGTTCCGGCTATGAAATCATGCCCGCGCCGCTCGTCATCCCCGCCCTTGTTCCCACCACGGTGAGTCTGGCCTTCGCCCCGGTGCCGGCAGGCAATACCGGAGAAGTGGCTGTTTACCTGGGGGCGGCTGGGTACGGGGGCGGCATCTGCCGCATACACTGGCCGCTGGGGATGGCCGGGCCGGTAGAAAGCCTGAACCTGGCCGTAGTGCCGGGCGGCGGAACCAGCGGTATCACCGCCATCTTTACCGCCGGAACCGCGGCAGTGGTAGAACTGCTGTCAAGCGCGGGCGGCCAGGTCTACCGGAGTAAGGACGGCGGTATCTCCTGGGAACCTGCCCTGAAGCAGCCGACGGGGGAGGCGGTCACCGGCTTTACTGCGGTACCCGGTATTGCAACTGACGGATATATTTTTGCCGCGACCAGCGGCGCGCAGAGTGCCCTGTCCCGGAGCAGTGACGGCGGCCGGACCTGGCACCAGGCCGGGTTGATCGATACCGTTATCGCCAACGGCGGCATCGTGGACCTGGCGGTACCGCCGGCTTACGAGCAGGCCCGGACCCTCTTCCTGCTGACCCGCGATAACGGGTACAGCTTATGGCGGGGCCGTGGTGAAAACCCGGATTGGGAAAGGATTTACTGTACCGCGTTAACCGGGGAAAGCTCTTTCTCCCTGGTGGCCGTTTCGCCCCGGTACGGTGGGGAAAAACAGGCCGTGTACCTGGCGGGTATGATAGGGGATATGCCGGTGGTGTGGCATTCCGGGGATGGGGGGAATTCCTTTCAGGTAATGAATGCACCGTATACCGTCGATGCTTGGGCCATCGCCGGTGACGACTGCCTGGCCATCGCCGGCTATGACGGCACGGACAGCCTGATATGTTTTTCCGGCAACGGGGGATACTTTTATACACTGCCGGCCCGCGTCAGTACGCAGACCCTGCGCTCGATCGTACTCTCTCCCGATTATCTCCACGACCGGACGCTGCTGGCAGGTACTACCGCTGGGCTGGTTTACTCCTCAACCGATAACGGCGTCTCGTTCCAGCAGTTGGGGGAGCCGCTGCCCGGCACCACCGCTGCCCCCGGCCAGGTTGCCGTGGCTTTTGCCCCGGATTTCGCCGATTCACAAACGGTATATGCCGCCAGCGACTACTATACGAAAGAAGCGAATCTTGCCCGTTTGTATCGTTTCACTATCGGCCGTGATAGGAACTGGCAGGTGGTTGATAGTACTTTACCTGCAAAAAGCATCATCAACCAGGTAGTGTTCTCTCCTGACGGGGTCCTCTATCAAACTAATTCGTGCGCGGTTAATCCTGGTTCCGGGGGTGGCATCAGGCGTGCTCTCGATGGTAATTCCTCCGCTGCCTTCGAAACGGTGGCCCGCGGCCTGGAAAACGGAGCGACCCTTCACGGGCTGTGGCTGGCCGGTAGCCGTTTGTGGTCGGTCGATACCACCAATACCCGGCTGATGACTTTTTACGATACCCTGGCCCGGCCCGCCGTGCTGCAAACACCGGCTGATGCTGCCCCGGGAATCGATATCAATAATGTCGTCCTCAACTGGGGATCCCTGCCGGGAGCCACTGGCTACGAGTGGCAGGTGGATACGGATGACGGTTTCGCAGACATCCCGGACAATTTCAAGGGCAGCGGCAGCGCCTCCTCCGCTGGCTTGCCTGCCCTTTCCCTGGCAACTACATATTACTGGCGAGTGCGGGCCGCGGCGCCGCTAGCTGGGCCGTGGTCGGAGGTTTTTTCCTTTCATACCAGGCTGGGTAACGCCGTGGTCGCCCCGCAGTTATTAAGCCCTGTAGCGGGGGCGGTAGATCAGCCGGTGCACCCCGCTTTCCAGTGGAGCGGCATCGATAAAGCGGAGGGGTACGAACTGCTGGTGGCCTCGGACATCTCCTTTACCGGGCCGGTATTGGCTTGTGAAGGGGTGGCGGCAATTTCCGGTACTGCTTACCAGGCTGAGGCCGCCCTGGCACCCGGTATTACTTACTACTGGAAAGTAAGGGCGGTCGGGGCCGGGTCGTACAGCGCCTGGAGTCCGGTGGGGGTTTTCACCGTTACCTCGCCTGTCATCACCCCGGCCCCCACCCCCGAGATCAGGGCTTTCCTTCAATCAAATGCCCCGGCCTCCCCCTCCCCCAACAACATCATCATCAACAACACCGTCACGGCACCGGGCTTTCCTGCGGGGCTGGTCATCCTCATCACGGCCGCTGCAATTGTCTTAACCGTACTTTTGATTGCAATCTTTGTTATACTTATTAAGCGTAAACCATAGGGTACTATTGTACTCTTTAATATTTCGTCACATCATGGTTGTATATTTAGTATACTATTCAAGCGGGATGTTTGTTGTTATTCCGGAGATAGTGTTATAATAAGCCGGTTTTTTAAGGAGGAGACATGGAGAAAGTAACTGTTGAGGCATTATCCGCTGCCGGTAAACATGTCCTGGATAATGTCGAACGTGTAATAGTTGGCAAATCATCCGCCGTGGAAATGGTGCTGGTCGCCCTTTTCTGCGAAGGACATGTCCTGCTGGAAGATGTCCCGGGCATCGGCAAGACTATGCTGGCCCGGGCTGTCGCCAAGTCGCTCGGCTGTACTTTCCGCCGGGTGCAGTGCACCCCCGACCTGCTGCCGTCGGATATCACCGGCACTTACATGTATAATCAAAAAACATCCGAATTTGAGTTCCGGCCGGGGCCGGTTTTTACCCAGGTCCTGCTGGCCGACGAAATCAACCGGGCCACCCCCCGCACCCAGTCCGCCCTGCTCGAAGCGATGGAAGAGAAGCAGGTAACCGTCGAAGGCGATACCCTGCCCCTCCCCCGTCCTTTTGTCGTCCTGGCAACGCAGAACCCGATCGAACTGGAAGGTACTTTCCCCCTTCCCGAAGCCCAGGTCGACCGCTTCCTGATCAAGATCAAGCTGGGCTATCCTACTAAGGAAGACGACCGGGTCATCCTGCAGCGCTTCCGGCTGACCAATGTGATCGATGAACTGCAGCCGGTCATTACCATGGAAGAAATCATGCAGCTTCAGAAAGAACGCCAAACGGTGGCTGTTCACCCCGATGTGGAAAAATATATCGTTGACCTGATCCATGCCACCCGCGTCCATCCCCAGGTGGAACTCGGCGGCAGTCCCCGGGCTATGTTAGCCTTATACCGCGCCAGCCAGGCCCTGGCTGCACTGCGCGGCCGTACCTATGTCATTCCCGATGATATCAAGTACGTCGTGCCTTATGTGCTGGAGCACCGCATTATCACCAAGCAGCAGAGTCACCTGCGCGGCACCACCCCGGCCGACGTTATTAAAGAAGTGATACAATCGGTGAAAGTTCCGGTAGAAGATACCCCCGCGGTAGAAGTGGAGCATTAGTTTGGGGACCGGTTGGCTGCTGCTTGCTCTCGCATTATTGGTGACCGCCGTGGTCCTGCGCCAGGGGAGCGTCCTGCTGGTGGCGGTCCTGCTCTTCCTGCTTTTCGGCGTCTCCTGGATCTGGTCCAAATATGCCCTGCGGCGTATCGAATATTCCCGGCGCCTCAGCGCCACGCACGCTTTCTTCGGCGATGAAATCACCATCGAACTGAGTATTACCAACCGTAAAATCCTGCCCCTGCCCTGGATCCAGGTGGATGAAGAACTGGATGAGCACATGCTGCTGCCGGATACCGTGTTGACCACGCAGTCTTACCGCCCGGGGCGGGTTCTGCTGCGGAACCTGATGCCGCTGGGCTGGTACCACCGGGTGAAGCGTATCTATACCATGCGCTGCATGAAGCGCGGTTATTTTGCTTTCGGACCGACCACTATCCAATCCGGCGACTATTTCCATTTCCACGTGCAGCAAATGGAGATCGGCAGCCCGGATTACCTCGTGGTTTACCCCCGCATCCTGCCCCTGGAAAAGCTGGGCATCGCCTCCCGCGACCCCTTTGGCGATATCCGCCTGCAGCGCCACCTGTTCCAGGACCCGGTGCGGGTATCCAGCATCCGGGAGTATACCCCCGGCGACCCCTTGAAGCGTATCCACTGGAAAGCCAGTGCCCGTATCGGCACTCTGCAAACCAAGGTTTTTGAACATACGACTTCTTCTGACCTGGCGATATTCCTCGATGTCCGCAGCGTGAAACACCCCTTCTGGGGAGAAATTACCCAGCTGTTGGAAACGGCTACCATCGCCGCAGCTTCGATCACCAACTATGCCCTGGATAAGGGATATCGCGTCGGTTTATTTGTCAACCACCCCTATCCCGACAGTTCTCAGTTGATGAAAATACAGCCTTCGTCGCATCCGGAGCAGCTGCTCCGCATCCTGGAAACCCTGGCCATGGTGATGCCCACGGAATCGGTCGGTTTCGATGAATTCATCAGGCAGGAAGCCGGTAAATTACCCTGGGTCAGTACCCTGGTCGCCATCACCGCCATCCCGACCCCGGAAATGATCGCCGTCCTCGAGTCCTTCCACCGTAACGGCCGTCCGGTAGCCGTGATCCTGGTCGGCAATGAAGAGCCGATTTTCAACATGGACGGCCTGGTGTATTATCGCGTCCCGGCAGAAATCGCCTGGGAGAAGGTGGAGAGTGTCGGGGTAAGCCCGACGGGAAATTAGTATGCCGGAGAAAATCAGGTCATTTAGTAAAATAGCCACCATCCCCCGGCTTTTGATCGTCCTCACCGTCCTCGCCGAGGCGCTGCGGGCTTATCCCTGGCTGATCCTGTTAAGCAGCCTGGGTATCATGAACTGGGTAGACCCCCCCTTTAGCTTCCTGTCTTCCCTGATCATCATCTCCGTCGTCGCTATCATCCTGCATCTTACCCTGTACCGGGATTTCCGCCTTAATGAGGTGCGCATCGCCGCCCTCGCCAGCGGTATCATCTGCCTGCTGCTGGTGATACGCCTCGAGATGCACGGGGGATATGGCTTCTGGGATTTCGGCTGGTTCACATATGCTTCACAAAACCTGGTCGCCGTGATCGCCGGGCTGCTGTTCGGTACTTACCTGATCTGGCGCGGTATTGCGGTTTCCCGCGGTGATCAACAGACCGATCACCTGTATAAAAACTTCATCTTCGGCGTTGCCGGCTTCGTCCTGTTGATGATCGTCTGGGCTTCCACCGCCCGCATCAACACCAACGAGCACATGTTTGCCACCCTGGTCCCTTATATCCTGGGTTATTTCTTTACCTCACTCATGTCCCTGGGCATCAGTAATTTTCTCAGTTTGCGCCAGGGCATGGCCAGCCGGCCTAAAGCCACCGAACTCTTCACCCGGCGCTGGCTGCTCATTCTCCTGGGCGTGGTAACCGTCATCATGATCGTGGGGGCGCTGCTGGCCAGCACCTTCTCCTATAATTTGATCACCTGGATCATCCAGCCGCTGGATACTTTGGCCGGCTGGTTGTTGACCGCTTTTCTCTATGTCATCGGGTACCCCATCGGCTACCTGGTGGAAGCGGTTTACTGGGTTGGTTCCTATGTCCTCGCCTGGTTGATGGCCCGCCTTAATTCCCAGGAAATGATGCAGATCGAGATGGGTGAGATCGGCGACAAGACGGAAGAGATCGTCACCGGGAGTTTTCCGGCTACGCTGGGCACCGTGCTGCAGTGGGTCCTGCTGCTGGCGGTCATCGGGGTCATAATTTTCTTCCTCTCCCGGGCTATCTTCCGCTACTGGCGGGGCGCCCAGGAAAAGGGCTATGAAGAGATCAATGAATCACTCTGGAGCTGGAATATCTTCGGCGCCGACGTGAAATCATTTCTCAAGGGTTTCACCGACCGCTTGCGGCCGGGCGGCGGTCATGGCCAGCAGGAAGAGAAGCCCGATGGACAAGAACGTGAGGCCTATGCGTCCAAAAATCTGCATGGGTTTGGCGCTGTAGGCGAGGAAGAATTTGACCGTGAACAGATCCAGGATCACCCGGAAAGTTCGCGATATTCCATATTTAGACGTGCCGAACTGGCGCGCATGGTGTGTGACAGGTACTTCCGCTATCCGGGCTCCTACCCAGCTTGCGAGGGCCGGGATGAAGCGGTGCATTTCGCCATAGAGGTGGACATTCTTCATAACATCGCGGCTGTAGGCTTTTAGCGTGCATCCATAATCGTGGAGAGGGACGCCTGTGATCCAGCTGATCAGTCCATTTGCCAGCTGCGAGGGAAGCCGTCGGTTAAGGTATGGATCTTTTCTGTCTTTCCTCCAGCCGCTGACGACATCATAACCCTCTTTCATTTTTTCCAGGAGGATTGGGATGTCCGCAGGATCGTTCTGAAGGTCTGCATCGAGTGTGATGATTATATCGCC
>CAZSHH010000127.1:0-6559 GCA_964606525.1 uncultured Dehalococcoidales bacterium
GGCCGGAGTGAGCCGGGACCGGTTAGGTGATGCCGCAGGGGAAGCGTTATCAGATCCCAAGCTATACTAATTAATATAGTGTAGCTGTAAAGAGAAGGTACTTCGATCTGGTTTTGAAGTACCAAGAAGGGTGGCACCGTGGAAGCAAGCCTTCCGCCCCTTCAGGGCGGAAGGCTTTTTTATTTTCCTGGATAACAGGGGGTAATATAATGCCGGGATTGAATTGGTACTGGCACAGCCCGCTTCGGGCGGGCCCTGAAGTATGACAAATGCCTATCATTAATATAAGGAGAAAATAATGGAAAGAATAAAATTCCTTCTCGAAGAAAAAGACATGCCGACTTCCTGGTATAATGTGATACCAGACTTACCAGAACCATTACCGCCGCTCAGGCATCCGCAGACTACAGAAGTCCTGCCGAAAGAAGGCCCGCTGCCGCCGCCCCTTTTCACCGATGCAGTCAACAAACAGGAATTCAGCAACCAGAAATTTATTGAAATCCCGGAAGAAATACAGCAGGTTTACCGCCAATGGCGGCCGACTCCCCTCATCAGGGCCCGCCGGTTGGAACAGATACTGGATACCCCAGCCCGTATCTTCTATAAGTTCGAAGGTGCCAGCCCGGCCGGCAGCCACAAGCCGAATACTGCTGTTGCCCAGGCGTATTATGCTAAGAAGGAAGGCGTCAAGAGGTACTCGACCGAGACCGGCGCCGGGCAGTGGGGTAGTGCCCTGGCGATGTCCTGCGCCTTCTTCGGTGTCGAATGCAAGGTATACATGGTCAGAGCCAGTTTCAATCAGAAGCCGTACCGGCGCATCCTGATGGAAAGCTGGGGGGCAACAGTGGTCCCCAGCCCGAGCCCCGACACGGAAATCGGGCGCAGTTTCCTGAAGAAAGACCCGAACCATCCGGGTAGCCTGGGCATCGCCATAAGCGAGGCCTGTGAAGACGCCTTTTCCCGGGAAGATACCAAGTATTCCATCGGCAGCGTGGTAAACCATGTATTGCTGCACCAGACCATCATCGGAGAAGAATCGAAGAAGCAGATGGAAATGGCCGGATATTATCCGGACATCGTCATCGGCTGCGTCGGCGGCGGTTCGAACTTCGGCGGTATGGCCCTGCCTTTCGTCCACGATAAGTTAACTAAGAAGAACCCAAATACCCGTATTATTTGCGTGGAACCGACGGCTGCTCCCAGCCTGACCAAAGGCCTGTATGCCTGGGACTACGGCGATGTGGCCGGCATGGCCCCGATTGTCTACATGTATACCTTAGGCCACGGCTTTATCCCCTCGCCCATCCATGCCGGCGGCCTGCGTTATCACGGGATGTCGCCTATAATCTGCCATCTGTATAAACTCGGCCTGGTAGAAGCGGTAGCCGTCAAGCAGAAACCCGTCTTCGAAGCAGCGGTACAGTTCGCCCGCAGCGAAGGTTTCATCAGTGCTCCAGAAACCAGCCATGCCATCAGCGTGGCCATCAATGAAGCACTGAAATGTAAGGAATCCGGCCAGGCCAAGACTATTCTACTTGCCCACTCCGGGCACGGTCATTTCGACCTGAGTGCTTATGACGAATACCTGTCCGGCCGCATGGCTGATTTCGAGTATCCGGCAGAAAAGGTTAAAGAAGCATTAGCCGAATTACCCAAGATCCCCGGTGTCCAGGGATAAAGACGAAAAAAAAGGGGCGGTTTTTACCGCCCCTTTTTTATTCCAAGAAAAATCCGGCAACTGCTATAATATATCTTGTGAAGAAAATAATATATTTAATAATCTCATTTTTATTAGTCATTACAATATGCAGCGGGTGCGACCTGCTGCCGTTCACGGTAGTACCGGCGAGTACGACCACGCCTGCAAAAACAACGGCAACCAATCCGATACAACCGGGGTTTACCATACCCACCTCCGGGACATCATCAACGGCCTTGCCCAGCATCGCCGATGTCGTCGCCAGGGTCAAACCATCAGTCGTAGCAATTAATGTAGAATATACTACGACCGATATCTTCGGAAGGCCTTACACCTCAGAAGGGGCAGGGTCAGGTTGGATAATCGACGACAGCGGTATTATAGTTACCAATAATCATGTGGTGGAAAACGCCAATAAAATCGCCGTGGTATTAGATGACGGGAGGACATTCGAAGCCAATACCAGTCAGATCGCTACCGATGCCCTGTCGGACCTGGCGGTGGTTAAAATCAATAATGCCACGGGGTTGACCGAGGCCGCGGTGGGAAACTCAGATAATCTACGGGTCGGGGACTGGGTCATTGCTATCGGGAATTCACTGGGGCAGGGCATCCGCGCCACCGTCGGTATTGTCAGCCAGCAGTCGGTATCGTTGGAGGTCAGCGCCGACCAGACAATGTCCGGGCTAATCGAGACCGATGCCGCCATCAACCCGGGGAACAGCGGCGGCCCGCTGGTAAACATGGCTGGTGAAGTTATCGGCATCAATAGCGTGAAGATCGCTGAGGTAGGAGTTGAAGGGACAGGCTATGCCATCAGTACTGCCGAAGCATCCCCGCTGATCCAGGAATTAGTAAATTCAGGGTATGTCACCCGGCCTTACCTGGGTGTGTCCATGGAGTCCGTTAATGCCTATTATGTCAGGCGTTATAACCTGGCGGTATCGCAGGGAGTGATTATCTTCCAGGTTGTTGCCGGAAGCCCGGCCGATACCGCCGGGATGAAAGCGGGTGATGTCATTACCAGGTTTGCCGGTAAAGATATCGATAGTGTGAAAACCTTACGCGAGGCGATCCACAAAGGCCAAGTAGGACAAAACGTTGAGATCACCTACTGGCGAGGATCAACCCAGCAAACGACAACGACAACACTTATTGCTTCGCCGCCCGGATAGAGATAAAAAAAGGGGCATTCCACAGAACGCTCCTTTTTTTATCATTACTGCCAGACCTTTTTCACACCAAGTTTTACTGTATGGCCTTCCAGTTTAAAATTTTCGCTGTAGACGTCTTCCGCGGGAATACCATCCGCCAGTTCATCTGCGAGTGTCTCCTGCCTGATATAGCCGGAGAGCACGGCATTTGTCATGATGCCCTTCAGATAATCATCGCCCTCGTAATACATGCGGATATGGTCGGCGATATCAAAACCGGCCGAGCGACGCATTGTCTGGAGGCGGTGTACGATCTCGCGGGCCATGCCTTCATCTTTAAGGGAATCGGGAATGAGTTTACTGACGGCACAAACGATACCGCCTTCGTTACCGATGATGCAACCCTGTAATTCCAGAGCGGTTACCTCATCAGACGGACCCCACTTGACTTCTTTTACATTGAGTTCATCAAGGAGCTGCGCTTCAATCTTGTGGAAAGAAGAGTCCAAAGCGGGCCCGGCCGATTTAAAGCCGAAGTTGATTACCGGCAGGGGCTGGCGGACCTTGATGCCGGCCTGGCTGCGCACTGCCCGGCCCAGGCTGGAGAGGTCCATGGCCAGGCGGATATCGCTGGAAAGTTGAGCGTTGATCTTGCTTTCATCGCCAACCGGGAAATCAGCCAGGTGTACTGACTCCGGCGCGCCAGTACCCGCAACCAGGTTGCGGTATATCTCGTCAGCCACAAATGGAGTAAAAGGTGCGAGAAGCTTAGCGATAGTGACCAGGCATTCGTACAACGTATTATAAGCGGCCAGTTTATCAGAATCGCTGCCGCTCTTCCAGAAACGGCGGCGGTTACGCCGAATATACCAGTTGGAGAGACGGTCGACAAAGGCTTCAATCTTCCGTCCGCCCTCGGTGGGGTCATAATTTTCCAGGCAGACATCGACTTCCCGGACCAGTTGGTGCAACTCGGATAGGATCCAGCGGTCGAGCTCGGTTAGATTCTTCTCATCTATTGTAGTACCCGGTTTATATTGGTCTATATTGGCGTAAGTGACGAAGAAAGAGTAAGTATTCCATAAGGTTAACATGAAGCGGCGGGTGACCTCGAGGACCTGCTTCTCATCGAAGCGGCGGGCATTGCCGGGCGGTGAGGCGGTATACAGGTACCAGCGTAGAGCATCGGCTCCGTACTTGCCGATGACCTGGAACGGGGCGACGATGTTACCTTTACTCTTGCTCATCTTCTCACCCTTGGCGTCGAGGATGAGACCCAGGCAGATAACATTCTTGAAAGAAATGTTGTCGAAGAGCATCGTCGATATCGAGTGCAGGCTGTAGAACCAACCGCGCGTCTGGTCGACGGCCTCGCAGATAAAGTCGGCCGGGAACATCCTGGTCTCGAAAAGCTGTTTATCGGCGAAGGGGTAGTGCATCTGGGCAAACGGCATCGAACCCGAGTCGAACCAGCAGTCCATGACCTCGGGCGTGCGGTGGGTCTCACCGCCGCATTTCCCGCAGGCAAAGGTGACATCATCAAGGTAAGGGCGATGCAAGTCCAAAGGTTCTTTGAACCCTTTGAAACCCGGCCTGGATTTCAGTTCAGCGATACTACCGACACATTCCAGGGCCCCGCATTTTTCACAGCGCCAGATAGGCAGGGGAGTGCCCCAATAGCGTTCACGGGAGAATGCCCAGTCCACGTTGTTTTCCAGCCAGTCGCCGAAGCGGCCGAGTTTGATATAGTCGGGGTACCAGTTGATCGACTTGTTATTCTCGATCATCTGCTGTTTTACAGCGGTAGTCCGGATGTACCAGCTTTGCTTGGCATAATAGACCAGAGGCGTGCCGCAGCGCCAGCAGAAAGGATAGGTATGACGCGTCTTTTCGCTGCGGAAAAGCAGGTTCCGGGACTTCAGGTCTTCCAGTACGAAGGGGTCCGCCGTCTTGATGAATTTCCCGGCAAAAGGATAATTACCGATAACCTTGCCCTGGAGGTCAACGGTATGGACGAAATGCAGCTTATTCTTTTTCCCGGCATCATAATCAACCTCGCCGTAAGCAGGAGCGACGTGGACAATACCGGTACCGTCTTCCATGGAGACGAAGTCTTCGGCGATGACCGGATAACTTTCAACCCTCTCTTTTTTCTCCGTGGGAGGCTCGGTCATCACAGTGACGGAGACACCATAATCAGCCGGATTAAAAAGGGGTTCGTATTTCAGGCCGGCCAGATCGCTGCCTTCGATCCGGGCAATCACGGGGGCATCGCCCATGCCGGCGGCACCCTGTCGGGCACCGGCGAGGATGATATATTCGTCGCCATGCTGAACGACGACATACTCCGAGGAAGCCGACACCGCCAGGGCAGTATTGGCGGGCAGGGTCCAGGGGGTGGTGGTCCAGGCCAGCAGATAGGCCGGTTTGCCGTCCGCCAGCAATTGGCGGACACGTTCGCAGCCGCGACCACGGCCGGCGGTGCCGGACAAAGACGAGACCGCGAGTTTAAATTTGATGAAGATAGACGGGTCTTCGACATCGTCCTGGTAACCCTGGGCGACTTCATGAGAACTCAAGGAAGTACCGCAGCGGGGGCAGTGGGGGGTGACGCGGTAGCCCTGGTAAACCAGCCCCTTATCCCACATCTGCTTGAGAGCCCACCAGACCGACTCGATGTAGTCGTTGTTCATGGTCATATAAGCCTTGTCGAGATCGACCCAGTAGGCGATGCGCTCGGTCAGGATATTCCATTCCTTGAGGTACTTGAAGACACTTTCGCGGCAGCGCCGGTTGAACTCTTCGACGCCATATTCTTCGATCTGCTTCTTAGAGGAAAAGCCGAGCTGCTTCTCGATTTCAAGTTCCGTCGGCAGGCCGTGGGTATCCCAACCGGCGATACGGGGGACATAGTAACCTTTCATGGTCCGGTAGCGGACGATCACATCTTTAAAGACCCGGGCCAGGACATGATGAATGCCGGGGTTGCCGTTGGCGAACGGGGGACCTTCATAAAAGACAAAACGCGGACGGTCCCGGCGGGCGTTGACGCTCTGCTTAAAAATCTCGTAATCATGCCACCATTTAAGCATGTTTTCCTCGAGTTCGGGGAAGTTGACCCGGCTGTTCACTGGCTTAAACATATGATTACTCCCTAAAACAAAAAATCCCGTCCTGCAGGGACGGGACAAACCCGCGGTACCACCCTAATTCCCCGATTACCGATCGGGGCACTCAGTGGAGCACAACTGCCTTAACGGCAGGATGCCCCCATCACAAATTACGGTTGATGAGACCGGCCAAGTCTACAAGACAGTCAGGGTATTAACCAAGGTAGACCCTCATTCATATTGCTTCGCCTTCCGCTGTCCTTCGACAAGCTCAGGATGAGCGAAATGGCTAGCAAAGACAGCCGAACTGTCCTTCGGTTGGCAGCTCAGGAGGGATTTTCAGAGTGCTTTACGCATCTGCTCGCACCACACCAGACTCGCTGGGCGTTTCCACGTCTCCTACTCTTCTCCGTCAACGCTTTTATGTAAAACATATTGTAACACGTGCGAAGAAAGTCAAGCAAGTGCACATCGAATAGAGGCTAGACCGGCAGAAACAACTCGGGTTCGCAGCGGCGGCCGGCGAGCATTTTTTCGAACTTGGGGATAAAGACGAGGTGCTCAGGGTTGGTGAACTGCTTGGCCCCCGTGGGACA
>CAZSHH010000128.1:0-3178 GCA_964606525.1 uncultured Dehalococcoidales bacterium
TTTGATCTCTTTAGCCTGGGAAACAGCCTGGGTACGATTGACTACATTCAGCTTCTAAAAATGTGGTAGACGTGAGTCTTGGTGGTCCTCGGCCTCGATGATGTTGATCAACTTGCAGGCAAATTCAGGTTCGATACCATGGTAAATCGCTTGTTTCAGCAACGGGACCGTCTCTAAAGTCTCGTGACGCCGCTGGTGTCCGTGCCAGGCTGAAATACGCATGTATCAAAGACCAGTCTCTGGTAATTTGAAGTGTTTCAACCGCCTGCTTTTGTTAATTCCCCGTGGATTATACAACAAGCAATGTGAGAGTAAGATAGTTGTCAAAATATGCGGGCAAAGCTATTATATCATGGGCTGATACTTCTTACATCGAATTTGATTTAGAAGAGGTAAAACCAAATGAAGAAGCAAATCACATTGCTTCCATTTACCTGCCTCATATCAATCGGATTTCTGGTTTCCTCCTGCGGTCCATCTACAGTAACTACTAACATAACTACGAAAACTGCCCTATCCACAACCCGGGTTCAGACAATCACCACGTCAGCGGAGAAACCACAATACAGCGGCACACTCACGACTATCTCAGTACTAGATGTAGGGATTTTCGATTCAGTAGCTACCGGCCAAGCATTGGGCCCGGCAGCTTTGCTGGTTAATGAAGGGTTCTTACAGGAAGACTGGACTAAGGGACCTGCCGGTACTGGCGTAGTGGCATGGGTACCGAATGTGTCCCCGACTCCTGATACAACTATGAGTTCACTTGCCGAAAGTTGGGAGATAACGGAGCCGGGTATAGTCGTATATAAAGTACGCCGGGGCGTCCATTATGCCTTGAATCCGAAAAGCGAAGCCTCACGCCTGATGAACGGCCGGGAAGTCACCGCCGACGACTGGATCGCCAGTTACAACTATATCATGAATCCGAACTCCTACTTTAAAGCGTGGGTACCGCAATTGTTCGGTACGGCGACTATGGAAAAGACCGGGCCGTGGGAAGTGACTTTAAAGACGCCGGTTGACTTGCTGGTTGGGTGGTTATGGCTGGCTTATGGATGGGTCTTTCCTACGGAAATAATTGCCAAATATGGAAATATGCAGGACTGGCACCATGTAGTGGGGACAGGACCCTTCATGTTGACTGACTATGTCCCCGAAAGCTCAGCCACATTATTGAAAAATCCTGATTACTGGCAGCAAGACCCCGTGGGGCCGGGGAAAGGAAATCGGCTGCCGTATCTGGATAGCGTTAAAATCCTCGTTTTAACCGATATTTCAACAATGGGCGCAGCATTACGGACAGCTAAAATCGACTTTTTCACAGGAGCTGAAGCCACGGATGTTGCCAGTCTAGGTCTCATTCCTGGTATTATGCATTCGACATATATCGCCGGCTTTCCGACCATTATTGCCATGAGAAGGAGTTGCCTGTTAAGGACAAGAGGGTACGCCAGGCACTGATGCTGGCTACCGACTTTAATGCGTTAAAGGATGATTTTTTTGAAGGTAACGCTGAGATACTTGCTTTTCCCGTATCGAGCGAGGCAAAACAGGCATATATGCCTCTGGAAGACATGCCGGAGTCAGCCCGGGCACTTTACCGGTATGACCCGGACAAAGCCAGACAACTAATCGCTGATGCCGGATACCCCGAAGGTTTCACTGCCAGGTTGATATACTGGAGCGAATTCAAGTTTACCGACTTGGCCTCTGTCTTGCAGTCAATGTGGGCCAAAGCCGGCATCAACCTGGAAATTTTACCCAGGGAGACCGCTGCCTTTCTTTCTATCGCCTATTCCTATTCCTACGAAGAGCTTATTTTGGATCCTGCATTGGGAGGTTCAGCATATCCCAACTGCCTTAATTTCTTCTTTTTTAAAAACCCGAACCTCGGCTACATCAACGACCCGGTTATCGAGGCTGCCTACAAAGAGATTCAGAAACATGTGATTGTAGATATGCCGGAAGCAAACAGGTTGTTTCGGGAATTGATACCCTATTTCGTGGAGCAAGCGTATTATATACCCCTGCCGTCATCGCTTGCCTACAGTATGTGGTGGCCCTGGCTGAAAAACTACCACGGCGAAGACCGGATTCAATTCGCTAAATACTGGTGGCTGGACCGCGAACTTAAAAAGGAAATGAAGGGAGGGGAATAGAACGTAAACATACATTGCTAATTATGTCAGTACAATACTGACCCTTACATAAAAAAATTAGAGGAGGGAAAAATGAAAATTACACAAATTGAATGTATACCTCTTAGTGTACCCAGTCCTATGCGAGGCCCCAAAACAACCAGTCCTATTCTTTTCGTCAAAATACATACCGATGAAGGCCTGGTCGGATTTGCTGATGCCGGTGGGGTAAACCAGGATATAGTTATTGCTATGGTTAAGGATTTTGCCCCTGCGCTTATTGACGCCAACCCTTTGGATCGAGGGCTCATCATGGCGAAACTCAATCGGGGCATCCGCTCTGTCTGGGGGCCGTCGTACCCGGCTGCAGTGTGTACCATTGACTTTGCCTTATGGGACTTGTGCGGCAAAGCGTTGAACCAGCCGGTCTACCAGCTTTTAGGCGGGAAAGCTGTGGACAAGTTGGTTTTCAACTTCTTTATACACTCGGAGAATACACCTGATGGCCCAAGGAAAGCGGCCGAAGAAGCTGAAAAAGCGGTGGCTGCAGGTGTTCGAAGTATTGGCTTGAAGTCAACCGGCTTTGGCGGAGGGACGCGTTCTTTAGAGCGTGACGTGGATATTGTTGGTGCAGTCCGGAAGGCCGTGGGTAATAAGATCGGGATATCATTCGATGCCAATGCCGGTTACAACTACTATGATGCGCTGAATCTTGGAAAAGCACTGGACGAGTTTAATTTGTTTAAGTTTGAGCAGCTCTGTGCCGACGTCAATGGATTAGCTCAACTAAGAAACAAGCTCAAGACGCCGATATGTGCCCATGAATCAACTGTGCTGATACCAGACTTGATGCAAGTCATTGAAAAGCAGGCGGCAGATATTGTCGGGACTAAATTAGCGTCGGCCGGGGGAATTACAGAGGGATTGAAGTGGGCCAGCGTTTGTAAAGCGGCTGGTCTGGCAATGTATTGCGGCGCAATGAACGGTCCGTGGGAGGCAGCCGCCCAAGCACACTGGCTATGTACCGATGCCGAGTT
>CAZSHH010000128.1:3188-6339 GCA_964606525.1 uncultured Dehalococcoidales bacterium
TGGTCATGACGTCTTCTTCCCCGTGTTAATGTACAATACATTCGATACGACTAAATCGGTTGAAGTTGACCTCATTAAAAATCCCATGAAGTATAAGGATGGCTATTTCTACCCACCCGAGGGTCCGGGACTCGGCCTGGAGTTGAATGAAAAAGCTGTCGCCAGGTACGTCACCAACGGAAAGACTATCGTTACCATAGGTAAGAATTAGCCTCAAAAGCCATGTGTATCTAGCGTCTAAAGACATCGGCAAGAATTCAAATGCCTGAGGGACTCTTGCCGATGTTATACCCGGATACCGAGACTCTCCTAATAAGCATCGCGATAGATTTGGGCAATAGTTTTGGCATCTATTTTTATCGGATGTAAATGGTAATCCCAGATCATGGCCTTATCTCGGCTTGCTGGCGCTATTCCTTCGGCCGCATCCATCGCGCGATCTCAATCCAGGCCAGTAACCAAATATACTTTGTTGTGGTTACCAAACAAGTCCAATAAAGAGACTATTTTAGCTCCAGTTAGGAGTACTGTTTAATATCAGGAGATTGAGCTGGCCATTGAAAACTGGAAATGATGTTTAAGGGGAAAACTACTCTATTCTAGGCCCATCGTGATTTCCGGAAATGACAGGTATTTCTCCTCCCATAGTATGTAACCGGATTATCTTGTATAAAAAGAACTCATGACTAAATTTCTGGTATATGGATCCACTGGCGATTTTAATACTTGATCCGCCGTACCTGTTTCCACTATATTCCCCCGGTTCATAACCATAACCCGATCAGACATACAGTGTACTACTCCGATGTCATGAGAGATAAATATGTAAGCGGTATTATACTGCCGCTGTAAATCTTTTAGCAGGTTCAGAATCTGCGCTTGCACAGATACATCCAGAGCGGAAACAACCTCATCGCAAATGATAACCTGGGGATTAACAATTAAGGCCCGGGCGATGGCTACTCTCTGGCATTGGCCGCCACTCAACTCAGTAGGATACTTGTCGGTGTATTCTTCTTCCAGTTTCACCTGGGACATCATGTGTGTCACTTTCTCGGCAATGAGCCTGCGGTCATGGCAGATATTCAGGGTCAGTAAAGGCTCCCCGATAAGTTCATGGACTTTGAAATACGGATGCAGAGAACCCTTGGGGTCTTGAAAGATAAACTGTACGTTTTTACGGTATTGCTGGTATTCTTTTTTGTCCATAGTGCGGATATCTTTCGACCTGAAATAGACTACTCCCTGACTGGCTGCCTGCAATCCGCCGAGTATTTCACCCAGTGTACTCTTACCGCTCCCTGATTCTCCGACGATGCCTACAGTTTCGCCTTCATGGATAAAAAAAGAAACGTCATTTAGCGCCAAAAATAATCTTTTTGGTCTGCCGATTACAGGCTGTCTTTCTATAACATAAGCCTTGCTGATATTTTGCCCGGACAGCAGGGCATTAGTGGCTAAATTATCCATTTCTTTTTCTCATTTTTATAAGTCCAGATTGCATTTAAAGGCATGGTGTCGATTGACAATTTGCTGTCTGATTTCATGGTTGCATATATCCTGGCGGTAGCTGCATCTTTCCTTGAAAACACAGCCGGTGAGCGGCTGCCGCATATCAGGAACACGTCCGGGAATTTCCACCAACCGGTCTCCTTTGTCGTTGTCAAGAGAAGGTTTAACATTAATCAGCGCCCGGGTATAAGGATGTTTGGGATGGTTGAACAGTTCCTGAACAGAGGCTTCCTCCATGATCTGCCCGGCATACATCACCAAAATATGCTGACAGTAGTACTGAACCAGGCCTAAATCATGAGATATCATTAGTATTGAAGTGTTATGGTTGAGATTGACTGCTCTGAACAAATCAAGTATTTGTTTCTGAATAGTACTATCTAGCGCGGTGGTAGGTTCATCGGCTACGATCAGATGGGGTTTAGCCATCAGGGCCATGGCTATGTTGACCCGTTGCCGCATGCCGCCGCTGAGCTGCCAGCTATAAGAGTTTAAAAGGCGGTCGGTATCCCGAATACCAACTGCGGCGATTAACTTGTAGGCCCGTGCCATCGCCTCTTCCCGGCTGCTTTTGGTATAAAGCATATAACCGTCGGTGATCTGATTTTTGATTTTTATCATGGGATGTAAATAGGCGCCGGTATTTTGAGGGACATACCCTATGGTGCCGCCTATCAGGGCTTTTTTCGTCTCCGTTGCCAGGGTCAGGTAGTTTTCCCCCAGAATGGAAAAAATTTCGGCTTTCCAACTAAGACTATCGGGCAGAAGATTGAGGATGGTTTTAGCGGTCAGGGTTTTGCCGCTACCGGACTCTCCGACTACCCCCATAATCTCTCCTTTGTCCATATCGAAGGAAATATCATTCACCAGGACCCTGCCAGCCTGAGTTTTGACAGTTAGATGTTTAATATTGACGGCTTTCTCTTGCTCCATTCCTGTTATGACCTCCTGCGGATGAGCAGGTCATTTAACCCGTCTCCCAGAAGATTAAAGCCTAGTATCGAGAGCACTATTGCTATACCAGGAGCCACGGCCAGATAGGGGTACTGGAGGAAATGCTGGCGGGCTTCGTTTAGCATAAGTCCCCAGCTGGCGTTCGGCGGCTGAACTCCCAGCCCCAGGAAAGACAATGATGTTTCAATCATGATGGCCGCGCCAATACAAGCGGTAAACTGGGTAATCAGCCTTGGTAATAGTAAGGGCAGGTAGTGTTTGATCAGAAGACGCGACTTATCGATTCCATAACTCCTGGCGGCCTTGATAAACAACAGACTCTCACTGTCCAGAATTAAGGAATAAGTCAATCGGGCAAAAGAGGGTACCATGAAAATACTGATAGCGATAACCGCACCTTGATTCCCCTTCCCCACAGCGATTACCATCATCAGGGCCAATAAGATGCCGGGGAAAGCCATAAGGCCGTCAATGGACCGCATGATGACGGCACAAACGGGTCCCTTTAGGATAGCGGCCACCGCACCCATTAACAAACCGGCTAGCGCTCCCAGCATCACTGCCAGGACACATACCAGTAAAATGCTGCGGGACCCATAAATTACCCTGCTCAAAATATCCCGGCCGAAATAATCGGTTCCCAGCATATGTGCTGGATTCTCCCCCGGACTCATGAATTTCAGGT
>CAZSHH010000129.1:0-6222 GCA_964606525.1 uncultured Dehalococcoidales bacterium
CAGGGAGTCTCTGTTTTTCCTCTATTGCTTAAAAGTTATTTTGGACAAGTATGATACCAAGTAACAAATACCAAAAAATCGTAACTCCTAAATTTAAAAAGAACCAGTGGTGCATCCCGATACAATCGAGCCAGTATGAACTGACTTCTGGTTAGATTTCCGTATTGTAGACAAGTGATAGCACAGGTGATATCATAGAGATATGAAAGAGAAGCTAGTCAAGCAGTTCCTTTCCGACCAAACACATATAACGATTGCAGACTGTGAACGGCTTCTCACCGCTTACGGTTTTGAATATCGAAAAGGGAGCGGCAGCCATCGTGCTTTTCACAAGAAGGGCGAGAGGCCGATTATCATCATCACTCCCAAACATACAAAATACATGAAGCGGGAATACGTCGAATTAATAGTCAGAAGGCTTAACCTGGAGGGGTAAGATGGTGGCAGAGAAAGAAAGAAAAGCGATTGAATATTATCTTAATCTGCGATATCCGGTAACAATCATACCATCTGAGGATGGCGGCTATGTCGCTGAGATTGAAGACCTGCCCGGCTGTTTTACACAGGGGGAAACAATTGAAGAAACCTGCGCTAATATTGAAGAAGCCCGCCGCCTCTGGATCGAGGTAGCCTATGATGATAGTCAGGATATTCCTGAGCCACGTGATAAACAGAATTACAGTGGAAACTTTATCGTGCGCGGCCCCAGGAGCCTGCACCGCAAGCTGGACCAGATGGCAAAGCGTGAGGGTGTCAGCCTGAACCAGTACCTTGTATCTACCCTGTCCCGCTCTGTTGGTATGGACGAAGCTACGAAGGCTGGGGGGCGTAAACGGGAACAATCCAGGAATTAAACCATTAAAGTAAATATGGAGGAAAAAAATAACTTAAAAAGTGAAAAAGGCATGATCGATATATATTGAGATTACCTTATTTCGCGCCGGCTTTTTCACAATGCCGGGCAAGATATAAATCGAGAAGGTCTCCTCTGCTGGAATAAACCTTTTTCCCCTGCGGGTCACCGTATTCCCGGGCGAGTATTTTGTGAGGATAGTGTAAGAGAATATCCAGGCCGGGTATTTCGTCCCGTTCAAAGCGACGCATGATAGTGGCCATAGTGTCCGCTTTCAGGTTGCCGAGTTTCCACCACGGCTCAAGGGTCCCCACATTAGAGAAAACATCCCATTTTTCTGTTACGAAGAACCAGAATTGCTGCGGTTCATCCAGTAAACTTTCATCCGCGGCTGTAATTCGCTCAGTTTCAATGATTGAACGATACAAATCGCTTTCCGTCTGCCAGAGAATCTGCCGGTTCAGGTGTTTTCTTGATGCTGCCAGTATTTCTTGCGGGACGGAAGCGGCTTCTTCGACCGTAGGACGCAGGTACTCAATTTTCCGGGCTTCCTGTAAAGGGTCGGGAGTATGTAAAAAAAACTGAAAATCACTGCCCAGTTCCTGAACACGTTTATGTAGTTTCAGATGCTCCATCAAGCGTAACAGTTCATCCAGTTCATGAAGGGCTTTCCTGGTCAAAAATATCTGCCAGCGTGGCTTCATACCAGCATCGAGCAATCTTTCCGTGGCCACTACTGCATCCTGGAAAGCCCCTTGCCGGCGGTAGAACCAATCGGTTGTAGCTTCCATGCCAAAGAAGGTGATCTGGCAAGTTTGAGGCCCCACTGATTTGGCCCAGGAGGCATAATCCCGGTCACGGGCCAAGCGCCATATACTTAATAACTCATGTCTTGCAGGCTCTTCATCACTAAGTTCTCCAGCAAGTTCATAGAGTTGACGGTACTCATCTGCGTAATCAGGTTCGCGGAAAAATGAGGATATTTCCAGGGATTTGTTTATGCCTGAATGACGGAAATAGTCACGAAATTGCGCGGCCATCCAGCGCAGGTCATCGACAGACATCTGATGATTCGTACCGTTAACAAGGTAGCAGTGCCGGCACCGGTTGGGACAACCATACATATCCAGGGCAACGCCGAACTTTTTACTTCTTATTGCAGGCATATTTATTACTCTGTGATATCATCTCTTAGTGAGATATAATAGCACGTTTTAACACCATGGTTTCTCTCTAAATTTAACCCTCACAAGCCAAGAAATGTTCGCAGTGCCGGTACTTTATCGATCCTTTCCCAGGTGAAATCCGGCAATTCCCTGCCGAAATGGCCAAAGACAGCAGTCTGCTGGTATATCGGCCGGCGTAGATTCAAAGAATCGATGATGCCCTTTGGTTTAAGGGGGAAAACTTCCTTCACAGCATTCTCAAGAGCGCTGCTATCTATTTTCCCGGTATTATGCAGGTCACAGGCGAGGGATACCGGGTCAGCCCTGCCGATTGCGTAGGCAATTTGCACGGTACAGCGAGAGGCCAATCCGGCGGCGACGATATTTTTAGCGATATAACGTGCCATGTAAGCAGCAGAGCGGTCGACTTTGGTGGGGTCTTTGCCGCAAAAAGCCCCGCCGCCATGAGGACAGTATCCGCCATAGGAATCGACGATGATTTTTCTACCGGTAAGCCCGGTATCAGCCCGGGGGCCACCGATTTCAAATCGGCCTCCCGGATTCACCAGATACCGGACTTCCGGGGCGCGGAGTTCCTCCGGGATGACTTGTTCAACGATATCCCTGATAATCGTCTGCCTGATTTCTTCGTCGGGGACATCCTTAGAGTGATGGGCTGAACAGACCACGGTATCGATGTCAACCGGCTGCGTCCCTTGATAACGGACGGTCACCTGTGTTTTCCCGTCCGGTTTCAACCAGGGGAGACGGCCGCTACGGCGCAGTTCCATATGCTTTCGGGCGATTTTATGGGTGATGGAGATGCCCAGGGGCATAAATTCCGGGGTTTCGTCGGCAGCATACCCAAAGACCATACCCTGGTCACCGGCAGCCAACTCACTGTCATTGTGGCGGCCGACGGCATCGGCGATGTTACTTGATTGCTGGCTGACCGAAGTCAGAATTCTACATGCCGCATAATCGAGCCCACATGACGCATCATCGTAACCGATCTCTTTTAACTTGCCGCGGACAATTTCATCATATGGTACGTGTGCTTGAGATGTAATTTCTCCGGCGATAACCACCAGGTCCTTAGCCACAAGGGTGTTGCAGGCCACTCTTGAGGCGGGATCTCCTGTGAGGTAGGCATCAAGTAAGGCATCTGAAATCTGATCGGCTACTTTGTCCGGATGCCCGGAAAAAACCGATTCTGAGGTAAAACGGGACTCTTTTATCATTTATCTCTCCTTTAACCAATTTCGAAATTGAATATCTTAATGACGGTGCTGCTCATAAACAAAAAAGCCGCTTCCTTTCAAGCTGGCCAGCTATCGGGAAAGCGGCTGTTCAAGGAGCAACAAAAAACCTCCCGAGGGAGGTTGTCAGCCTTCCTTTTCACGGGTTATACCGTGCCTATCGATTCCCTTCCGGGCTGGCTTTGGCACCTTTAAGAAAGGACTTAAAGGTTGTCGTACGGGTCTCCGGGCCAGTTCCCTCGCCGCAACTCCCGATAGCTTTAAGCTAATTATTAACGTCCTGATCAAATGATACCACTGCGAAATTATTTGTCAAGGATTTAATAGATTATCAATCCTGTCAGGACTAAAAGCAACATTTCGCCAGCCCTAACGTATTTTAGGGATGGGGTTGGAATTCCCTCAACTCCGCCAGAGTCTGGAAGACCATTAACAACACCAGCGGGCTACTGTTTTTAGTTACACACTCACTCATAATAATGCCGAGAATAGATAATTGTTCCGCAAACATTTCAGAGAGAATAGCCAGGACAGCTTCCTGGGAAGGTTTATTAAGATGCCCCAGTTTTTGCACTAATCTAGTCTTATCAACCGCCCGTATTTAATCAAGGACAATTTGGCCTGCTTGACCTTCAAATTTACAGAAAACACGGCTGGGGTAGGGATGCCCTTTGGTTTTCATGGGGGCGGCAATAACCGTGGCAATATGCCGGTTCATCTCATCAGGAGAGATAACAACACACGGCCGTGTTTTTTGAATCTCAGTGCCTATCGTTGGGTCTAAACAAACCAGATAGACATCGAAGCGTTGTATTACCATATATCAAGTAACGAATACCAAAATATTGTAATGTTACGCGTTCAAATAATCCGAAGGATGAAATTCACTTTGAGTAAATGTGGCAAAGCTAGAGTTCGAAAAGTGCCATGGGTTTACCGGTGAGTATTTATGAATTAGTGATTTGTTCCGTGTTATCTGTTGCGTTTGTTTACCATAATTAAAATGAGCACGAAAACTAGAGAGATTGTATTTATTTTCCTTTTCAATACCCAATTTAGATATCGAATTTGCCTTGACTTCGCTTACACTTCAGTAATAGACTTATGGCCGTGTGGGAGGTCGCTGATTTCAGAACCGCAGCATGACTGATTTTCCGGAGGAGTGATCATGAAACAAAACAAATACGATAAATACTTCATAACCGAAACCCCACCAAACCCCGGGATGCCTGATAACCGGACTAAAGGTACGGCGGTGCCCTGGGAGAATTCACTTTACATCAGTGAGGAATTAAACGGAAAAGTCCCGAAAGCCTATTACCTGGAAACGAACATGGTATTGCGGACGGGCACGATAGAACTCTTAAGTAAAGCCCACAGCCATTCCTTCGATGAATACCTGATGTTTCTGGGCACGAATCCGGAAGATCAACACGAGCTGGGGGGAGAGGTGGAATTCTGGCTGGGCGGGGAAAAACATATAATCACCCGGACCTGTGCCGTTTTTGTCCCGGGCGGACTTTCCCATTGTCCGGTCTATTTCCGCCGCGTGGACCGGCCATTCATGTTCATCACGACGGGAAATACCTTAGGCTACAGTTCGGAACCGGCGGCGCCGTCAAATACCAAACCGGGTTAATGCTGGTTCTTGCCGGCAACTGAAAGGCTGCGGGACAAGGAAGGATTAAAGGCATCGTTAGAGACCATAATACAGGGCATATTTCAAGGCTGGTTCAGGGACCTCAAGTATCGGGACATTTCAGAGACCAGAAGCTAAAAGAGGAGGGCAGTTCCAGATGCGTATCGAAATCGCCAGGGATGTAATCGAACATTTAAGGAAGTTTCCTTTTGGTTTCCCGGCTTCACCTGATAATGACGAGTGGAAATTGTTCGAAGTACCATTTCCGTTGACCGATGAAGAAGGTGCACTGCTGAGCCGGTTGATGCCGTATTCCGAACATATCGATGATATCGCCAAAAGGCTTGGCCGCAGCAAGGAAGAACTTTTACCGATACTGGACGGCCTGCTGCACAAAACCTGGCTGCTGCGTACGGGAACCCGGGAAAACGGCCGCTACACTGCCTTGACCCACGGCCCGGGAGCCTCGGAGCTACAGATGCCGTGGTTAAGTAAAGAATTAATGGAACTGTACAGGAAGATGACGCCGGCGGCGGCCAAACCCGAACCAGCCGATGTTATTCCTTATTTCAGAGTCGTGCCCCGGGAAGCGGCACTATCTAATAATTCCGAAGTGCTGCCCTCAGAGGTTGTTTCACACCTGATCGAGCAAGCTGATGAGAATGAACTGGCGGTGACGGAATGTATCTGCCGGAAGTCGGCCAAAATCCACGGCCGGGGCTGTAATGCGCCGGTGGAAGACCAGTGCCTGTTCTTCGGGGGCTTTGCGGTAGCCATTGTCGAACTAAATGCCGGGCGCCGTATCTCTAAAGAAGAAGCAAAGGCGAAAATCAAGAGGGCACAGGAGCTGGGACTGGTGCATCAAGCCAGCGCCAATGCCCACCCGCTGGTGATCTGCAGCTGCTGTACCTGCTGCTGTGCGGCATTAGGGTCCTTTATCGGCGACAGGAAACCCTTGTCGCTCAGATCGAACTTCTATTCAGAGATAGATAACGATGCCTGTAAAGGGAGCTGTCCCGAATGCGTGAAGATATGCCCGCCGAAAGCTTGTCATATCGATAGAGCGACCCAGAAACCGGTAATCGACGCAGCCAGGTGTATCGGCTGCGGCCTTTGTGCCGCCGCCTGCCCGGAAAAAGCCATCCGCTTACAACGGAAGGAAAAGCCTTACATATACCCGGATACCTGGGATGATTACATACACGTACGTTTAAAGCAAACCGGGAGGGACCAGTTTTTCAAGTAACCCGGTACACACCACGACAATTGGCCTTGATGTAAAATGCACGAATTAGCAATCACCAG
>CAZSHH010000130.1:0-6186 GCA_964606525.1 uncultured Dehalococcoidales bacterium
CTCTACCTGCTGCGCATGAGCCAGATGCTGCGGCGGCCGTTGACACCGCAAGACCAGGAGCACTTCCTGAACCAGGATGCAGAAGCCCGCATCGCCGGGCTATCGGCGATGGTCAGCGGTCCGGTACTCACCGACCAGGACCTGTCACAGATAAAGACTCCCTGCCTGATCTACTGCGGTGACCAGGACCCGTTTTACCCCGGGGCGAAGGAGGCGGCCGGGCATATTTTAGGGGCAACCTTCCTGGGGCTGCCGGGGCTGAATCATATCACCGCTATCACCCAACGCAACCTGGTCCTCTCACAAATCATGGAATTCCTGATTTACGCCAACGAATAAAGCCGGCTGAAATAACCCGTCTGCGTAGTTACTGGCAGCACCAGCAGTGTTGGTTTTTAGTGCCTTATTTCGCCTGTACCACCAGGGTGGCTGTATCGCCGCCGTGTAATACTTTATCCGTGACACTGCCAAAAACCCAGCGGCCGATGCCTGACCGGCCGTGGGTGGAGATCGCAATCAGGTCAACGGTATTCTCCCGGGCAAAATCCAGGATTTCATCAGCCGGAGCACCGAAAGCAATCCGTTCCGCTATCTTCACACCCCGGTCTGCCAGGGGTTTTCCCACATCCCGGAGATATTCCATGGCCAGGGTCTTTCTGCGGGACCGGGTTTCTTCCATCAATTCCGAGGAAATCGCTGTGAATCCGGCCAGACCGGTGATAGGTTCGAGGACCTGGAATAAGATTATCTCTGCATCCAAAACCAGGGCGAGTGTCTCCGCATGCTGGATAGCAGACTTACCAGCTTCCGAACCATCCAAGGGGAGCAGGATCCGCTTAATTATCTTTTTTTGCCGGATGGCTTCAACATCGGCGGGATTCCGCACCAGCAGCACCGGGACTGTTGATGCCCGGAGGACTTTGGCTGCGATATTCCCCAATACCCAGGGCCCTTTAGATGAAGAACCATGGCTGGCCATGACGACCAGGTCTATCCGGCTTTGTCCGGAATACCGTAAAATTTCATCAGCGGGTCTGCCCAACAAAATCTCTCGGTGTACCTTGGGATAGCCGGCCAGGTAATCAGTTAGCCCGTGTTGAAACACCTCCTGGGCATGGTCCAGATAAGCCCGGTATAAATGAGTAGCCTCTGAAGACCGGGATTCGGCGACACAGGTCAGTATCACCTCGGCCCCAATCCGGGCGGCAATCTCTTCAACATACGGGAACACGATTTCTGCTGCTTCCGACCCATCCAATGTTACCAATATCCGTTTATACATCTCATAACCTCTCCCCGCAGTAATAATATGGACCTGTCCTATATAAATTATAGTTAAATACCTGGCATCTTGTTTGCCCTGATATCATCACCTTTGCAGAACGAAACAAGATGATCGTTACCACAATAGCTGATCTGGTTCAGTATTGTACTCAGCACGAATAAATGGTCCCCCGTATTGCTGAAGCCAGGAAACCGACTCCTCACGGTGAATTTTGTAATTGGTATCTATTGATATGAATCCAAATATACGATCCTCGGTTATGTGCAATAGGCTTCATCTTATACTCGAAGTCACAATTTACATGGAGAAAAATCTGGTGAAATAGTCCGAGTATCACTCTTTTCGGCGGTAGCAGAAAAAGTTGAGATTAAGTTGCGGGAATGGGGGTGCTACTATGCAATACGCAGAATAAAAACGTTTGGTTTAGCTTTAAACTTAAGATAAGACGTTATTATAAGAGTGTCTTATGTATGAGAAGCTCTGGTTTCTTGGTAAGTGATCATTATGGAATGGATACTTCGAGTGTCAAGAAAACCGCATTTTCTGTAGAAATCAACGGCATCTTTTTCGGTCAGTAATACGATGCGTTCATAATTCTTATACTCAGATACGATCATCCTGACCAGTTTTCTCCCTATCCCCTGTTTTTGATAATTGGGATTGACCAGCAGAAAAGGAATGAAGGCTGTTAGTGATCCGTCAGCAATTGTATTAATTAAGCCAATGAGTTTTTCACCGTCCCAGGCTGTAATAACTTTGTCTGAATGACTGAAAGCGCTTTGGAGTTTATCCGGATTGTTTCCTAGAGACCAGTTTACGGAAAGGAAAAGATCCCGGATGTTAATAGCTGCTACTTCTTTACTGTACAGGTACCTTATATCCATTTGTTCCCAGGCCATGTTCTGCGCATTCCTGACGCTTAATATCTGTCACGAGATTATCCTGGATATATCGAGAAAACAACACAAGAATCCACTGAATGAGTCACAAATCAGGCCTATTATTAGCTGACTCCACTACCCCATGTACTTTATTTAGTCATGGCTTAATTAATTTACAACCGGAGAGTAGCACGAGGTTTTACCAGGTATTCCGCCATCTTGGTATCCTTCATAAACCTGACAAATAATGAGTGCAGCTCTCTTGCGACGTCAGGGCGTTCGTTTATCACGTTCTTCTCTTGTTTCGGATCGGATTTCAAATTGTATAATTCCGAGAAACCCGGTTCCACATCATAGAGTAATTCCCATTCGTCAGTGGTGATTGTTGCTCCGGAAGCCCAATCCGACCTGCGTTCCACATCATCGACCGTTCTCATCGTCTCGCCGGCATTTACGAACGGGAGTGCCCCGATTACATATTTCCGTCCGGGGTGGGACTGGTTCCGTACCATCGGTAATAGCGACCTACCGTCCACTACGGAAGGAATATCGACTCCCATGATATCCAGGACCGTTGGCATTAGATCGATTGCTGATGTCAGGCCGCTGTAAATTGCCGGCGGCGTACCGGGTAAGTAGATCAGGAGTGGATTTGCCAGCAGTTCCTGGTAGAGTGGTGAACGTGCCCATACTCCCGTGGAAGAAGTTCGGTTGGTTGCTTCATCATTTTTAAAATTCGGATCAGTGGCCACTACGGATTTGCCAATCATCCCGCCGTGCTCGCCAAAGTAGAAACCGTGGTCGGTCGTAAAAATGATGGCGGTGTTTTCCATCAGCCCCATGTTCTCCACCTGCCTCAGGAAATACCCGATCCAGGTGTCAACCATCGTTAATTCGCCGCAGTAGGTGGCGGTCAGTTTCTTGACTTTTTCTTCTGAATATCCCGGATCGTCGTGCCAGAAACCATAAATGGGGTATATCACTTCACCGTCGTATCCGGGATAGTAACGCTCCGTGTAATAGGCCGGGGCGTCCCACGGTTCATGCGGGTCCCATGTATCTATATAAAGGAAAAAGTCTTCTTTGTAATGATAGTTCAGCCACCGCATTGACTCGATGATTGTTCGGGGCGCAAAACGGTCAC
The DNA here is from genome assembly GCA_964606525.1 of uncultured Dehalococcoidales bacterium. Classification (GTDB taxonomy): domain Bacteria; phylum Chloroflexota; class Dehalococcoidia; order Dehalococcoidales; family UBA2162; genus JBBITI01. The sequence goes on from CAZSHH010000130.1 coordinate 3,311, forward strand.
TCTCAAAATGCCACGGCATCGCCGGCTCGCGTGCGTTCATCGTTTCTTTCGTTACTCCGGCGTCAAGTGGTGTGCCGGGGATCATCGGATGATGGAGTTGCCCGGGGATTTCGGTAAAAGTTCGAAAACCGCGGTCGTAACCCATGGCATTACGCAGGTAGAAAGGAGTATCGACGATCGCCGAAGTATGGATACCTTTGTTTGCCAGGAGTTCACCGAGAGCGGCCTCTCCTTTGGGCAGTGGCGACCACTTCATGAACGACATTGTCCAGCGGCCGGTCAGGAAGTCGGCCCGCGCCGGCATGGTGGGAAACGATGCTGCGTAGTGATTATCAAAACGCACTGACTTGGCTGCCAGTGCATCCAGGGAAGGAGTGTGTATCGTTTTATTACCGTAAGCCCCCATGTAATCACGCCGGAAAGTATCGGATATTATCCAGATAACGTTCATGTTCTCCTCCCTTCTGTCCTGTGTAAAAACGCAGCGTAATTATAACACACCGGATAAACTCATAGGTTATCCAAAAAAGTTGCAGGAATCGGTGTTAACAGGCGTTATTCATTGTCCATTCGTCGGAATTGTCGGGCTTCATTCTTCCAACTAACACTCAAAAAGTCAATATTTGTATAATTAGTTACAAAATAGTATGTTTCCCATAAACCTTTGCTCTTTATGATTCATGTGGTGAGGTTGACACATGCTCAATTGGGTGAACGTTCCGCCGGCATCACCGGGGCGAATCTTTACTTTACGGGATAGTTCCTTCGCGGCCGACCTGTTTTTCGCCGCCATCAGCTATTTCGACTTCTTTAACCGGCTTGGAGAGTCCCCTGCCGGCTTTGACAGCATCTGCCGTACTTTAAAAATAAAGCCCAGGCCGGCTGACGTCATGCTTACTTTATTTAAAGCTTACGGCTTCATCAGCGAAAAACAGGGAAAGTACTTTATTACGGATATTTCGCGGGACTACCTCACGGATACATCATTTTTTGACCTTACGTCTTATATCAATTCCCTGAAAGACAGGCCGATATGTAAAGAGATAATAAAAGTCCTCAAAACCGGTAAACCGGCAAACTGGGCAGCTGCTAAAAATAGTAAACAATGGGCTGCTTTGATGGCGGAGCATCAATATGCTAGTTCATTCACCGCTGGCATGAATAGCCGTGGCGCTTATCTGGCTTCCGGATTGGTCAAGGTACTGGACTTAAGTGGCTATGAACGTATGCTTGATATCGGAGGAGCTTCTGGGATTTATTCCGCAGCAATAGTAAAAAAGCATTCAAACCTTCGTGCGGCAGTATTTGAAAAACCGCCGGTAGATGATATCGCCAGATATTCACTTGCCGCGTTTGGTCTGCAAGATCAAGTGAGTGTTATCGGCGGTGATATGTTTAAAGACCACTTCCCTCAAAATTATGATATTCATTTTATTTCACATGTACTCCACGACTGGGATATAAACGAAGTAAAGACCGTTTTGCAAAACTCCTTCGAAAACCTGGCCTGCGGGGGAAAATTGATCATCCATGATGCTCATATCAACAAGACAAAGACCGGTCCTGTCTCGGTAGCTGAATATTCGGTCTTGTTGATGGTTTTATCGGAGGGAAAATGCTACTCCATCGCTGAAATGAAGGATATCCTTGAAGCGATCGGCTTTAAAAATGTCCGATATCAACCGACCATCCTGAATAGAAGCATCATCACTGCTGATAAATAGACTAATATTTGTTATCACAGGATCATAAATGTGTCAATTATGCAGCTTTAGTGACTACTAACCTTTTGGGGATACGCAAGTATAAAATATACATCAACACTTCCCATTGAAAGTCACCAGTTAATCCCTGTCAGGAGTAATCAAGATGCATCAATCGTCCGTTTGGAAGAAATTGCTTAAAGCTGACTCAACAGATTGGTTACTGGAATCCAACGATCCCGGGGTACGCTATTTGACGTTGCGGGATATTACCGGTGCCGGGGAAAAAGAAATCAGCGAAGCCCGGGAAATCGCCGGCCGCGCGGGGCCGGTCGCCCGCATCATGGCGGAAATGGACCCGGCAGGCTACTGGATAACTCCTGGTTTGGGTTATAACCCCAAATTCAAAAGTACGGTATGGTCGCTCCTCTCCCTGGCCCAACTCGGTGCTTCCAGCAGGGAAGATCAGCGGATTCATACCGCTTGTCGTTATCTCCTGGACCATGCCCTGGCCAGGGGCGGCCAATTTACGGCCCGGCGGCCTACCGATATGGGCCTTTGTCTGCAAGGAAATTTACTTACAGCGTTGATGGACCTGGAATTCCGTGATGAACGTTTGACGACGGCATACGACTGGATGGCCCGCCGGGTAACCGGCGAAGGTTTACCCCCGAAAATCAACGATGAAGGGTTGGCGCCAGGACCTGATGCTTCCGGCCCGTTCCGTTACGTCAAATTCATCGTCGATCCCCCCTTCGGCTGCCGGACCAATAAAGGCCTGTCCTGCGGCTGGGCCGGCGTCAGTGTGTTGATGGCTTTTTCCCGTCTCCCGGTTTTCGCACGTACCGGTTTAATCAACCGGGCCGTCAAAGCCGGGGTTGATTTTTTCTTTCGTACCGACCCGGCTGCTGCTAATTTTCACGATAGTAAATCCGGTGTACCCGATAAGAAGTGGTGGCAACTGAAGTTCCCTGATTTCTACCCCGCTGATATCCTGAAGTTAGCCGAGGCCTTGACCGTATTAGGGTACGGTGCCGACCCCAGGCTAAAGAATACCCTGGACTGGATAAGAAGCAAGCAAAATGAACAGGGTAGATGGCCCATCGAATATATCGACCGGGTACGAAAAATGTGGGTGGAATACGGGACCATCGGACAGCCCAACAAATGGGT
>CAZSHH010000131.1:0-6082 GCA_964606525.1 uncultured Dehalococcoidales bacterium
ACCAAAAAGGACGCGGCCGGGGGCAGGAAACAGGTACTTTACCGGGCGACGGTATTATTTACCAGTCGGTGCTTTTAGCCCGCTTCGTCTTAAGTGCCTGCAACCGGCTTTTAGCCAGGGCATTCCAGCTCAGCAGGCCGATAGCAGCCGAGACCGCTTCTTTTTCCTCAGGTTCGAGGGTATCTTTTTGCAGCAGCCAGTTTAAGACAACGACTGCCTTTTTCTCTTCCATCACCAGTATCCTGCAGCAGGGATAAATACTATCTATTTAGAAACTAAGGGAGTCCATACATCCCGGTGTTATGGTCCATGAAGATAGGCCAGTGAGGCGGGAAATAGGTGGTAACGACCAGGACGGCAGCCAGGATAACAAAAAAAAGGCCGGCCACCAGGACAGTACTTGAGGACACAGCCCCGGCCGTCATGATACGGTAACTCAGCAACTGCCCGAGAATGACGGCCACCAGGAAAATAAGGATATCTACGATAAGTATCTCACGGCCGATCACGGCAGAATATCCGTAGAAGGCCAGGCCGGTAAAAATAGGGATAACATATACGGCGGCGGCTTTGGCCGGTAGAAAATTTTTCAGTCTCAGGCCGGGGAACAGATACTCGATAACAGCGTACAGAAACATCGGCCAGAAGCCCTGTTTAAAGTGCTCCCAAACACTTTCATTGACCGAGGCGAAAGCGCCGACGATACGAGACTCGCCGGACCACTCGAAGAGGAAATGCAACAGCGCCCCGACCAGGAAGACGAAGACGATCCCGATCAATTCCCATTTCAGGACATATTTTTTAAATGCCATTACCTGCATAAAAGTTCAGCCGACTTCCACCTTGACCGCGGTGCCCTCGATAAGCACACGGTAGGTTTGCTCATTTTTTATCTTCGGGCTGAAGATGCCGACCCTGGGACCTTGCACACATTCCCCGCTGGTGACATCGAACCTGGCCCCATGCCGCGGGCAAATAACGACCTTCCCATCCAGTTTTCCTTTGGACAGATCGCCGCCGGCGTGGGTGCATTTGCCGTTGAGCGCATAATACTTCCCCTCGAGGTTCACCACCAGGACCTGCTTATCGCCCACCGGATACGATTTCATAGTGCCCGGCGGCAGTCCGCTGACTTTGGTCACTTCAACCAGTGCCATATCACTTTCTCCTTAAGGGTAGAAAAGACAGCAAATTCGACCGCTGCAACATATTATAGTCAAAAAAGAGGGGAAGCAACCGCGGATCAACCTGAAGCTAAATAGTGGTTTTTGTCGAAACAACCCCAGGCACGATTTGAAGCTAAAGACGTAAATGTTAATATTCAAACTCAAAACCCCAAACGAATCCCAATTTACAAGTAACAATAACCAAAAAAGAACCTGGTACAAGGCGTCCCGCTTTTTATTCTTCCCCCGGTAAGCGGCGAAAAACAATTCGAAGCTAATCAGGGGGGTGGGAGGCTAAATATGCGAAACAATACGAAGCTAATTGTATCCGGGAGAAAGCCAGGTGGGGAGATGGAGGGAATGGACATAGTGGACGAAACGGACAAGGAGGATAAACCAGCAACATTGTTCATAGCAGCCTCCTGACGCTAAAATCACGAAATCCTAATATCTAATTTTTAATACCTAAGTAAATGTTAAATAAGTCCAAAATAAAAAAACCAAATATACGAAACATAATTAGTGGATATGTTCGGATATATACCGTGTATAGTACTGCTGTTCTAAGAATTTGTCAAGACCCGCGATTAAAAAATAGAACAATAGAATATTAGAGTAATGGGAGTGGGAAATAAGGAGAGGGAAGAATACTGGGATGGGAGAACGACGAGATTATTCAACAGCTCCATGAATAACCCAATCGGCAATCTCTTCATCGGTCATTCCCAGAAGTTCCTTTAGAATGTACTCACTATGTTCACCCAGCAACGGTGATCTCCTGACTTCACAGGCAGCCTTAGATAATATAAAAGGAGAGGCGACCGGATGATGTTTTCCCATTCTCGGATGGTCTACCTCCTGAAACATATGGCGATGTTTAAACTGAGGGTCTTTTTCCAACTGGTCCTCGCCTGTTTCCAATATGCCCGCCGGTACACCGGCACCCTGTAACAAGCTCATTACTTCTTCCGCCGAATGTTCTTTCGTCCATCCTTCAATTATACGGTCCAACTCTTCTTCGTTGTTCTTGCGTCCTGATAATGTGTCAAATTTACTCCCAGCGGTCAACTCCGGGTTTCCGATAACCTTACAAAGGCTTCCCCATTCCTCACCGGTAAATACTGAGATGGCACACCACCTGTCATCACCCTTACAGCGATAAGCATTGTGCGGAGCAGCATATTCACATTGATTACCCATCCTGTTAGCGGTACGATGATTTACAGTGTAGTCAAGAACTGCCGGGGCCATGAACTGGACGGCATTCTCAAGCTGTGACATATCTATATGTTGCCCCTTTCCGGTACGTTTTTTATAAAGCAGCGCTGCTACCAAAGCGCATACATTAAAGTTCGGGGCGATAAAATCAGTATACACGCCGAGTTCCGGTGAAGGACGGTCCGGCCACCCGACAATATGAGTAAAACCAGCCAAACCAGACAACTGAAAACCCCAACCAGGATGCCTGGCGAAAGGCCCGGTCTGTCCTTGCATACAGGAACTGAGCATGATGATATCCGGTTTTATTTTCTTCAGTTCTTCGTAACCTAAACCCATCCGGTTCATCGACTGGCCGGCGAAGCTTTCGACCACGATATCGGACCAGGATACAATCCGTTTAGCAAGTTCCACTCCTTCAGGAATACTAAGATTGATGGCGATGCTTAATTTACCGGTATTCCAGGAAGTGAAATGGGCACTCAGATCAGGTTCCGGCCCGGTGGTGCGGTAATGACCCAGCCTGCTTCGGCCTTCAATCTTGATTACCTGGGCACCGTAATCACAAAGTGTTTTTACGGTAGCAGGACCGACAATAACCCTACTAAAATCGGCGATTTTTACCCCTTCGAACAACTTTGCGGTCATCGTTTTCTCCATAATGCGGTTAAATAATTCCTGCCTGCTTGAGCCTGATGAGTTCAGTCCGGGAGATGCCTAATTCATTTTCATAGATTTCCAGATTATGCTCGCCAATGAGAGGGGCACGAAAAGGGCTTTTCAAAGGCGCTTCTGAAGTCTTCGCGAAAGCCCCCGGGTATTTGATCGAGGTGCCGAGCTCAGGGTGTTCTACCTGGACCCAATATTCTCTTGAGGCCAGTTGTGGGTTAGCCACGATGTCTTCGGTAGTCGATATCGGGTACAACTGCGCGTTGAACTCCAATGCACCTTGCAGGAGCTCTGCCTTAGTGTGAGACTTAAAAAACTCACCTACCGGCCTGGCAATCTTATCATAAGTCTCCTGAGTAATAGTCTGAAGATTGAATTCATCCCAATTGATCCCTTTTAGAAAATCATCTGCTTTCCCTTCATGGTCCATCCATCTTATCAAAGGCGTGTTCCAGCGCCTGGCATCCGGTCCGGACCAGAAAAAAGCAGATACATATCCGTCTTTACATGGCCAGGCCCGGGTAATCCGGACAGGCGGCTGTTGTCCGCCTCCTCCCCGATGAACGATTCTTTTATTGAAATCCCAACTTTCCGTTACCCTTTCCGGGGTACAACGGGCGACAGAATCGCGAATAGAAACATCAACAAACTGTCCCTCGCCGGTCATTTCCCGGTAGTAAAGAGCCATTAAAGCTCCCTGGGCAGCCTGGCCTCCCGCATGTAGAAATGATTGGGAGTGATTACTGATGCGAACAGGGGGCCGGTCCCAATCCCCGACGGATAGCATGTACCCCCCCATCGCCCAGGCGACAATATCCGAAATCTTGTAGTCTTTATAAGGCCCTGTTTGTCCAAACGGGGTAATTGAAACTAATATTATCGCCGGGTTAATCTGCTTAAGGTCAGAATATCCCAGGCCGATTTTGTCCATGTATCCGGGTGGAAATGACTCGACAACGATATCTGATGTTTTAACCAATTTTTTAAAGAGTTCACGGCCATCGGCTGATTCCAGATCAAGGGTGATTCCCCTTTTATTCGTGTTATAAGCAAACCAATACAGGCTTTTTTCAGGCTCAAGCTCGTCATGATAGAATGGGCCGAGAAAACGGGTGGCGTCACCTCCAGGCTTTTCAACCTTAATCACATCCGCACCCAAATCACCCAATATCTTGCCGCATAAAAGCCCCGGTTCTCCAGTTAAGTCCAGGACACGGTACGGACTGAGCATGCCTTCGCCAGTCATTTTCATGCGTCAACTCCATGTTTCAAAACATTATTTTTCATAATACTTACACTGCGGGGAAGTATAAACGGCGCCCTTATGAGAGGACCGCTAAACCTTTGCTTCAGCCGCTGTTACGCCCGGCAGCGGTACATCCTGCTGCATAAGGATTTTTTGCAGTTTACGGTAATTCACCTGTCTCGGTTGGATGCATTCCTTTACCGAGATTGCTGCGGCGGTACCGGCTGCCTGCCCCATAGCGATGCAGTGGGGAATCAAGTTCGCCATATTGTTGGCCGCACCGTCGGAAGAGAAACTCCGCCCGGCCACCAACAGTCCCTCCGTCTTCACCGGTACCAGGCTCCGGTAGGGTATATAGGTATATTTGCCACCTGGTTCACCAGGCGGTCCCATGCGCGGGAACACGGCGATAGTATCATCGTACATCGTGGCGTTTCTCAGATCGTCTTGAGTAATTCTTACCTCTCCTATAACACGCCGTCCGCCGCGTGTGCCTGTCTGAGAAGCAGTATCGAGGATAAAACTGTTCTCGAATCCCGGTATGTTCTTCTTCATAAAGGCGTGACCCTGACGCATCATTCTACGCATACTTACTTCCAGTTCGGTCAGGTGTTCGACGTTCAGGTTGTCGAGATTCGGAATCCAGTTGTTCACCCACATCACATCGTTACGCGGCGAAGGAAGCGGAGCGAGCCGCGTCCCGACTAAATCCGTCATCTCTTTCGACAGCGCCTGGGCTTTGTCGGGATTCGCCTCCCGGAAATCACAGTATTTCTGATAGTCGCAATTGCCTATCCGGAATACCAGCGCCAGCATGGAACTTCTCGACTTGGGGTCAAAACCTCCTTCCCATGCCGCCCCGGCAGAGGGAAGAAGATCACCATCGCCGGTACCGTCGATAATCACCTTGCCCATTACGGCCTGCCTGCCGGACTTACTTTCGAAAATTATCCCTTTTACCGTATTATCTTCGACGATTGACCTAACACCCCAGGAGTGCAGCAGAAGCTTGATACCGGCTTCCTCAACCATGTCGTTCAGGACGCATTTAAGTAACTCCGGGTCGACCCAAGCGGTATATTCGATCCTTCCCTTGTTTACATTACCCATGAACCGCCGCCAGTAGGAAACCAACTTTTCATCCGCTGAACCAATCTCACTGCGCCGTGGAACGAGGACCCCTCCAATAGGGTCAAGCCTATCGATCCATTCCTGTGTCAGACCGACGATCTGCTGTTCCTTACCGCCGTCGCTCATGTGAGGAATCTGGATGACGATGCCGCCGGTAGCCATGCCACCAAGATGACCATACCGCTCAACCAGCACGGTCTTTGCACCGTTTCTCGCGGCGGCAATGGCCGCCGAATGGCCTCCCGGCCCCCCGCCCACGACCACAACCTCAGCTTCGGTAAGTATCTTTACATCCTGAGCCTGCTCCGAGATGTATCCGTCTTTCATCGTCTCTTCCTTTAAGTTAAGTATTTATTACCCAGATGACAAAAACTAATTGCCTTCGTCGTGTATTCACCTTCCAGATAGGTTCGGGACTAAGCCGGCGACTGCTAAGTCCCGAACCTGAAGAAAGGAGGGAATACCCAAATAATCATTTTATTGGCCGGGTCTGGTAACCGCACCCAGGCAACGAAAGCACCTTCCCGTCTTTATAGCTCTCCGGCATTTTCGCATCCCGTGTTTTAACAAGACGACGGAAAAATGCGGCTATGTTCCCTAATAGGTAAAGAGGTCCAGGCCTCCCATGACGTGCAGATCCTGCCCGGTGACA
>CAZSHH010000132.1:0-461 GCA_964606525.1 uncultured Dehalococcoidales bacterium
AGCGGCGGCTTCGATATCTATTCCTGGGAAAGTGAAACAGCTAACTATGACCGGATGTTGATGCTGCCGGTCTTTGATAACAGCGGCAGAGGCCGTACCATTGCTGTCCAGCCGGACTTTATCTTCGGTTCGCAGCAGCCGGTGCGGGTCGATGAGATGATCGAGACCTGCCTGGGCAGAACTCCCAGCCTGGCGGATGATCCGCAGTACCGGGTACTGGCTGAGAAGCTAGAGGCCATGGATAGTATGTCTGCCGTGATTTCGGTAGATAAAATCCTGAAACCCGATTTGTGGGCATATAAAAGCACCTTTTTCGAGAAAGCGGCTCTCTCTGCCCCGTTACTGGGTCCGTATACTGCTTTTGCCGCCGGACTAAGCGTCGATGATAAAGGATTGTTTGTCTCGCTGGTACTGCTTTATGACTCGCCGTACCTGGCGGAAAAAGACATCGAAGTACTGAA
>CAZSHH010000132.1:471-6074 GCA_964606525.1 uncultured Dehalococcoidales bacterium
TGGCATCAGGTACCAATAGTATGAATTCTCCCTGGACGAAAGAAGTGGAAGACTCCGAAATCTGGGCCGACGGAAATATATTGTGTGCCCAGTTGTACGGAAAAGCCACCAGGTACTGGGACTCCTTTGTTTTCCTGGAGCCTTTATTAGTGAGAGGAAATTAAGCAGCTAAGAAATACTTTGGATAGAATATCGAGATGAGATTGATTACAAAGAAGGTTTTTTCTCCCACCCGGGTTACGAACAGATGCATATCGTTTTACAGGAGATAGCGGCAGATGTCCGAAAGTAGGAGTCCGGCGGGACGGGTCGTCCTGGTAATTTTCCTGCTGGCCCTCGGTATTGGCGGCTACCTGTTCTTTTCCGCTATCTCCAACCGGCAGACCAATCTCGAATTTTTTAATGCCTACCGCTCTCTTGCGCTCAATATAGTCCTCGCCGCCGCTGCCCTGGCGGCAGGACGTATTCCCGGATTTTTCCTGAAACCGGACCAGGAAGAAAAATGGTCGCCGGCCATGCTGGCGGTCAGCTATGCGCTGGCTGGTTTCGGTTTGTGGCGGGGTTTATATGCCTTCAACATTGCGAAGCCTTTATTTGCCCAAATCGGTATTGCCTGCCTGGCCGCGACAATCGCTTTAGCCCTTTCCTACCTGGTGATTTATGCGCAGCGCCGGGGATGGGGCGGGGTTTTTTCCGGTTTATTTCATTGGGTGGCCAATACCCGTGCCCTCTTTCTCTTGATCGTGACCGTGGCCGTGGTTTATGCCGTCTTTATCCGTCCTAATTTCATTGGTACCAATGCTTACTCGGTCCTGCTGGAATGGATCATCATTGTCCTGGCCGGGGTAATCATCCTCAGCTTCACCCGTTTGCGCATCAGCCGCCGCTTCACGGCAGACGCGCCTGCCCTGGCGGCCGGCTGGCAGCGGCACCGCCAGTTGATCGAACCGAAAACAGACCCTGATTATACTCAATTGAAGAATATTTGCCAGCATTTCATCGAAAACGGGAACTCCGTGATGCTGCTCCATCGCCTGGTAGCCCTGCTGTCCCAAAACGGCATCGCTGAGGACAAGACGGCGCAGGTCATGTCCCCCCTTATTTCGTACCGCATCCCGGCTAAATCCGATTCCCGGCGGCCGGGACGGGACGAGCGTGAAAAGCTGCTGCAAACAGCTATCAACGGGATGCAGGCAGCCGTGCAGCCGTCCCGCCTTTCCCGGTATCATTTACCGTCAGGCCAGGGTCCGGAAGCCAAAGCGGAAGTAGAGGTGCCGAAAACCATTTCAGGGCTGGCGGCGGATTTCACCGCCGGCGGCAGCCACAGCCGGCTGCTGGTGCGCTTGTCCCGGCTCTTCGCGGAGCGGGAGACGCGCCCCGATGATATTGAAGCAGTACTCGCCCCCCTGCTGGCCTTTACAGGAAGCCCCACCAACGGCCGCCACGAACGGGAGCGCCTGTGGCAGGACATTATATCCCGGGCCGCCTTTTATACCCCGAATCTATCGTTAAAGGAGTGATGTATGAACGGTCTCAGCCTTAATGAAGCTCAGGATATCTGTCAGAAAGTGATCGACGGCATTGCCGGGGTGTATGTGGGTGGGGGGCCGCTGCTGAAGAAACTGCTGGCCGCCGGCTTGTCCAACGGGCATGTCCTCTTCGAAGACTATCCCGGCCTGGGCAAGACCCTGCTGGCCAAGGTCTTCACCCGGGTCATCGGCTGCGGTTACGGGCGGGTCCAGTTCACCCCCGACCTCCTCCCTGCCGACATCATCGGCGGTAAGGTCTGGCGTCCCGCCGACGCCGTGTTTGAACTGGTCAAGGGTCCCATCTTCACCAATGTCCTGCTGGCGGATGAGATCAACCGCACCCCGCCCAAGACCCAGGCCGCCCTGCTCGAAGCCATGGAAGAACGGTGCATCACCATCGACGGGGAAAACCATTTCCTGGACCGGCCATTCTTTGTGCTGGCGACGCAAAACCCCATTGAACAGGAAGGGACATATCCCCTGCCGGAAGCCCAGTTGGACCGCTTCATCGTCAAGCTTTCCATGGGTTATCCGCAGTCAGTAGAGAGTGAAAGTACCATCCTGAAACGGCGTATCGGCTGGCGCAAGGATGACCCCAGCGTCGATGTCAAACCGGTGATCGACAAAGCTACTTTCCTGGCTTTGCAGGATATGGTGGAGAGTGAGATCTATATCGACCCCGGCATCATCGATTACATCAGCCAGATCGTGCGGGCAACCCGGGAACATCCCCGGGTCACCGTCGGCGCCAGTCCCCGCGGCGGCCTGGCTTTATTGAAGCTATCCCGGGCAATGGCCGTGATCAACGGACGTGATTTCGTGGTCCCGGACGATGTCAAGATGTTTGCTCCGGATGTCCTGGTGCACCGCATCATCCTCCGGGTCGAGGATGCCATCGAAGGAGCTAAAGAAGCGGAAATCGTCCAGGAGATCGTCGACACCATCCCCGCCCCCGTGGAATTCGCCAGGAAAGGAGTCGCCTAGATTGAGTTTGGCAGCTTTGTTTGTTAGTCATTTCGAAGTACAAAGTACTTCCGACTGGGATTTTTTGAGCCCTGTCGGCGAAACCTGTTTCCCTGGGCCTGAGAACGGATCCCTCGGCGCAAAAGGCCTGCGCCTTGGGATGACATTTCAAGGATTGTGAGAAAGACTCGGTAGAGGGATTATCCTATGTTAAATAAAAAGGCCCTGCAGTTGATCACCCTGTTCCTCCTGCTCCTGGTGCCGGGGATCTTCTTCGGCAACCTGGTACTGGTGGGGATGAGCCTGGTGCCTTTACTGCTGCTGATTGTGGGGCTAGCTTTCTCGCCGCCGCGGGTGGTTTCCGTCGAAGCCATCAAGATCAACACCCCGGTCTGGGCCGGCGATGTCAGTCTGGTGACCCGGACGGTGCGGACTTCCGCCGGGGCCGGCCTGGTCAAAATCCGGCAGCCGCTGCCATCGGAATTCGACCTGGTGGCGGGCAGCAACCTCGCCCTGCACTGGCAGTGGTTCCAACCGGCGACGCTGGAGATCAACTTCCAATTGAAGCTGGCCAAGCGCGGCCGTTATACCGTGCCGCCGCTTAATTGGGTCTCGCTGCATCCCCTGGGTTACCGCGCGGCGCAGGGGAGCGGCGGCAATCATATCGATGTCGAAGTCTGGCCGCGCTTTTATCTGCCCAAGACGGTGAAAAACCTGCCCGGCCTGTCGGTCAGTCCCTTTCCCTCGGCCGACATCGCCAAGATCGGCATCCCGGGCCAGGATTTCCGTGAGATCAGGAAATATGTGACCGGCGACCCCATCAAGAACATCAACTGGCGGGCCACGGCCCGGCGTGCCGAGCAGTCATTCTGGCCGCTGGTCAACGAGTTCGAACGGGAAGGCCGGAAATCGGTGATGATCTATCTGCATGCCAGCCAGGCCGTGGAGATCGGCAATACTATCGAAAACGGCATCGAGAGCGGCCTGGAAGCCGCCTGCAATCTACTCTTTTACTACCTGGAAAAAGGCTACCGCACCGGCATCTATGTCTGCGGCAATCCGCCGCGCTATTTTTACCCGGATACCGGCCGCCTCCAGTTCCGCAAGGTCCTGCGCCAGCTGATCGATCTCAAACCGGGCTACTGGCCCAAAGACCTGCTTACCGCCGTCGAGTTAACCCGGGACTATGTACTGGGGTACAATCCACTGAGTATCGTAATATCCACCCTCGACAACCGCTCCGGGCCGGCCCTGGAAAAAGCGGTACACCAGCTCCGCCAGTATTACAGCCGGCGCCGCCGGCCGTCCATCATGGTCATTGGCATCGATGCCTACGGCCTGGTGCCGCAGGAAAACCAGTATGAAAAAGAACTCCTGCCGCTGCTGCGGCTGCAAAACCGGCCCCTGGTGCGCCGCCTGCGCGGCGCCGGGGCTAATGTCATCGAGTGGCACCCCGACCACGAATCTTTCTCCCGGATATTTTCCCGGCAGGTGTGGGTGAAATGAACCAAAACAACCGTAATATATTGACCCTTGAAGCCATAATTATCCTGCTGATGAGCCTGGCAGCGGGTTATGCCCTGCTGGATGAACTGTTCTTTATCCCGTTCCTCGGATTACTGATAATCGGAATCGTGACCGTTATAATACTGAAGAACCTGGGTTTTGTTTTCAGCATCGCCGCGGGGCTGATATGTTTGCCCGCTTTCATGAAGCTGAATAACGTTAAATGGTGGCTGTTTTCCCCGGAACGGCTGCATTTCTGCCCTGATTTTAGTTTGCCGCTGGCTGCAGCCATCGGCCTGCTGGTTATCTGCGGCGGCCTCATCCTCAGTTATCTACAGCCCCTGCGCGGCGAAGTCCGTGTGTTACAAGCAGGGCAAACGGAGGAGGAACAGGTACGGTATTATGTCCGCCATCAAATTATGGCCGCCGTGGGAGCAGTCCTGGCCTGCGGTGTTGCCAGTGCTGCTATCATCCTGGTGCTGGAACTGGCCCGCCGCGGCCTCAGCGGCTGGTTCCGGAACCTGCCCTGGGGCCTGCCCGTGATCGGCCTGGTTTCCCTTATCATTTTAAGCCTGGTGATCTTCTGGTTGGCCGGTTCCCGGCACGGCACGGACTATACGGGGACTGATTAGCTTCGTTTATGTTAAAATTGTTATTGAGTTAACGGAAACTCGTATTGTCGGGGATGTGAAAGAAATGGGACATAACGAGCCCCTGGCCCTGGTAGCCAAAGCCCCCAACGAGCCGGTAGCGGTCATGTGGCAGGGCATCCTGGATAACGAAGGCATTCATTCTCTAATCAAACCCCAGGACCTGAAAGCAGCGATGTATATACCCTCACTGATCGCCGCCTGTGATATTTATGTCCTGGAGGAACAATCTGAGCGTGCCCGGGAAATCCTCGAACCTTTTATCCAGGAACAACCCGATGCCTCCCCGGACAACTCTCCCGTCCCGGAATAAACAACCGCGACACTATAACTGTGGCAGCTCTGTGAATTCCTGACCGGTTTTATATCTGCTGTTATTATTTGCCTTTTGTCTATTTTATGTATATTATTTATGCCATATGTCCGGTAATAAAATACTGAATATATGGACTTATGGTAATATATTATTACTGCTGGCGACTATTTTATGGCCAGCGATACCCGTATCTGCTGAAGTCCCTCCCGTAAAATGGACGGAAGTCCCCCTGCCCGGTGCCGGTGATGCGGGAGGCTGGGTGCTGGCGCCCGGCACCGACCTGCATCATTTGACCGCAGCTATCGACGGCACGCTGTATGCCGCCGTGGATCCTCCGGTTGAGGGTACCCGGCTGTTTAAAAGCACGGATAACGGGACTTCCTGGGAAAGGTTGGGCAGGTTTGACGAGGTAGTGACGGATATTGAAATTGCACTAGACGATGCCCGGCTGGTTTTTTGTGCTACAGCCCTGGCGGTGCACTACTCTGCAGATGCCGGCACTACGTTCCATCCCCTGCCGCCCCTGCCGGTTGAGGCAGATACGGAATACATCACCGCTCTCACGGTTACTGGGCTGGACGGTAAACATACGATTGCCGTTTCGACTCGGGACGGCATTACCGGAAAGCACGGGCATAT
>CAZSHH010000133.1:0-1649 GCA_964606525.1 uncultured Dehalococcoidales bacterium
TGTAGATATTAGAAATTGGTATTTAGAGTTTCATCATTTATGTACCGGATAAAACCAGTCCCACGTCTGCCCAACTCGGGGGTCTTTTTTAATGCCGTTTATTTCCACAGGTACGATCGAACGGTCATTCCAGGCTCTGCGTTCCTCATCTGGATTTTTCGCATCATATAGCCTATTAACAAAATACATTAACAGGGCTCCGCCGCTGCTGCCTGCGGCTACTGACTTGAATCCGTGCCAGTATTGGCCGGGTATCGTAACCAGCATAGGTTTTCGCGAGTTGCCGATTATCTCCACCAACTTTTTTGAATTGTCATCATAAGCACAAATTTTTAGTACACCATCTAGAACTAAAAAGGTATCTACCTGTCCTCTCAAATGACAGTGCCAGGCACGCACGATATCCGGGTAAGTGAAACTCATGTTAGCCTGGACTACCGGTTCGCCGATGATATCCGGCCAGTCCTGCCGCATGGCTTCACAAAAGAAACCGCGTTCATCCGGGATCAGGTTCAGATCGTATGTCTTTACTCCCGCCAGGGGATATTCCTTTATCGCCATCTTATAGCTCCACCTTCGCATCATCACCCAGGAACAGCCGTACGGCTTTGATACGGTCCTTATGTGCTGTCACTTCCGTATTCCGCCCGATGACGCTGTCGATCACCCGGTCTACATTCTGTATCCTGCAATTTTCCAGTATCACGGAATGATCTATTTCACATTCTTCGATAATCGTGCCTGGTCCGATACTGGTATATGGTCCTACGAAACAATTTTTAAGTTGGCAATTTTCCGCAATGGACACTGGGCCACGGATCGTACTGTTGTCAACTGTAGTTCCTTTACCAATCTCTACTCTGCCCATGATACGTGTTGTCTCCTTGATTTCGCACTTCAGATCACGGGTGAGAAATTCGTCCAGGACTACTCGGTTGGCTTCCAGCAGGTCGTCTTTCTTTCCGGTATCGAGCCACCAGCCTTCCAGGATATGGCTCTTGATCTTTTTCCCCATATCAATTACTTTTTGAATAGCATCGGTTATCTCCAGTTCGCCCCGCCATGAAGGTTTGATCTGGCTAATAGCTTCATGAATAACCGGGGAAAAGACGTATACACCGATAACAGCTAAATTACTTTTTGCGATTTTCGGTTTTTCCTCGATATGGAAGACTTCACCTTTATCATTTAATTCAGCGATGCCGAAGAGGTGAGTTTCCTTGACCTCTTTCAGTAATATCATGGAGTCGATCGATTGCGCATTTCGCTTGAATTCTTCCACGAACCTGGTGATCCCTTTTTGTACCAGGTTGTCCCCCAGGAACATCAGGAACGGCGAATCCCCCAGGTAATCCTGCGCCGTTTTCACGGCATGGGCAAGGCCTTTCGGTTCGGTTTGCGTAATATAGGTTATTTTCGCTCCCCACCGCGCACCATCGCCCACTGCCTGTTGTATCAGTTGTCCCGTCTCCGGAGCAATGATAATGCCGATATCCGTGATACCGGCACCACGGATTTGGTCCAGGACATAAAACAATATCGGTTTGTTTGCGACCGGAACCAATTGTTTGGCCAGGGTGGTGGTAATCGGCTTCAGGCGGGTTCCCTTACCCCCGGCCAACACCAGTGCTTTCAGCTTCATCATATTT
>CAZSHH010000133.1:1659-6039 GCA_964606525.1 uncultured Dehalococcoidales bacterium
TTATTACTAAAGTACTACCGTCGTCCTATCTATGAGTCTCTATTCTTCGTTTTACCCGTCTCATCAGGCACGTATCTTTATCTGTCTCTTGTACTTTTCGATTATACTTGAGCATACTCTTCTATAGTTGAGTATGATTTCTTGGGCATTATAGCACGCCTGAATTTGTATGTGTATATTACTTTCAGGCTATAAACTACAAAATTCTAAGAACAATACTCTAATATCTAGGGTAGGATATGACGAAATCCAAAGAATAAAACCCTAAACTCTATGGAAACCCAAAGTAAAAATGATAAAAATCTAAAAAGGAGAAATCATACAAAACTTTAAGTTTGTAACTTGGTGCTTACTTTGGATTTTGATATTTGACCTTGCTTATTTTTAGTTTTGAAATTTGACCTTTAATCTTTCTTAGGATTTAGAAATTAGAAATTAGGATTTACTCAGGATTTAGAGTTTTGTATTTTGAGTTTCGTAATGAACTTGTTTCAGAATCCAGTCGTCCTGGTTTAACCTGGATTTTTCCGGGTAGCTTTGTTCTTCTCGCCCCTTATTTAGGGGGAGAGACACAGTGAGGGGTTGTTTTTCACCGTCGTTTATTCACCATTTTATAACGGGGCGGGCGGGTTGCGAAAACCCGCCCCTACCAGTTTTTTATAACCTGTAATATCTATTCTAGGTTTGTAACTGGGTGCTTACTTTGGACTTGAATATTGGAATTTTGAGTTTATTTAGTGTTTAGAATTTTGTATTTCGAGTTTGTTTAGATATAAGAAATTAGTGTCTGCCCCATAATTACGAATTGTCTGGATTCCCGTTTCCACGGGAATGACGATGATCGGTTAATTTGATAACATATCTAAAATTGCTATTTTGTGTTTTAAGCTTGTTTAGTGTTTTGGATTTTGAGTTTATTTAGTGTTTAGAGTTTGGTGTTTTGAGTTTACTTGGTATTTAGTGTTTTGGATTTAGGATTTTTATTATGTTAACTAAGCTTGTTCTTGCTTCTTCCTCCCCCCGCCGCCGCCACCTCCTCGCCCAGCTTGGCCTGGACTTTGAAGTCGATCCGGTGAACGGGGCAGAAGCTGAGCCTTCTCCCCAGGACCCCGCCGGGGATGCCTGCCGCCTCGCCCTGGTTAAAGCCCGCGCGGCCGCCCCTGATCACCCGAACGCAATTATTGTTGCCGCCGATACTTTCGGCCTCCTGGATGGTCAAATCCTCGGCAAGCCCCGTGATGCCGCCGACGCCGTTCGCATGCTGCAGGCCATGAGCGGCAAGTGCCATACCGTGATCACCGGCTTCGCCGTCCTCGATAACGCCTCTGGCCGTAATTACTGCCAGGCCGTGGCCACTAAAGTATATTTCCGGGATCTGTCTTTATCCGAGATTGAAGCTTATGTCAAATCTGGCGAACCCCTGGATAAAGCCGGTGCTTACGCCATCCAGGGCCGGGGCGGTCTGCTCGTGGAAAAGATCGAAGGCGACTACTCTAACGTCATCGGCCTCCCCCTCACCGCCCTCACCCTCGTCCTGCGCCGCTTCGGCATCGCAGTGCTTTCCCCTTAACTATTATTTCTCCCCATTCCTAAATCATCAATCATAAATCATTATTCTAATTTCATCCGGTTACCTTCTTATCATTACCTTCTGCCTCCTTGACAACCAGGATTACCGTGCTATATTAATTATGATATTCAGAACATTTCTTCTACTAAATATCGTTGGTTTTTTACTAATCGAGTCCCTGGTTATTCTCTCTCCCCACCGCGGGAGAGATGAAAGTGAGGGGGTCTAATAACTAAATAACTTTGATGTTTTATTTTAGTTTATTTTGGATATTGAATTTTGATATTTGAGTTTACTTAGGATTTGGAAATTAGATATTAGGATTTTTTTAGATTTTGAGTTTTGTATTTTGGATTTGTTTAGTGTTTAGTGTTTTGGATTTAGGATTTTCTTATATACTCTGCAGCCCCTCTTCCCCGAATTCCACCACCCGGCTGGACCACATTTTTTTAACCGCCTCTTCCAGTACGTATTGGCGCGGTTCGGGAATCTCCAGCAGCGGCGCCAGCCGCCGTCCCCTCAGCTTCGTTAGTATCGGGCACTCTTTTTCCAGCAGTTCGATCGTCGTGCGGGCACCTCCGAATATCACGTAGTCGAAGATATCCGCATATGGGCTCAGGTGTTCCCTGATATGCCCGCAGGCCCGGGTGAGGAAGGTCTCGATCTGCTTTTCCCGGTGCCGCCGGAAGCGGTTCGCTGAGGAACCGCCCTGCCGGTGCCGGCTGTGCACCAGCCCGGTGCCCACCTTGCTGCTGACCAGGTTTTCCCCGCGGCAGACCCCCACTGCATATGCCCCCAGCCGCACCAGGACGATCCCGGTCAGGTAATCCCGGCTTATCATATTTTCCAGCAGGGAGAGGTCGATGCCCTGGAAAATGAGCGGCTGTTCTACCGGAAACGGCGGCAGGATCGCCGTGATCCTCTCTGCTATAATGATGCAGGCTCCGGTTGATGAGCGCTGTACCGCTGCGGTAACCTCTTCCTGTTTTGAATCGGGGAGAAAAGGCGTTAATTCGTCCCTGGCCTGGAGATCAGTTAAACCGGGCGGTATATATATCGTATTGCCGGAATTAAGCTTCCCGTTCTCTTGTCTCCTTGCCAGGTAAGCCCGCAGCTGTTCCCGTCCCAGGGTGAATTCCTTTTTCCACATTGCTGTCAATACCGCTTTTTGTACGTAATCAGTGACTAATCATAACCGTCCCGCTGCTATTTGGCTAATATTACCCGTGAGACGTTATAATAAAGTAATATATCAACCACTGATAACTTGATAAGGTCGGGACATATGAAAAGATTTATCCGAAGCCAGTTTGGTTTTCTATTATACGGGTTTATCTTCTGGCTGCCTATCGCTATCATCGCTTTTATCTTGATTTTTGTGTTCAATTACGGCGAAGACCTGGGCGGCCGCATCTTCCACCTCTTTTTTCCCACTGAGTATTACCACCCGGGCTACGGTTTCGCCATCGGACTGCTTATCATCTATCTTTCCGGGATCATCCTGAAAATAACCAACGTCCGTAAACGTCTATCTAAAGTGCCCATCATAGGGCTGTTTTTTGGGGGGGGCGAAGTGATGACCATCGACCGCCTGGCTCATCTGGCACCCTGTTTGTTCATGATGTCGCCAACCTGTTTGTCATACGGCTGGATCCTCTCTGAAGAACAGGTGAAAGTAGAGGACTCTGACGCTGCCTTTTCCCTGGTTAATGTGTATTATCCCAACGTGCCTACTTTGATCACAGGGCAGGTTTTCCCCATCCGCAAGGACTCGGTGATTAAACTCGGCAACCCTTCTAAAGAAATTATCGACCTCTTGTTATACGCCTTCCGCAGCCCCAGTTCGATTCACTATCTACCCTGGGAAGGGGAAGCGGTTAATGACTTTCTACGCCGGGCGCGGGCCTTCGGCATCCAGGTCCTCCCCGCCGAATGCGACCTGCAAAACATCCTCCCGCCCAAAAACAACAATAACCGGGCGGGTAAATAAGCGGGCCAGGTCGGGTTGATATGGTACCCCTGGGCAGAGTCGAACTGCCGACACACGGTTTAGGAAGTATTTTCTAAAGCGTAAAAAGTGGATAACTGAAGCTAACTCAATAATACTGGTTATCCAAACTTTCAAGGCTAACCCAAAATCACCCTTAAGCGGATTTGTAGCAGAATTTGTAGCACGGTATCTCCATTCATTCAAAGCTAACCATTCGTCTCTCTATTGTCTCTTTCCCATAGCCGTTATGTATAGCGGTAATATGTCCTGGATTTTGCCCCCGACTAGGGGTGAAATAAATAAAAATAGCCGGCCAGTGCAGCTAACACCGACCGGCAAAGGGGAGGAAACGATGAAGAAAACACCGTCACCTTGAATAATGTTAGCATAATCAACCTTCATTTTCAGCCGATTGCGCGCGGTTAGTCCATATTACAGGCAAGTGAACACGTCCTGAACGATAAACTAGCCGTCCAAGATAATAACTCTTCGCTTAAGTGCCTTTTTGTGCGTCTGGTGGCATTTGAGGCTAGAAAATAGAAAGGCCCGGCTCGACAACCGGGCTTTTCCCATATATGAAACTAGTAAAAACCTTTGCCCTGTAGGCATAATTATAACATAACTGAGAGTAGTTAAGCCCCTTATCGTCATTTCACAGGCAGGAAAATCACCTGAGCGCTATGGTATCGGCTTAAACGTTCTGCCGCGATTACGATAGCCTACCCGGTTACTCTCCGCCCGGCGAATCGGGGAACTGGTGCCACCACAACCACGAGGCGGAGACGGTGGGACACCAAAATCCGAAGTTCGGATTATGCCT
>CAZSHH010000134.1:0-5902 GCA_964606525.1 uncultured Dehalococcoidales bacterium
TTTCTTCAGGTTGGTGCACATTGCAGTTTGTCCCCTGCTGGTCTTCGGACTGTGGATCTTCCCGGAAATGGGGGTGAATGGAGCAGCGACAACAGCGGTCTTTTCACAGGGGTTGGGAGCCAGCCTGGGGTTGATATTCCTGCTCAGCGGGCATACCCGGCTGCACCTGAGTTTCCGCCATTTCCGCATCGATTTCAGCGTCATCTGGCGGCTGCTGAAAGTAGGCATCCCGGCTTCAGTGACTGCAATGCAAAGGACACTGGGTAACCTGGTACTGGTATGGATCATATCGCCGTTCGGGACGCTGGCAGTGGCCGCACACACGTTAAACCAGCGGGTGGAGATGTTCCTGCAAATGCCGGCGATGGGTATTGGGCAGGCGGCGGGGGTATTAGCCGGACAGAACCTGGGAGCCCGGCAGCCGGGAAGGGCGGAAAAGACCGGATGGATAGCAGGGGGCTTCCTGTCAGGAGTATTCGTAATAGTCTCTGCCGCCGTCCTGATATGGGCAGAATATATCGTGAGGATATTCGATAACGACCCGGAACTGGTAGTAATCGCCAGCTTATTTCTAAGGATCGCCTGCGCCAACTGGGTAGTAATGGGGTTAACCAATGTATTCCAGCAATGTGTCAACGGGGCAGGAGACACGATGGTACCGATGATAATCATGATCGTGAACATGTGGCTGATGCAAATACCAATGGCTTATTTCCTGTCACGGATCCCGGGGCTGGGGGTGTACGGGGTGCGGTGGGGCATCGTAGCGGGGACGGTGGTGGCCGCCGCCCTGTACACCATATATTTCAGCATGGGTAAATGGAAGTACAAGAAGGTTTAAAAGAAGAAATACCAATTTCTAATATTAAAATCCTAACAATAACCAAATCACGATTAACAAGTATCACACAAATGCCAATCACCCGGAAACAAAGCATCAAACGAGTTTACCTTAGACAACATATTTCCGCTGATACATTTGACAGGCGTCTGATCAATGCGTAATAGTCTGCTCCAGTCCTTGCACGAGGTCATTGATAGCTTTATAATCGCCGTATCTATCAAGACTCGTACTCGACTTACCCAATGAAGCAACCACCCTAAAAGAATAAAGCCGGATTTTTTAATAAGGAGAAACAGCGGATGAGAGGAATACCGAACTGGGACCAATTGACCTGGCAGGAAAAACGGGAGATACGTTTCAAGCACTGGCTCGAAGCGAAGAACATCAAGTTCGTGAGTAAAGAAGCGGAAGCTTTATACAAAGCCAGGGTCACCAGGTTCATCAAGGCGATCAAGATGGAAGAACCGGACCGGGTCCCGGTGATGCTGCCGACGGGGAATTACCCGGCGTACTGGGGCGGAGCCAATTTCCGTACCCTGATGTATGACTACAAGAAAGGGCACGAAATCTGGAAAAAGTACATGGAGGCCTTCGGGGACATGGACACCTTTTCCGGGCCAGGGCTGGTGCCTTCGGGCAAAATCGCCGAGGTGATCCAATCCAAGCTGCAGAAGCTGCCAGGGCTGGGACTGGCAGAAGACGCCTCGACGAACCAGTTCGTGGAAGGGGAATACATGAAAGCCGACGAGTACGACCGCTATATGATGGACCCTTCCGACTATAATATCCGGACGATGCTACCACGCACCTCGCCGCTGTTCGAATGCTTCAGCTGGCTGCCGTCGACCCGTGCCTGGAGTGGGACAGCGCTGGTAGCGATACTGGCGGATCCGGAGATACGCGAGGTTTTCCAGAAACTGATGGACCTGGCGGATGAACACAACCGGTGGCGGGATGCCAGCCTGGAAATCAATGACTATATACGGGCACGCGGTTATCCTTCCACTTACGGTGGCGGGCCGATGGTCGGAGCCCCGTTCGACCATTTTGCAGATACCTTAAGAGGAACGCACGGCATCACGATGGACATGTTCCGCCAGCCGAAAAAGCTGCACGAAGCGATGGAGTATTACCTGAAGCTGGGAATCGAGACCTCGATCAGGAATTTCCCCATGACCGCCTGCCCGATCTGCATGATGCCGCTGCACAAGGGGGACGACGTATTTATGTCTGACGCCCAATTCGCCGAATTCTACTGGCCGTACCTGAGGCGGTTGTTCATGGCGATGGTGGAGGAAGGGCTGGTACCGATGCCCTTCGCCGAAGGACGATATACGAACCGGCTGAAGCAAATCGCCGATACCCCGAAGAGTGCGGTGGTGTGGTACTTCGACCAGACGGACATGAAGAAGGCAAAGGAAATCCTGGGCAATGTCTGCTGCATCGCGGGGAACGTACCCACCTCAGTGGTGATGAAGGGAACCACGGAGGAAGTAAAAGAATACTGCCGGAAGCTAATCGCCGACTGTGCCCCGGGCGGCGGCTATATCCTGGCGGGAGGAGCGAGCATCGACAACGGCAAGATGGAGAACCTGAAGGCGATGATGGAGGCGGCGAAGGAATACGGAGTGTATAAGTAATGAATTTAGATTTAAGAGATATGATTTATGAATGGGGGGGAAAATAACTAATAAGTAACGGGGGGCGTTCGAGGGAATGCCCCCCGTTACTTTTTCCTAA
This sequence comes from uncultured Dehalococcoidales bacterium, assembly GCA_964606525.1. Classification (GTDB taxonomy): domain Bacteria; phylum Chloroflexota; class Dehalococcoidia; order Dehalococcoidales; family UBA2162; genus JBBITI01. The sequence continues at coordinate 2,585 of CAZSHH010000134.1, forward strand.
TTATGAAGAGGGGCGGCGGGGAGTATGATTTTTCGAAAAGATATTAAAGAAATATTCGCCGATCAGGCCGCAGACGGTACCGAGAATACCGCCCAGGACAAGGCCAACCACCAAGCCAACCAACATTTCAGAGCCGCTGGAAACATAATAAAAACCATTGCCGATAATAGCACCAACTACAGCTCCGACGACCACACCGGCAAGGAGGCCGATGCGAATCCACCAATTATGGGGGGCACGGCGGGGCGGTTTTTCGGGATCGCCGTCGGGTGACAGTTTTTGGTCCAGGTATTTTTCGACAAGTACCCGGTTATAATCAGGACCGGGGTAAACCATCGAACTGTTACACACCTCCCATGATAATATCCGGGAAGCAGACGTAAAAGAATGGTTTCGATATGACTATATATTCACGATCGATGATTTTTGTCAAATATCCGTTATGGATTTAAGATTATACAGACAAAAATGTGAACATCGGAATATGTGACAAAAGGGAGGGTGAATGATGAAGATAACGGAAGTAAAGACGTTCCTGGTGGGGGCAGCGAGGCAAAGCTGGGTATTCGCCAAGATCGAGACCGATGAGGGGATATACGGCTGGGGAGAAGGCAGTGTGGAGGGACAGGAGCAGGCAGTAGCGGCCGCGATCAACGACCTGAGTCCGCGGATTATAGGGGAAGACCCGACGAAGATAGAGCGGCACTGGCAGGTGATGTACCGCCACGGCTTCTGGCGGGGCGGAATAGTATTGAATTCAGCGTTGAGTGCCATCGACCAGGCTTTGTGGGACATCACGGGGAAAGTGTATAAGGTACCAGTATATAAACTGCTGGGAGGGCCGGTGCGGGATAAAGCAAGAGCCTATACCCATGTATTCGGGTTGGACCAGGTGGAAAAGATCCTGGCCGCCGGCTACACGGGGGTAAAGGCGGGGGGCATGTTCTCCCGGGGCGCCATGGACACAGCCGAAGTAACAAAAAACCTCAAACAGCGCATTAAGGAACTACGGAAAGTGGTGGGGCCGAAGGTCGACATCATGATCGACAACCACGGCCGGGCATGGCCGTCGCTGGCGGTGAAACAAATCCGGGCAGTCGAGGAATACAACATCTATTTCTTCGAAGAGCCGGTGCCGCCGGACAACCTGGAAGCACTGGTAGAAGTCCGGCGGCAGGTATCGGGGACGGACCTGGCGACAGGGGAACGGCTGTTCAGCCGCTGGGAATACAGGAACCTGATCGAGAGGCAGATGGTCGATATCATCCAGCCGGACGTGTGCCACTGCGGCGGGATATCCGAATTAAGGAGAATCGCGGCAGCGGCGGAGACCTACTATATCAGGGTAGCGCCGCACAATCCGAACGGACCGGTAGCGACGGCAGCCAGCATCCAACTGGCGGCGGCAATACCGAACTTCGATATCCTGGAATATGCGCTGCCAGCAGCGGAAACGATGAAAATCGTCAAAACACCGTTGAAGCAGAAAGACGGATATTTCCTGCTGACGGAGTCCCCGGGGCTGGGCATCGACCTGGATGAGAAAGTAATGCAGAAATTCTCCTACCGGCAGAAGTCCTATGACGGGGTATTTTATGAGGATGGGGGAGTGGCGGATGTGTGATACCAGATTTAGGATTGATGATTTATGATTGAGTATTGGGGTAACGTTAAAAGTCCGCTCATACGTTCGACGAGCTCAGTATGAGCGGACTTGGCAGGCTGGGATATCCCGATACGATTCCCTCACAGGGTATGAGGGACAGATCCCTTCGATGGTGAGTCGACCTTTGTTCGGGATGACATTCTCAGCTTTTGTATGCCAACCAGCACATGATATATAACATTCTCAATTCACCAGACCATTGCCAGAATCAGGTGATGGGGAAGAAACACTAGCCCCACAGGGAAGAACCGAGATCGCCCTGGAAGATACCGTGGAAACCGCCGTCCTCCTGCGGCAAGACACCAAGCCAGCGCAGGTACTGGATGTGGATAGGGACATCGAGGCCGAGTTGATGGCGTAGATTGACAACAATCTGGGTATGGTCTGCCCCACCACCACCATCGGCCAGCATTTCAGCAGCCATAATATCGACAACAGAACCCGGGATGAATCTGACTGTGAGGAATACGGCGATGGTAACGGCTAGCAGAGTCGGCACCATCAGCGATAGACGCCGGATAACATATGCTCTCATTGTCTGCCTCCTTTCAATAATTCCAGGAGCGCTCCTACTAATATATAGTTGGGGATAAAAGGAAAAGTTCATTAGTTCCTTGAAAGTTGATTTATGATTAAGAAAGAAGAATGAGGGACAGGCAGGATGAGCGGAAGGCATCATATTGAGAGATCGATGAGGATTCAGGAATTGAGATTGACCGGGATAGGGGCGCGTTCAAAGTCGGCGGCGGACATCAGGGTACGCGGTTTGAGGCGTGCGAGAGTACCGATAAAACGGTCAGGGACCATTTCCAGCCGGGAATTATAGAAAGTGGCGATATCATTATAATAATCACGGGCAAGAGCGATGCGCTGTTCGGTTTCGATCAGGCTCTTCTGGAGCTTGAGGAACTGGCTGTCGGCCCTGAGATGGGGATAGGCTTCCATGGCAACCTTGAGGGTGGAAGCCAGACCGGAGAAATCGGGGCCGGAGAGGCCGGGGGCGGTGGCTGACAACTGGGTACGCATCTGGGATATCATTAACTGGGTCGCCTGCTCATGATCCCGGTAGCTTTCGACGGCCTGGACAAGGTTGGGGATGAGGTCGTTGCGGCGTTTCAACTGGACATCCACCTGGGACCAGCCTCGTTTTACCCTGTTATGTAAATTAATAAAGCTGTTATAGATGGTCCAAATCCAACCGAGCAGGTAAACGAAGAGGTAGCCGAAGGCAGCGATGAGGTATGGAGGCAAGGTAAAACCGGTTGCGCCAATACGCATCAACTGCCAGGCAACGGCGATACCGAGGGAGACCAGAAAGCCGAGGACGGCCCAGAGCCAAATCCGAGCACCATACCCTTTGGAAACTTGCTTTTCAGTACGAGTGGAGATAAGGAAGAGCGGAGCGGATTTATCTTGAGCGATTTCGGCTGCGACGATATCCTCCCGTTCACGGGCACGGCCGACGATATAAAGCCGGGCATGGAGGGGGATGGCGGTCTCGCGAAAGCGGCGGCGGTGGGTGGTATGAGCAATTTCACGGGCAGGACATTTATTGAAATAAAGAGGGTCGCCGGGGTTGACCGTCTTCTCAAAGACTTCTTGATCCTCGATCTTCGCCCCTTCGGGCAGGATGCGCAAGACGCCGGTGTCAT
>CAZSHH010000135.1:0-5892 GCA_964606525.1 uncultured Dehalococcoidales bacterium
CGCAAGGGCACCGAGATAAGCCCGGTAGCGACGCCGGCTCGGTTGAGCTGCATCACATTGGCATCAGTGCCGGTACCGCCGGGGGCGGCTTCGATATAGTAAGGTATTTTAAGGTCTTTAGCAGTATCTACCAGGAGGCCGAAAACGACGGGGTTGATATTGGCGCCGCGGGTAATGCCAGGGCCGGCTCCCAGTTTGACATCGCCGGCTTTCTTTTTATCGCCGGTCGGATAGTCGGAAGCATGGCCGACATCGGTGGCGATACCGACCTGGGGGTCGATATTGAAAGCACCGGTTTGGGCACCACGTATACCCACCTCTTCCTGGACCGTGGAAACGCCGATGACAGTGGCCTTAAGGGAGGAAGCGGCGAGGAGGCGGAGGGTTTCGGCGACGATAAAAACACCCATCTTATCATCGAAGCTACGGGCGACACACAGGTCACCGCGCAAGCGCTGCAGTTCATGGCTGTAGGTAACACAGTCGCCGACAGCGACGACAGAGGCGGCGTCCGCCTTATCTTTAGCCCCGATATCGATCCATAAATCGTCGAGTTTCGGCACCTTGGTCCGTTCATCGGCATCGAGGAGATGGATGGCCTTGCGCCCAAGGACACCGGGGAGGGGTCCGGAGGCGGTGTGGACGGTGACCCGCTGGCCAACAGTGACGATAACATCATGGCCGCCGATAGAGCCGAAGTACAACATGCCTTCATCACTGATATAGCGGACCTGGAAGCCGATCTCGTCGGCGTGCCCGGCCAGCATGATGCGGGGCGAGCCCTGAGGATTCAAGGCGGCGTAAACATTGCCAAGAACGTCGGTGCGCACATCGGAGGTAAAAGCAACGACGCGGTCACGAAAGACACGCTGGACACGTTGTTCGTAACCGGACGGGCCCGGAGTATCGACCAACCGTTTTAGAAAATCAAAGGAATCCTGCTGCATAACATCTCCTTGGGGGAAAAGGGGGGATTTTTGTAATGGATTGTACAGGGAGAGCATACAGTGGTCAAGGACGGGCTGTCTGCCCCCACTGTTTTTATTATATTTTCACTGAAGACACTGGCATTATATTCCTGATAGTCTCGATGATTAGTACTTGATCGCATAAATCAGTGTCACAAACAACACTACTCATCATAAGCCTGTCGAAGGGCGAGTCGATGGTTCGACGAACTCACCATGAGCGGCTCGCATATAACGCCTAATAATGTACTAATATTTCCCGGGGTCATCCGATAAATATTGACATCCTGTTTATCCGGTGTTAATATTTTGGTTGAACGTTTATTCAATGACAAATATGAGCGATAAGCAAAATACCAGGAAGATACAGGCCGAAGAAAGGCGGCTCCAGATACTTGATGCTGCTTTAGAGGTCTTCGCCGAAAAGAGCTACCGGGGTACCTCGATCAAGGATATTGCCGCTGCGGCCGGGATGTCCCAGGGCTTGATGTACCACTATTTCACCGGTAAAGAGGAATTACTGAAGGCGACGATAGATCATCACAGCTTTTTACCGGAATTGAGAAGAATATTACCGGACCAGGAGCAACTACCTACCGAAATCGTCTTGAAGGAAATCGCCAACCGGTTTCTGAATACGATGGAGGCTAAAAAGTCGCTGGTAAAGATCCTGATCCGGGATGTGGCTTTCGATCCAGATATCAGCAAGGCCTGGTCGGATATATGCCGGGAAGGGGTATCACTAATGAAAGGTTATATTGACAGGCGCATCCAGAAAGGTGAGTTTAAACCTCATAATTCGGAGATAACTGCCCGGAGTATGCTGGCGAACATGGTGGTATTCGAATTTACCCGGGATGCTTTTAAAACGAGTTCAGTCACGCGGGCGGAATACATTGATACAGTTTTCAGCAATATGCTGGAAGGAATCAGAAATAAGTAGAGGAAATATATTTTTTATCCTATTAGTTGGTTGAGCGTTCAATCAACTAAAGATTACTAAACATTAAGGAGGCCCAACAAAATGAAGAAGGGAAAGCTGATATTAACGATATCGGCTCTTGGCCTGGGCTTGTTCATGGCAATGCTGGACAGTACCGTAGTGAATATAAGCATCCCGGCGATGATGAAAGATTTCAATGTAGGCGTCGGTAGTATTTCCTGGGTACTTGATGCCTATTTGCTGGTCCTGGCAGTACTGGCGCTGACGGTAGGCCGCTTGGCCGACCAGTTCGGTAGAAAGAAATTATATAACGTCGGCCTGATTATTTTCACCATTAGTTCCTTGCTATGCGCCATTGCCTGGGACGTGAACTGGCTAATTGCCTTCCGGGTCCTTCAGGGTATAGGTGGAGTGATAATGATATCAGTCACCCTGGCCATCATGACAGCCAGCTTCCCGGCAGAAAAGAGAGGCACGGCTATGGGTATCTGGGCAGCTATCGGTATTACCGCGGCGGCCGTCGGCCCGACTTTAGGCGGAGTAATCGTGGAGAACCTGGATTGGAGTTGGGTTTTCTATATCAATATCCCGGTAGGCATACTGGCAGTGATACTCGCTATAATAAGCGTCCCCGAATCCAGAGACCCGGCAAGCCCGAAAAAAGTGGACTGGTCCGGCATGACCGCTTTCTCTGTGAGTATGTGTTCACTGGTGCTGGCGATCATTAAAGGGGAGGACTGGGGATGGGGTTCTGCCGGTATCATCAGCCTGTTCATCCTGGCAGCGGCTTTCCTGGTGATTTTTGTGCTATGGGAGAAATGCCAAGCAGAACCGATGTTGAATATAGGAGCCTTTAAAAATATCACTTTCTCCAGTGCGGTGATCTGTCAAGCATTAGTCGGTTTCGGAATGCTGGGGGCCATATTTCTATTGACCTTATTCTTACAGAACGTCCTGGGTTATTCCGCACTGAAAGCGGCCGTAGCCGTAACTCCTATCCCGGCCACGGCCCTGGTTTTTGCCCCGGTCGCCGGCAAACTCTGCGATAAAATCGGTCCCCGCATCCCGGTCGTAGCAGGCCTGGTATTTCTGATGTCAGGGATATGGTTTTTCTCGCAACTAAAGGTTGATACGGGATGGGGGGAGGTTGCCTGGAGAGCAATCATTGTCGGAGCGGGCATGGGAATATCGAATCCGGCCCTGGCAGTAGCCGCCATGGGATCCTCTACCAGCGGTAAAGAGGGAGTAAGTTCCGGGGTATTGAATACCAGCCGGTTTGTCGGCATGACACTAGGCGTAGCGATCTGTACTGCGCTGCTGACCAATACGATCACGACACAATTAAGCGAAGCCAAAACAGAAATCAAAGCCAGTATCACGGAAAACCAGCAGATACCGTCACAAGCGAAAGGGTTTATTATCGAGGAAGTCGCTCGAATGGGGGAGGGAGAGATAGGCAGTATACAGACCGTGCCTGATCTGGCAGCGGTGGCTAAGGAGAAAGGCTTGCCGCCAGCCGTACTGCCACAGCTACAACAATTAACACAGCAAATCATATCGGTTGTCCGCCAACATGTGACGCATGCGTTCGGGGATGTATTTCCCTGGGCAGCCGGAATAATAGCAGCCGGTATCATCCCCGCTCTCCTGCTGCGCATCCCGCAGAAAAAAACCGAGCCAACTAAGACAAAATAGCAGTTGTATTACGGTCAAGAGAAGAGGACAACAAGATGGCCGGGATGCGGGAAATCGAAGGCATCGGTTATTTTGATTACAGTCACGGCGGGGAGTACCTGCTGGTTGACCAGTGGCTGAAACGGCCGGACGATTTGAAAGGCCAGGCATTAACCGTACCGAAGATACTGCCGCCGGATTTCCGGAGAACCGGGATCACCGACACCGGGAAGGCGGGCCCGGGATACTCGCGAAAGTTCAGGTTCAAGATTTTTATTGAAGTTGAAAAAGTGGATCAAGGTTAACCGGTATAGAGAACAATATACTACCGTGGCAGTAAAGTAATATCTAAGATAATATCTACGGATATCAGCCAGGTTCCGGCCGTCGAATTAAGTTTATAATATAAACAGGAAAGAAATGATCGGTGTTTACGAAATTTCATATATCGATATTTATGACACAGACCGGACTTTTAGATATAATACTATCCCTATCAGAGCGATGAAGGCCTTAAAGATCATTGCAGCGGTACTACTGGTTCTTTGCGGTTTGTGGATACTGGCCATGACCGCAATCTCCGGGCCGTTTTTCGCGCTATTTCCCAATGAGATGTCCAATCTCATAATATCGTTATCTTTCGGCATCCTGCTACTGGCCTTCGGCGGGGTATTGTTTTTCCGGTAAAACCTTCTTTTGTTATTTTCCCCCCTGCATTATAATTTGCAGCTATGACCGGAGTCACAGCCCGGCATGCTGCGAATCATCCGTTTATTTACCAATTAATGACATACACCACTTCAAGCCCTGCGTGTTTCTGTCTAGTATTGGGGATAACCAATAGATTACCGGTTAGAACACAACCGGGCTTGAAGGAGAAAAAGATGGGTAAGAAGGCCAACTGGGCAAAGATCGGTTTCTTGATGATATTAAGCCTGGCATTAGCCTCGTGTGTTGTACAATCAACGACTACCAGGGAAACCACATCATCTTCTACTACAGCCGCCAGCGCAAGCACTGTCACTACAACGCCGACGCCGCTCCCCGGCGGTGGCCAGGTGCCGCCGGGAACGCCGCCAAACGGGGGACAACCACCGGGAGGAGGCTCCCCACCGGGAGGAGGCTCCGGCAGTTCAGCCTCAATTACGGGCACGGCGACCTATATTCAGAGTGGGGATACAATCAATAAATCGTTTGAGGCTATCACCGCCTCCGGCCAGAATACTTCTGCCGTAATGATAACCGACAGTGGTGTCTTGAACCTGGTTGATTCCACCGTCTCCACAACGGGGGATACTTCTTCGTTGGATGACTCCAGCTTCTACGGGTTGAATGCCGCGGTACTGGCCGAGTCGGGCAGTACGGTTACCCTGACCAATGTTGAAGTTTCCACCACTGGTTCCGGGGCTAACGGGGTGTTCGCCACCGGAGAAGGGACGGTCATCAACCTGACTGATGTAACCATCACCTGCACGAATACAGGAGCCCATGGCGTAGATGCCACGTTCGGGGGTATACTAAACCTGAAAAATGTAGATATCACCACCGCCGGGAACGGGGCTTCCGCCGCCATTGCGACTGACCGCGGCGGGGGTATGATCTATGTTAACGGCGGGACAGTCGTCACGACCGGGACTAAATCACCCCCGATATATTCAACCGGTGTGATCACGGTAACCGGCGGGGAGATGAAGGCCACCAATTCCGAGGCGGTAGTAATCGAAGGGAAGAACTCCGTCAAGCTGACCGATACCGTAATATCGGGGGCGAAAAACTGGGGCGTCCTCATCTACCAGAGTATGTCCGGAGATGCGGAGGTGGGGACGGGCAGTTTCACGATGGCCGGGGGAACGCTAACAGCCGCAGAAGGCCCGCTGTTCTATGCGACCAATACCAAAGCCGTCATCAACCTGGACGGAGTAACCCTGGCCAATCCTGCAGGGATAATTTTAAAAGCCAGCGCTGGGGATTGGGGCACCAGCGGAGCCAACGGTGCGGATGTCACCTTCACGGTGGTCGAGCAAACCCTGAAAGGAGACATAATCTGTGATGACATCAGCACCATCATCCTTATACTCAAGAACAATTCTACCCTGACCGGGGCGGTCAATAACGCTGGTACGGCAAAATCGTTGACGGTTACACTGGATGAATCCTGTACCTGGGAAGTAACCGGAGATTCCTACATCACCAGCCTGACCGATGAAGACGAGACACTCGGCAACATCCAAGCCAACGGTTATACCGTCTACTACGATGCTTCGAATAGCGCCAATAGCTGGCTGAATGGTGAAACCCATGACTTAA
>CAZSHH010000136.1:0-5735 GCA_964606525.1 uncultured Dehalococcoidales bacterium
CGACTCGATATCAATAAGCGAACATAATCACAAAAAGTAACCAATCTCTTAATAGATAGGGAAATACCGGACAAAATGATCAAGTTGTATAGGCTTGCAAATTTTATTTCACGAGACATACATATTGCCGCTACTGGAACTAGGTGATAAAATTACATCAGGCTTGCGGTCAAGGAGGTCTGGCAATGTCTGGACATTCCAAGTGGTCTTCGATCAAACACCAAAAAGGTGTGACGGATGCAAAACGTGGTCAATTATTTACTAAACTTACCCGTGAAATAATCGCCTCGGTACGTGAAGGCGGCAGTAGCCCTGATGGTAATTACCGTTTACGGCTGGCTATTCAAAAAGCTCGTGATAGCAACATGCCGCTGGACAATATCCAACGTGCCATTCAACGAGGAGGCGGTGCCGGGGAAGGAGCCGGTATGGTCGAGATGGTGTTGGGTGGCCGCGGGCCGGGAGGGTCGGCAATCGTCATCCAGGCTTTAACTGATAACCGCAATCGGACTGTTCAGGAAATCAGGAATCTACTTACCCGGGCAGGCGGTAGTCTGGGTGATAGTAGTAGTGTAACCTGGCTGTTTGAAAATAAAGGTATTATCAACGTGAATGCCGCCGGCTTGAATCCGGAAGACCTTGCTCTTGTGGCGATAGACGCCGGAGCTGAAGATGTAAAAGTTGAGGAAGAGAACGTAGAAATTTACACTCTGCCGGAGAAACTGGAAACGGTTAGAAAAAGCCTGGAGCAGAATAAAGTTAAGGTGGAAAGCGCTCAGGTATCAATGTTGTCCAAATCTACAGTATCGCTTGATGAAAAAGCATCATTACAGACTTTGAAACTGCTGGATAAACTCGAAGAACTTGATGAAGTTCAAAATGTTACTGCGAATGTAGACTTTAGTGACGAGATCATTGAAAAGTATCAGAGCGGCGCCCAGGCATGAAGGTTCTTGGTATCGATCCCGGTACCATCTCCATGGGTTACGGTATCATCGATGAAAACGGTAATACGGTCATTGCAAAAATATACGGTGCTATAACAGCCCCACCTCGCTCCCCGATCGGGGAGCGTTTATGTTTTATCTATGACAAATTAACAAAGTTGGTAAAATCGCACCATCCGGATATTGTTGCGGTCGAACAACCCTTCGTAGCCAAAAATGTAAAATCAGCCCTGGCAATTGGCCGTTCTCAGGCAATCGCTATTTTGGTGGCGGCCAGTCAAGGTATTCCTGTTTTTGAATATACGCCGGCTCAAGTTAAGCAGAGAGTAAGTAATTACGGCGCCAGTTCAAAAGAGCAGATTCAGGAAATGGTCCGGCTTCAGTTGGGGCTGACAAAGGTACCTGAACCTGATGATGCTGCGGATGCTTTAGCTGTAGCTCTTTGTCATTTGAGTGAAAACAGGTACTCAGCGTTGCTGGCACGGGAGATACGTTGATGATTGCTTCTTTAAAAGGTAAGCTTGAAGCAACCGGGATAGATTGGGCTATTATCGATGTGAACGGCGTCGGTTTTCGAGTCTTTGTTCCCACAACAACATTGAGTACATTGGGCAAACCGGGTTCTGCTGTACATCTATATACTCATCTTCATGTCAGGGAAGATATCATAGCCTTATACGGATTCACCACTTTCGAAGAGTTGGGGCTCTTTCAGACTTTAACCGGGGTTACCGGAATCGGCCCAAAATTGGGGTTGGTTTTTCTTTCTTCGATGAAACCGGAACAGTTAGTAACCGTGATTGCCTCCGGAAATGCCGATATGCTTACTACCATTCCAGGGGTAGGTAAAAAGATTGCCGCGCGGTTGATCCTGGAACTGAAAGACAAAATCGGCACTGCCTCGATTGGAGTGCCCCTTCAGGTTACCGAGGGCAGTGCCGATGTCATTGCCGTACTTATTTCTCTGGGCTATTCATCTGCCGAAGCAAATCGTGCCGTAGCCGGGCTACCGGATACGGACCTTTCTCTGGAAGAAAAAGTAAAGATGGCTTTAGCTTATTTTGCCCGTAAATAACTTAGCATTCCAGGCCAGGTACCGGAAAACGCAGGCACAGGTGTTTCACCTCTTCGTTGATCCTTTCCTGGGCAGCGGTATCTTCTATGTTTTCCAATACTTTTACGATGCTGGATGCAACAAATTTCATCTGTTCCGGGCCAAAGCCGCGTGAGGTCACCGAAGGGGTACCCAAACGTATCCCGCTGGTAACTGTTTGGGGTCGGGGGTCGTAGGGTATCAAGTTATGATTAACAACGATCCCGGCCTTTCCCAGAGCAGCTTCCGCTTTTCTCCCGCTGAATCCTGTCTGTGTCAGGTCGACCAGCATTAAGTGATTGTCGGTTCCTCCAGCAACAAGGCGTAAACCCAGGCGTTTAAGTTCATCAGCCAGGACACGTGCGTTTTCAAGGATGGCTTTCTGGTATTCAAAAAACCCCGGCTGCATGGCTTCTTGGAAAGCCACTGCTTTGGCCGCGATTGCATGCATCAGGGGGCCGCCCTGTGCCTGGGGAAATACTGCATGATCAACGGCTGATGCCATGTTTTGCCGGCACAAAATAAAGCCCCCCCGCGGCCCCCGCAGTGTTTTATGAGTAGTCGAGGTGACAATGTCACAGTAAGGAACTGGAGTCGGGTGTAAACCTACGGCGACCATACCAGCGATATGGGCAATATCTGCCATTAACTTCGCCCCTACCATGTCTGCGATCTGTTTAAATTTTTCGAAATCGATTATCCGTGGGTAGGCACTCGAACCAACCACGATAAGCTTGGGGCGGTACTGTAAAGCAAGCTGTTCTGCTTCCTGGTAATCGATGCGTTCTGTTTCCCGGTTCACACTATAACTGACAACTCTGTATGACTTTCCGGAAAAATTGAAATCAGCTCCGTGTGTGAGATGTCCTCCGTGGGCTAATCTCATGCCCATTATGGTATCGCCGTATTCGACAGTGGCAAAATAGGCAGCCATGTTCGCCTGCGCCCCACTGTGGGGTTGTACATTGGCATATTCAGCGTGATATAACTGTTTCGCCCTCTCGATCGCTAAATCTTCAACAATATCTACATTTTCACAGCCGCCGTAATGCCGGTGCCTGGGGTAACCTTCTGCATATTTATCTGTTAAAAACGAGCCTTGCGCTTCCAATACCGCCCGGCTCGTGTAGTTTTCTGATGCGATTAAGTTAATAGTACTTTGCTGCCGTTTTCTCTCAGCCTCGATTGCTTGATGGATGGCTGGATCCACATGACTCAAAGATCCCATGTATTGTACCTCCATTTGAAGTCTACAATGGCTGCCGTGGGCTGTCAACCGTAATATGTTACTTGTCCAGGGTTTTGAAATGCTGTAATCTCAATCGTCTACAGGCACAAATATTCATTGACAGTCCATTATCACCATGCTATTCTTTGTATAGCTGATTAGAATAGTATTAAATAGGTGGATTAGTCATGAAGCTATCGACAAGGTCAAGGTATGGGATCAGAGCTTTGATTGATATCGCCCTGAATGTCAACGGCCGTCCGGTACTCTTACGGGATGTAGCCCGGCGGCAGGAAATTTCTACGATGTATCTTGAGCATCTAATTACACCTCTGATCTCGGCCGGTATTGTCAGGAGTACTCGCGGTGCCAAGGGTGGGGTATGGCTGGCCCGGCCGGCAAAAGAGATTACCTTATCGGAAATAGTGCAGCTGCTTGAAGGTTCGATGGCTCCTGTTGAATGTGTTGATGATGCCAAATATTGTCCCCGGGTTGATTCCTGTGTGACCCGTGACATATGGGTAGATTTGAAAAAAGCGATTACCGGTGTGCTCGCCTCAACCACACTGGAAGACCTGGCGGAAAAGCATAAGCAGAAGCTCATTGAAGCTCCTGCATCAGGTATGTACTATATCTAGCTAAAAACATACTGGGATGGAGAATGTCTTGGTTAATCTGATCGACACAACTCATTATAAATCGTTGGTTATCCCCCGTATTACCCGCGGAATTGCTCAGAATGCCACGGAATTAATCGGGAACACTCCTCTGGTTAAACTCAACCGGGTAACCAAAGGAACATATGCCGATGTAGTCGCCAAACTGGAATCTTTTAATCCCCTGAACAGTAGTAAAGACCGTATTGCTGTCTCAATGATTTTGTCAGCAGAAGAAGACGGTCTGATAAACAAAAATTCCGTGATCGTCGAGCCTTCTGGCGGCAATACCGCCATCTCTTTAGCATTTGTTTGCGCTGTTCGTGGGTATAAGCTGATCTTAACTATGCCCGATACTATCTCCAATGATAAACGCCAGCTTCTGAATGTTTTAGGAGCTGAAATTGTTTTTACACCTGGAGCTACCGGTATGCCGGGTGCGATTCAAAAAGCCGAACAGCTGGCTTCAGAGAACGAAAATTACTTTATGCCCCGGCAGTTCAACAATAAAGCGAATCCGGAAATTCATGCAATTACTACTGCCGATGAGATCTGGCGTGATACCGATGGTAAAGTGGATTTTGTTGTCGCCGGGGTAGGTTCTGGAGGGACCCTTACCGGCATTGCCGAAGCTTTAAAGAAACGTAAACCGGCGTTAAAGGCAATTGCTGTGGAACCATCAAGTTCACCGGTATTGTCCGGAGGGAAACCTGGTTTTCACAAGATACATGGTATTGGAGCTGGTTTTATTCCGGCAATATACCAGAAAAGACTTATCGATGAGGTAATCAAAGTAAATAATGAAGACGCGGGTATCACAGCGCGGAACCTTGCCCGGGATGAAGGCATACTGGCTGGTATTTCTTCTGGTGCCGCCGCCTGGGCTGCTGTTGAAATAGCCCGCAGGCCGGGAAATAAGGGTAAATTGATTGTAGTGATTTTCGCTGACAGCGGCGAAAGGTACCTGTCAACCTGGCTGTTTCAGGATGTGTCTCAAGGATGTCCGCATCCCTGATCGACTGCTTGGCATTCTTCGACCCACTGATATGAAGAACTGCCTCTTGCCTTTTCCCGGCCAACAATGAAAATACCTTATCCAACAAGTCAATCACCGGGGCGGTAGTATTAGGACGATGCTTTTACCCCTGAAATACACAATCGGAGGCTGATATGGCTGAGATTCCTGAAATTGGTAAAATATCACCTGACATTTTTAATGAATTGATATTTCCCAGGCTTGGTGCAGCGAATAAAAGTATCTTAGTAGGTCCACAGCATGGCGTAGACGTGGGTATTGTCGAAATAGGCGGTAAAGCCGTGTCTCTCACCACCGATCCGGTATTTATTGTCCCCGAGTATGGCTGGGAAAGAGCCGCCTGGTTTGCGGTAAACATCCTCGCATCGGATTCGGTTACCTCCGGATTAAAACCTAAAATGATGTCGATTGACCTTAACCTCCCTATGTTGATGACCAAAAAACAACTGGAAGTAATGTGGGATGCAATGCATCGTGAGTGTCAGAAACTGGGTATTGCGGTTGTAACCGGCCATACCGCCCGTTATGAGAATTGCCATTACCCAATGGTTGGCGGGGCTACTGTTATTGGGATTGGTGAACTGGATGAGTATGTGACTCCCCGCATGGCCAGGGAAGGTGATCAGATCATTATTTCCAAAGGCCCAGCAATCGAAGCTACCGGTATTTTCGCCGCCATGTTTCCGAATCTCATTAAAAAAGAACTCGGAGAAGATCTCGGCCGTAAATCTCAGGACGTTTTTTATAAAATGTCGGTGGTCGAAGATGCCTTAAC
>CAZSHH010000137.1:0-5715 GCA_964606525.1 uncultured Dehalococcoidales bacterium
GGCCAGATCATAACCCGGTCCCATGGCTGTTTGAATTGACTGGACTTCTGCTGGAGATAGGTCTTCAAAGGGGACCGTTGCACGTCGATATATCTCATCCTGCAAACCTTCCCGGTCTTTAATACCCAGCCTGGTAAATTCGGCTGTTACCGCCGGGAACAAAACGATGAGATGGCGATTTACCCCGCCCCCCGAGCCGCGTATCTCCCCAACCCCTTTGCTGCCCCAGGTGCTAAGTCCCATCCGTCCCAGGGATAATACATTCTGCACGATGCGGTCAAGGATCCCCTGGGCGGTCCAGGTACCGATGGACCCGCCGTAGAAGGAGCGTCCGACGCTGATGGTGGCTACCGTGATGCAGCTTTCTTCCGGTTTGAATCCCTGGGAGACATGATAGGGTTGCCACGCATTGAGTTCCGTACTTTCGGCAAAGGTAAAAAAAGTATGCGGCGAAATGCGGCCGGTTAAAGCCATATCGTTCAAGGCCGGCCAGATATGTCCGATGTTCATAGTAGCCAGCCTGACCGCCCGCCCGATAGTATTGTTGGCGCGCCAGCCGTGTCCTAAAAAACCGACCCCGGAACGCATATCAATCTCCCTGGCGATCGTCCCGGTAACGACCATCATAAGGGAAAATGAACCGGCGGAGAGAAGGATATGACGGGCATCATACCGGTCATCGGTGATAGCCTCCAGGGCGGCGATGATCACGGGAAGATATTCGGGCCTGGCCCCGGCCATTACGGCGTTGACGGCGATCTTTTCAACGGTGGCCAAACCCTGGCTGGGGGGTAATTTACCGATGACCTCATCAGGAGAACGGCTGGTTCCGGAAAGCATCCATTGAACCCGCTCCGGGGTGGGGGGAATCAAAGGCAGGCCGTCGCCCCATAATTTGTCCAGGAATAATTGATTGAAGTCTTCCATAACCACCGGGTAAGAATCACCGGATATGGTGATGTTGGATGCCGGTTCGGGTTTTGATGGCATAATTGCGGTTTCAGCCGGAGTCAATGGCTGAGAGATAGCATTGATCAGCTCGTCGATGATCTTTTCGGCTAACGGTGTCACCATGTTCACGCTGCCGCGCACGCGATAGAATTCAGCAGCGCCGATTTTTACCAGCCGAACAGCCGGCATGTTATTATCCACGGCAGCCGATTTTGCCGCGTCATAAAAAGTATCACAGGCGATGAAGACCCCCGGTTTGCCTAATTTTTCCATTTTGACAGTGCCGGCCACGCCGGCAAAAGTACAGGAGCCTCAGTCACCGACGGCATAAACAAAGGTATCGATCTGTGACAACCAACCCGGGACATCTTCATCCCGGATTTCAAAGCCGCCCTTGAGTACGGTGGTGGTTACTGCCGGATATTTCTTTTGTAATATCTGTGCAATAGCAGTGTAAAAGTTGTCCATCCCCGGCTTGGAGTTTGAATACAGCCCGATCACCTTGCCGGAAAGTTTTTCTAAGCGTGGTGCCGGGGCAATGATGGGAGGGGGCGCAACGACGCCCCTTGGGTTTACTACTTCAAGTTGGATACTCTCTTTATGCATAGATGTCCCCCCTGCAACGTTTATCTTATCTCCATTTATCCACTGACGCACTGCCAAGGTATGCCAGCGTCCCTCCTTGCCAGTAGGGATTGGTCTCACCGCCGGCGACCATGATATTGACATCGATATTCCGGGGAACCGGAATTACTGCTCCTTCCGGTAATTTCAACCAGGAAGCATAGGGTTCTACGCCCGCTTTGGCCATTTCTAACTCTTGCGGATGTCCCTGGCTGACACCGAATATCTCACCCCAGTATTCCTCTTGAGCATGCATCACATTTTCTTTCAGCCATTGGTTGAACTGTTCCTTGGTCTGGAAACCTTCTTTATATATAAGATCGGCCGCCAGCGGGTCGAGTACAACCGTCTGGCCGCAGCAACCGGTCTCATAAGTAAAGAACCGTTTGATGGTGGCAGACTTGTTAGTCTCAAAGCCGCCTTGGTTCGACCAGCTCCAACCGTGAAAAATACTGACCGCACTTTCCTCGGGGCGGAATCCCTTCAGAACATGGAAAGGCCTCCAACCCGGAGGCAGTCTTTCTTCCCTTTCGCCAAAGCACAGATTGGTATAGGTATGCCCCTGCCCCTGGCTGCCCATATATTTCCGCCCGGGCACCCCGCCATTCCCCAGGTTGCGGGAAATCAAGGTCCAGGCGGTTCCGATACTGGCATTGGCATGATTAAAAGGCCCGAAAGCTCCGATGCCCATATTCATCTTTATCTCGTTACGCATCGGCCCGTTGACACACATCATGGCCGTAAATGAGTTCGTGGAAGTGAATAATGAAGTAATACCGGTTGAGGCAACAGCCAGTATCACGGGGAAAAACTCCGGCCGGGCTCCGGCCATCACGGCATTGATAGCTACTTGTTCGACATTAAAGGTCCATTTTTCGTGGGGAGAAGAAGGCTGCATTTCACCTACTACTTCCTCGGGGCGATGACTGGTGCCCTTTAGCATCGCTGCGACTTTCTCTTCCGTGGGCAGTTCGATGGGAAGATAGGATGTCCAGCCGCTTTCGCGGAAAAATGATTTCAGGTTTTCCGCAGTATCCGGGCCGAAGATCCTTTCCCGCGGCCTTTCCACGAATCCGATTTTCGCCTCATCGGCGGTTAACGGTTTGGTCAATGCTTCGTTGATTTCCTGCAAGATGGGTTTACCGCTGACCGGATCTTTACCCAGGATTTTACGCCGGCATTCATCAGCCGGACGGTAAGCGACAGGGTGGGGCAAGAACACAAAACGTAACAATGACATACCTTTGGCAGCCACGGCGGTTTTTACCGGCCATTCAAAGGTGTTGGTGATGATCGGCGCGGTGGGGATGCCCATTTTTTCGACAGTGACACAGTGTCCGGCAACTGCCGGTGAACAGGTACTTCAGTGGCCGGTTAACTGGACCATGCCGTGTCCCTTAGCTTTAATCTCTGCCCATAACTCCGGGTCGTCATCGAAATAGGTCTTTATTTTTTCCCGGTATATCCAGTTCGTAGCGGGAAAGTTTTCCTGCAAAGCCTTGACCAGTTCTTCGGCAAATACCTTGCTGTTGGGGAATTTCACGTCGACGACATAGATCGTTTTCCCTTTCAAGGTATCAAGGCGGGGTGCCATTGGTTCCAACTTGATAGCGGGTGGTTGTCCCAACGGATTCAGGACGGTGATCTTTTCCTGGGCCATTGTCAACTCTCCTTTTCATGATATCCCATAATGCAGCCATCCGGTTAGCCGGATTATACAGACTGTCTGTAATGGCGGGCAAGTAATATAGCAACTAATATAAAAAAGGGAAGAGGCAATGAACGGCCTCTTCCCTATTGCAGGATGCAGTCCTTTTGCAGGATGCAGTGTAATTAATTACTGGTATACTATTTTTCTTATCGTCTCATACGATAGGGAGTATTCGTCGGCAAGTATTTCGAGAGGGACTTTATGGAAATACTTATTTCTGATTTCCTCGTTCCTTTGTAAGTAAAAGGTCCGCGACCCGCTGTTTTCACCCCACCTTCGGCGTGCCTCTTTTTTGGGTATATATAGTATTTCTCCCTCCGCGTATTTCTGTAATTCACGGAGTAAAGCATCTGGTAAAATATCGGCCGCTTTCTTATATTTCATCGGACTACTACTATCTTATTTGTTTTTGTTCAGAAAGTCAGCAATTGAAGGATACTCGTTGATTACGGCTCCGTGTTCAATAATAATGGACCGGATTTGTTGCTCAATATGCGCTGCCTGCTGCCGGTAGTCAGCCAGGCCAGACGGATGGAATGCTCCTAACAGGTCGATTTCCGGCAAGCCGAATTCTTCACTGATGATATCGATCTCGCTCTGCAAGTTGCTGCTGCGGAGAAAGGCTTTCACCGCAGCACCCGCATCACAAAAGTGATATATTTCCCGCCACAGGTAACTGAGTTCATGGTACCAGGAAGCCAGTCCTTGATAATCATGGTTGCGGACCGGTTCTTCAGTTTTACTATTCTTTTCCTTCAGGTACCGCCTGGTGTTGTAAATAATCTCATAACACTGCTGTTTAATATCCTCTTTCGTTTCTGCTTGAACGACGGCCTGTACCAGGGTTATGAAGTCGTGCGGTATCCTGCTCATGGAAGCCAGTTCCGTCATCATCGTGTAATGCCCGCGCCTGAGGCAGGAATGGTTGGTATAGGCCACCGCATTTGCCAGGTAGAGGACAATATGACCTGCCGCTTTCCTTACCTTATATAGAGAGTCCTCGAAAACCATCGTCTGGTATAACTCCATGGCCACGGCCAGTTTTTCCAGAGCTTTTCTATAAGTGTACATCGTGTTTTTCAGATTAGCGGCAGTTTCCTGCTGTAGTTTCACAAACCGCGTTTTATCCTGATCTATCCCGGTGTATAGAATTTGGGCGTCGAGTAAAACCGGGGCATTATCTTCTTCGAGGCGGGCGATCCGCTCCATGCGTTCCCAGGACATGGGGAACAGGTCATAGCCGATGCCTCCGATGATAAAAGTCCGCGCCAGTTGATTGGCTTTTTCTGATGCCGGGAAGAAAAAACTCATCGCCACCTGTCCCCTATCGGAATCAAGCTTATAAGCCTCTTCTCCGATCAACAAGCCGACTTCATCTCTAAAATCTGTCTTTATCCGTTTAATTATCCAATCTACCAACTGCTCGTTAATTGTCTGCATAAACCGACTCCATTTTTTATTGAAATAGCTATTTCCGTACAGCTTGAGGATATAGTGGAATAAGGGAAGATTCAATACCGGATTTGTTTATAAGTGTTCGCGACTTATTTTATGAGTCCTGGCAAGAGGTTAGCTATTTCTGTGAGACATTTAGCATTGGTGCGTAAATGTTTTTGCCAGTGGTTATTATCCAGGCGATAGACTTCCCAGTCATCACTTTGTGCGATGAAGAAGCCCAGATTACGGAACAAAGCACAAGACCTGGTGTTTTCCCGGTCGACGATGGCCGTAATCAGTTGCTTTCCCATCTTAAAGTAAAGATAAGAAATGACCGCAGACAAAGCTTCAGTTGCATAACCCTGGCCCCAGTATGCGGGAGAGACCGTACAACCCAGTTCTATTTTCTCCGGAAAGCTGCAGAAATGGATACCGATATCACCGATCAATTCCCGGTTGTCCAGCAGGAATAAGCCCAACTGATACCAGGTCCCCGGGACATCAGGTTTCACCGAAGTAGACCGGATAAAAGTGACTGCATCGAGCGGATGCCTTGGTTTGAATGGCTGGAAGCGGGTGACCTCAGGAAGCGAGCGGTAACGGTAAAGTGCGTCAGCATCCGACAGACGGAGCCGCCTTAATGATAAACATTTGGTACTTAAGATAATACCGGGCATCAGGTTGAATGTACTACCTCAATATTTTTAACGTTTAGGATGGCCTGGTGATACCTATTATCAAATCAAGATAACGAATTACACCAGCACTACCGGATTATATGCGGTGGAAGTACAAGGATGAAATAGGGAGAAAGTAATGATAAGAGAAAGAGTGGTGGAGAGGGGGGGATTCGAACCTCCGAAGGCGTAAGCCGACGGTTTTACAGACCGTTCCGATTAACCACTCCGGCACCTCTCCATAATACGACTCGAGTTCGACAGCCCGAGAGGGGAGTCGAACCCGCTAACCTACCGATTACAAGTCGGTTGCGC
>CAZSHH010000138.1:0-5504 GCA_964606525.1 uncultured Dehalococcoidales bacterium
CCGCCCCGAACGCAGTGTCAATAAAGCTGAACTTGCGGATGTTCTGCCTTGCTGATGTCCTGGTAACCTAGTGCGCCAGCAGGCTTCCCCCTACCAGCGACCGGTTGATCTCCAGTGAGGTGGCGATCCCCGTCGACCCCGCCAGCGCCCGGCACAACTTCTCGATCTTGAATTCCCGGGTGTACCCGTATGCGCCATGTATCCGCCTTGACATCTCGGCGATTTCGATCGTCGTTGGTACTACGAACAATTTCGCTGCCGCCGCTTCGGTCTGCCACCCCGCCTCCTCCCGGTCCGCCAGGAATGCCGCGCGGTAAGTCGTCAACCGGGCCGCCGTCAACTTGGCTTTCATTTCCGCCAGCATCCAGCGGATGCCCTGTAAACCGGATATCGGTTTATCTTTCGAGGTCCGTGCCCGGGCATATTTGATTGCTTCATCCAGGGCGGCCTGGGCCATACCCACACATGCCCCGCACTGCTCGATTTTCTCCAGAGCGATCCAGTACAGCAGGACATTGAAGCCGTCGCCTTTCTTGCCGAGCAGGTTTTCTCCGGGGATGCGGATGTTGCGGAAATAGACATCCGCCGCTTCCATCCCGCCTCCGCCCATCAACTCCCATACCTTGGACACGGTATATCCTTCGCCGTTCTTTTCCATCACGAATGCCGAGCATTGGCCTGTCTCATCTTTAGTGTAAACTACGGCATACCCATCCCGGGCGCCGAAGCTGCTGAACCGTTTCATCCCGTTCAACAGGTAGTCTTTCCCGTCGGGTTTTACAGTTGTCGCCAAAGCCTTGGGATCCGACCCGGTTTCTTCTTCGGTGAACTGCACACTGGGATAAGCCAGCCCTTCGCACAACGGCCGGATATATTTCTGCTTGATTTCTTCACTGCCGTATTTGGCCAGACAGTCGGTCACGCTGTTATTGAAGCCTACCAGCCACCAGGCTCCAGTCCCGGAATAAGCGACCTGTTCACAAGCCAGAGTGGCATTCAGTTTGCTGGCTTCTGTACCACCATACGCCCGCGGGGCGGCAATCCCGAATAAACCCACCTTTGCCATCTTAGTGATCAAGTTGTCCGGCAGCCGGGCTTCCCGGTCGATTTGTTCGGCGATCGGCTCAATTTCACGTTCGGTGAACTTCTTTACCATCACCTGCAAGGCCAGCTGTTCTTCTTTCAGGCCGAAATCCATGTTTTTCCTTTATTTACTTAAAAGAAAATGACTGTAATTGAGATTATAACATGGTATCGTGGGTAGGCAACCCGGTTTCCCAGGTTAATACGACGGCGCTTTTTGAGATTGCCCCTGCTGCTGCTGTGTGCTATATTTATCAGTTATGAAAAATGCGAAAATCGCGCCTGTCAAACAGGGCACGGTTACTACCCCCAGGGGTTTTCACGCCGGGGCGGCCAAGGCCGGCATCAGGAACGGTACCAGGAGCAGATTGGATATCGGTATCCTTTATTCCGGGGCACCGTGTACCACGGCGGCTATGTTCACGAAAAATAAGGTTAAGTCAGCACCAGTCTTACTGGACAAACAGCGCCTGGAAGAGGGCGATGTGTTAGCGATTATTGCTAACAGCGGTAATGCTAATGACTCTACCGGCCAACAGGGGATGGCTGATGCCGTGGAAATGACTGCTTTAGCGGCGAAAATACTCGGTATCAGCCCGGAAGAAGTGCTGGTCGCCAGTACCGGGGTTATCGGCAAACGCCTCCCCATGCCGGCCATCCGCCGGGCGGTCCGTGAGATTGCCCTTTCTCCGGAAGGTGGCCATGACCTGGCGCGGGCTATCATGACTACCGACCGAGTTCCCAAGGAGATCGCCTTGTCCGTGCACGGCGAGTTTGCATATACGATCGCCGGTATTGCCAAGGGTTCCGGTATGATCCACCCTAATATGGGCACCATGTTTGCCTTTATCACAACCGATGCCGCCGTCGAGAAGTCATTCCTGCAAGCAGCTCTGCAGCAGGTGGTACAGGATACGTTTAACATGGTATCTGTGGACGGCGATACCAGTCCCAGCGATACTGTAGTATTGATGGCTAATGGGCTGGCAAAGAATAAACCAATCGTTGCAAAAACTCCGGCGGCACGGTTGTTTAAACAGGCCTTGCAGCAGGCCTGCACTTTCCTGGCGAAAGAGATCGCCCGGGATGGTGAAGGAGCAACCAAGCTGATCGAAGTTAAGGTTGAAGGGGCGCGCACTAAGGCAGATGCCCGCCGGGCTGCCCGCACAGTCACCACTTCTTCACTGGTAAAAACCGCCGTCCACGGTGCTGACCCTAATTGGGGCCGTATCCTGGTTGCTGCGGGACGGAGCGGCGCTGAAGTGGTTGAATCGCAGACGGATATAATCATCGGGGATATTAACGTCCTCAAGAGCGGTACTCCCCAGGCATATGATGAAGCTGAGGTCGTTAGCGTTTTCCAGCAGCCCGAAGTGCCGATTAAGATCGTATTGAACTTGGGTAAAGCTTCGGCAGTGGCCTGGGGTTGCGACTTATCTAAGGAATATGTCACTATTAATAGCCAGTACATGACATAATTTGGGATAAATTTTTCACTGCGGTATCTGGAACAGGAGGTTTTATTATGGCATTGATCGATTTCGGCGGCGTAAAAGAAGAGGTTGTCATGCGGGACGAGTTCCCCATGAAAAAAGCACGTGAAGTCCTTAAGGACGAAACCGTAGCTATTATTGGTTATGGCGTCCAGGGGCCGGGCCAGGGCTTGAACCTGAAGGACAACGGCTTCCGGGTCATTGTCGGCCAGTCCAAGCAGTTCCCCGAAGACTGGGACCGGGCGGTTAAGGATGGATGGAAACCCGGCGTCGACCTTTTTGAAATCGAAGAGGCCGTGCAGCGGGCTACTATAATTGAAATCCTAGTTGCCGATGCGGCGCACAAGAGAGTCTGGCCGCTGATCAAGAAAAACCTGAAACCAGGCGACGCCATTTATTTCTCGCATGGTTTCTCCATTGTATATAAAGACCAGACCAAAATCATCCCTCCGAAAAATATCGATGTCATCATGGTCGCGCCTAAAGGTTCAGGGACATCATTAAGGCGTAATTTCCTCTCCGGCGAAGGTATCAACGCCAGCTTCGCTGTTTTCCAGGATTATACCGGGCGTGCCCGTAACCGGGCTCTTGCCATTGGTATCGGTATCGGAGCCGGTTATCTGTTCCCGACCACCTTCGAAAATGAAGTCTACAGTGACCTCGTCGGTGAACGTGGCGTCTTAATGGGTGCCCTGGCCGGTATCATGGAAGCCCAATACGATACCCTGCGAAAGCACGGCCACAGCCCCAGCGAGGCTTTTAATGAAACGGTTGAAGAACTGACCGAGAGCCTGATCCGCCTTGTTGCTGAAAATGGCATGGATTGGATGTATGCCAACTGTTCAGCCACTGCGCAGCGGGGTGCTCTTGACTGGAAACCCAAATTTAAGAAAGCCGTCATGCCTATCTTTAAAGAACTTTACCAGAGAGTAGCTGACGGTTCCGAAACACGCCGCGTGATACGTTCCACCGGCGGGCCGGACTACAAACAGAAGCTTGGTAAAGAACTGGCGGTAATGGGCAACTCCGAGATGTGGCGTGCCGGCGCAGCTACCCGTGCCCTGCGCCCCAAGAATGCCGCTGACAAGGCATCTGCTTCAAAAGCTGCCGGTACAGGGGGCAGAAAAAACAATTAGAGGCTAGTCTCCTCTCCCCTCGCGGGAGAGGATTAAGGTGAGGAGTTATCATAACGGTCTTTCACCCTCATCCTAACCTTCTCCCCTCAAGGGAGAAGGGACGATCATCCTCCGTTGATAATGATGGACCTCGTAGGGGCATTAAACCTAATGCCCCTATATGAGCTTTTATAAGAGAATAGATTTGGTAAAAGTAACTGTAATTAAGATCGGGGGTTCGACTCTCGGCAGTCATGATACTACCCTTGACGATATCGTCACCCTGCAGCGCCAGGGCCAACCGGTCGTGGTGGTACACGGCGGCGGTAAACTGATCACTGAATGGTTGACAAAAATGGGCATACCCAGCCGCTTTGTCCGGGGAGAGCGGGTAACTGACCAACCGGCGCTGGAGGTTGTCACTGCGGTACTGGCCGGGCTGGTCAATAAAGACATCGTATCGGCCATTAACTCTCGTGGGGGTCGGGCGGCAGGGTTGGCCGGTGTGGACGGTATCCTGATCGAAGGGAAAATCGGCGACCCAGAGAAGGGGTATGTCGGTGTGGTGAATAAGGTGAATGCTAATATTATCGATGCCTTGATGACGGCCGGTTTTGTCCCCGTTATCGCTCCCATAGGCTTGAACAGCAGCCACCGCGAAAACGGCACCCCGGCTACCTTGAACTTTAACGCCGATATCATTGCCGGGGATATCGCTGCGGTCCTGAATACCGCCAAGTTGATCTTTTTAACTGATGTTGCCGGCATCATGGATAACAATAAAAAAATGATTCCCTACCTGACTGCCGGCGAGGCGAAAGCGTTAGTAGAGGCAGGTACCGCTTCCGGGGGGATGATTCCCAAAATACAGGCTTGTCTGCGTGCCCTGACGGCTGCTGAAAGCGCCTGCATCGTCGATGGCCGGCAGCCGCACGCTTTGATCCAGGCTGTCGAAGGCCGTTATCCCGGTACGACTATTAAAACATAAAATAAGAAAACCAACACCAGGGACATGATCGCCGTTATCATGCGGGACATATCCCGGGAGCATGAAATATGAGTACATCGCAGGAAATGGTCCCGCAATACTTGATGAATACTACACAGTGGATGCCCATGATCCTGGTCAGGGGTGAAGGAGCTTATGTCTGGGATGAAGAAGGCAAGAAGTACCTCGACTTTGTGGGGGGATGGGCGGTATGCTGCCTCGGCCATTGCCACCCGGTGATGGTGAAAGCGATCACCGAGCAGGCTAAAGTCCTGACCCAGGCATCACCCAATGTCTGCGATCCGCAAAAGATCAAGCTGGCTGAACTCCTGGTAAAAAACAGCTGCCTGCAGAAGGTCTTTTTCCAAAGTACCGGCGCGGAAGCCAATGAAGGCGCCGTTAAACTAGCCCGCCGTTATGGTAAATTAAAACTGAACGGGGCTTTTAAAGTGATTACAGCGTTGAATTCCTTCCATGGCCGTACTTTGGCCATGACCGCCGCCACCGGGCAGCCGCACTACCAGGACAACTATAAAGCGCTGCCGGCCGGCTTTAAGAATGTCCCCTTCAACGATATCGCGGCCATAAAAGCAGCGACTTCCGCCGACACCTGCGCCGTGATGCTGGAACCGGTTCAGGGTGAGGGTGGGGTGAATATCCCGGATGATAATTACCTAAAGCAGGTGCGGCAGTGGTGTGATCAAAAAGGCATTTTGCTTATCCTGGATGAGATCCAGACCGGGATGGGGCGCTGCGGCACCCTCTTTGCTTATCAACAATACGTCATTGAACCGGATATCATGACGCTGGCCAAGGGGTTGGGTG
>CAZSHH010000139.1:0-956 GCA_964606525.1 uncultured Dehalococcoidales bacterium
AAATAAAAACATTGGGAGCCGGGGAATATTCCCCGGCTCCCAATGTTTTTATTTTTTCTTTGGCTTGTCAGTTTTTGGTTTACTAGATTTTCCTGATTTCCAGTTCCGGATACGAGATATTTCCAGGAAAATCAGCGGTTTGGTGACTTTCTTAAAGACGATGGGGCAGTGTTCCAGGTGGGACGGAATGGAAACCACAGTAGCGCTGGTAATGAGGTGTTTTTCGCCGCCCAGGGTGAATTCGATCTCGGCACCGAGATTATCGATATCCTGCGGATCGCCGCCGATGAAACACAATGTCTCGTGGAAATCATGAGTATGCGGTTCATCGAAGGACATTTTTTTCGAGATGCAGTGATAGCCGATGGAACAATCGACGTCCAGTTCTCCCTCGTGGGCGACGATGGACTGCCCGGTGTAATGGGGAATCGACCTTAATAAAGCACCCGTTTTAATGCAATGGGCATATTTCTTTCCGGCCATAGGTTTTGCCTCCTGTAATGGGATAAAGTACAGGGAATCAACAAATAACCATCGCTGATCTACTCAGCCGGATTATACTGTGGCTGGCCGAAGTATTCAAGACTGATGATACCAGGCTTTGTGATGCCTGACGAAACCGGTTTGACACATGATGTTATAATATTAGTATGGTTCATAATAGAATGAGTGCTTGCGGCCTGGACTGCCGGACATGTGAGTTGCGGTTATTCCCGGAAAACCAGGCAGCTCAGGAAAAGATTCTTGGCTGGTTCCACCGTGAGAAATGGCTTGGCGAAACCGAGGGTGTCCCGGAGGTTATCGCCCGGAAGATGTACTGCAAAGGATGTGCCGATACGGATGTATTCTGGGGCGGCGACTGCGAGGTTGCCCCATGCTGTAAAAAAGCCAAGAAACTGTCCCACTGTGCCGAGTGCCGCGATTTCCCCTGTGATAAATACAACAAATGGCTGGCT
>CAZSHH010000139.1:966-5433 GCA_964606525.1 uncultured Dehalococcoidales bacterium
CCCTTCCAGCCAGGCTGACAAATATCAACAAGCCTGCGAATACCTGAAAAGTATCAAGACTGGTAAATGATTTTCCGGCTTTTACCGGAACAGGTACCAGGCCAGTAATGCCGCAGCCACGATAAAAAATGAACCCAGTAGATAATCGTTTTTACGCCCTTTATTGCCGTACAGGTTATAGAAAGGCCGCATCAGGAATATTGCCAGCCCGACTAGTGCGACATAACCGATAATACAAATATCCAGGATTTTCAGGTTGGATTCGTTCAATCCGGCCAATAAACGAATTGCCAGGGTAAACAAAGAGCTGAGTACCAGGCCGAGCACCGGATAAAACAGCGGGTGGTCGAAGTCAAGAGGCTCCTTCATTTCAGTGTATTTGGCGGAATCACGGCAGTGATGCTTGATTGCTTCGTTAAGGTTTTCCGAATCCTGCGGGTTTAGTCCGTTGATCGTCGTACTCCTGCCGGAGGCAAGCGTGAGTTTTATCTGTCGGATATAACCCTTCACGGTCCGCTTGGTGGTTATCCGCTGGACGTCTTTATACAAATATGTTTCTTCGGAATCCGGTGCCGACCTTTTTATCCCCTGGATACCGGTGGTTACCCTTTTCCTGGAAAACCGGTTTTGCCACCTGATATTCCAGTAACTGAGTCCGAAAAGCAGTAAAGCGAATACCACGACCAGGATGAGCGACCAGGGGATATTAGACACCAGGAAATCGAGGGAAGTAACGATCAGGCCGACCAGGAAGAAAAGCAGGAGAGAAGAAAAAGCCCCTTTTCTTCGGTTGGTCTCTTTAATCGATACCGGGTATTCTGCGCTGGCAAGGTCCGGACTGATTGACTGGTTCATGGGACTCCTTCGATAATCTCAAATCTCAAGAGTCCCATTATATCATCATTATTTTAAATGAATGATGAATTTGCACTCCTCCGCCCCGGTCAGGCAGGTTTCGACCACTTCTACTTGCACCGGCCGGCCCAGTGCTCCTTCCCAGTACTTCTCCACAAAGCCGCGGGCACAATGACAATATGTCAGCGAGGTATTGGTTCCCTCCGGCAGGGTATTCATCAAACCACAGAAGCAGCGGCGGGGGGTGCTGTAGGTGCGGGGGGTGTAATAATGGATGAGTGTTTTTCCCTGTAATTTCAGGCGGGTCCCTTTTAACGGTTTCTTGATTTCCGCTTCCAGGAACGCTTCTTCAGTAGCGTGTTTTTTACGCCGGTTTTTAATCCCGTTCGCCAGCCCCTGGGCACGAGCGAGACAATTATGGCCGCAGGCGGTCATGATCTGTTCACATTTCTCCGCCGAAGCCGCATTATCCAGGCGGTCGATCGCTTCCTTTACCCAGCCAGCTACTTTTTCTTTATCGGCTGATTTGGCAATTTTCTCACTGCCGGTCATTACCTTTTGCGCCGTTTCTTTGCCGGCGAATTCCTCGATATGTCCGCCGAGTTCCTGGATTTGGCCTGCGGTTTTACTATTCATTGTTTTTCCTTTTCGAAACAGATTTCTTTTCTGTGGCTGGCATTAGCGGTACCCAGATCGGGACGACCGATTCCGGATTATCGTTGCCTTTGAATCTATGGTCGTATACCTCGATCGCGTAGTGCATTCCCTCGAGCAGTACTTCCTTGTAAGTTCCGGCATTCTCCTCCAGCCATTTACTCATTTCGGCATTGCTGCTGCCGTAGCCTTTCGCCGGATAAATCTCAAACTCGGCATAAGTGGCAGCAGGAACGGAGAAAACCTTGTACTCGGTGGGGATATTAGCGTCCTTAACCCGGACCCCCACATGGACTTTCCCCGGCCCCTCAGCCGGGTGCAAGCGCACTTCATAGCCTTCTTCCCCCGCCTGGTTGTTGATCGGGCGCACTTTCTCCAGTTTCATGTAGGTTTCCCATACCTGGGCGGTCTCATCTCCACTCCCCATCACCCCGGCGATAATGAAAGCATCTTCTTTAAATATCCTCGGTTTCATATCATGGCCTCCCCAGCGGCTTATTATTACTTTTTCTGGAAGAGGTTGCAGCTGCCCTGGGCAGCAACTTCGTGGCCGAAACACTTGCCCTTACCGGCACCTTCATCCTGATAAAACTTGCAGTCGGCGCAAGTCTTGCCTTTTTCTCCCTGGACAACGTATTTTACATCCATGAATCCGTCCTCCTGTTCTATTTTTACTTCATAATAACAGGTAAACCGGACAACTGTTTGTCATATTTCAAGGACTATTTGTAAAAATCCAGGGCTTTTTGCAGGCGCTGCCGGACGATGTCGCGAATATGGGGCGGTTCCAGGACTTCAACACTGTTACCAAAGGATAATATATAGCCGTAGACCCATTCATCCTCCGGGAAAGTGACCGTGACGTCATAAGTGCCGTCAGGGTTGCGTTTGATACAGCCCTCATCGTAATCATCATAAACCCGGTACAGGTTTTCCGGGCGGAACCGGAGTTTCAGGGTAACATTCTGCAGCGCGGCTGCCGGAGGTTCTTCCTGCCGGTCGTTTTCCAGGGGCCGGCGGATAAAATTTTCTCCGGTGACTTCGATATTCCGTATGCGGGAGATACGGAATGTACGGAAATCACGTTTGGTCCGGCAATATCCCCAGACATACCAGGACTGTCCTTTAAAAAGCAGCAGCATCGGCTCTATTTTACGGCGGCTTAAGATACCTTTGACATTGATATAATCAAAACCGGTTACCCGGCGTTCCAGGATGGCTTGTTTGATTTCGAGGAACTTGTTTTCTTCGTTGGGGCCGCTGCCCCAGGGAGAGAATTCGACGCGCACCCAATCCGCCGCCCCGGCTTGCTTAAATACTCCCCCGATCTTTTCCACGATAGTATCAATTTGGGGGTATTTCGTGGCCTGCAGTGTCTTTAACGCCAGGAGCAGGCTGTCCCGTTCGTGATCAGTGAGCAGCGTGCGGTTGAGGGCGTAGTTTTCCAGCAGGGAGATTCCGCCGCGGCTGCCCTTATTGGTATAGACCGGCACCCCGGCTGCGGAAAGGTCGTCAACATCACGGTAGATGGTACGGGTGGACACACCGAAACGCGCTGCCAGTTCGCCGGCAGTAACGTCCTTTTTATTCAGCAGTACCAGGGTGATTTCGAGTAACCGGTTTATTTTCACGGCACCTATTATATACCAAATAGGACAGAACGATGTCATATATATCGAAGCTATACTGCAGGGATTATCATTGAATCCCGCCGGTAATCCTGCTACTATTAACGGCGGTCACATTTCAACTGGAAAAAAGCGGGACAGGCTTTTAACCTGTCCCTCAGTTTTATTTAGGAGCATCTTGTCCACACGTGAAGGGCCGAAAAGCGATCCCCGTAAAGAAGTAAACCGTGAGAAGGACTGGACGAAGGGCCCTATCACACGTAATTTACTGGCTTTGTCCTGGCCCATGGTGATCATGGAAGGCATCTGGGTGGTCAGCCAGCTCCTGGACTTGATGTGGGTAGGGCGGCTGGGGCCGGACGCAATCGCCGGAGTAGGCATCGCCAATACCTTCCTGGCGCTAGTGGCCTCGGTCGACCTGGGGGTGATCGTGGGCGTGCGGGCAATGATTGCCCGGTATGCCGGGGCCGGGGACGTTAAAGGCGCCAACCATATCGCTGCCCAGGCAATGCTGTTTGGCCTGGCCTGGGGTGTGTTCGTGATGATCACCGGGACATTCCTTACGGGGCCGATATTAAGCCTGTTCGGGGCGGAAACCGAGGTCCTGCGGGAAGGGACGGCGTATATGCGGTTGATGCTGGTGGGGTGGGCTTTTTTCGAAGTACTGGTTTTCGGCCTGTATTCCCTGCAGTCGGCCGGCGATACGGTGACGCCGATGGCCATCGAGGTTGCCATGCGGGTCATCCACATGGCGATTTGTCCCTTCCTGGTCCTGGGATTGTGGTTTTTCCCGCACATGGGGGTGGCCGGGGCTGCCCTTAGCAACGTCGGAGCACAAACCCTGGGCTGCTTTGCCATCGCCTGGATCATTTACAGCGGCCGCAGCCGGTTGAAACTCGGCATCAAGGACCTGAAATTCGATCCCCGTACCATGTGGCGGCTGCTGAAGATCGGCATCCCGGCCCTGACGATGAATATCCAGGGCGCGCTGGGCAGCAACCTGCTGATGCGGCTGGTGGTTCCTTTCGGGACGATCGCAGTAGCGGCCCAGAGCCTGACAGCACGGGTGGAAATGTTCCTCACGGTACCGGGCATGGGGCTGGGGACGGGGGTGGGAGTGATGACAGGCCAGAACCTGGGGGCCAACCGGTTGAAAAGGGTATCCAAAACCGTCTGGGTGGGGGTGGCCCTGGTACAGGCGTTCCTGATGGCCTGCTGCCTGGTCATCCTGATCTGGGCGGAAGAGTTATTAAGCATCTTTACCGCGGACGCGGCGGTCATCCAACTGGGGGCGGCTTTGTTAAGGATCAGTACAGCCGGCTACTTCATC
>CAZSHH010000140.1:0-5385 GCA_964606525.1 uncultured Dehalococcoidales bacterium
AAATGAAGAAATTACTCGCCTTCCTGGCAGGAGCCGCACTGACGGCAGCGCTGGTGGGCGGCATTTGTTTCTTTAACTCAACCGCTCAAGCAGAAGATACACAGACCGTAATGGCAGCATCCGAAAATGAGACCACCACCCAGGACATCATTGACATGCTGGCACAAGCCCGGAGCGGGATAACCGACGAAGATACACTGGTGTATTACGACAAACTGGTTGCCGGGTACCAACTTACAGACAGCCAGGACAATCCGGTAGAGGTACCGGATATCGATAAGATCCAGTACGCCGCATTGACCCTGCCGCTGGAGGAAGCCGGAAAACAAATCCGCGACCCGGAGATCAGGGAATTCTATTATCAATTCCTGGCAGATTCCGGATTCGAAATCGAATAAACCAAACAAGACCAAGAGAACCACTATGAAAACCGGGGAATCATACCCCCGGTTTTTTTTCGTTACCCTGGAGATAAGCAATCATCGGCCCGGTGACCAAGGGAACAACATCACCTATCATATGCGGCATCAGGTTATTCATCACTTTAGGCATGATATCCGGCATCTGCTCCTGCATGTAGTCAGGCATGGGGATACGTTCCCCAACCCGAGTCAGCATCACCGGCATCACTTTCGGCATCATCATAGGCAGCAGCCGGGGAAACAGCGGTTTCATCAGGGATAAAGCCCCAGGAACCTTACCCATGAAACGCATCATTTTCCCCATTCCGAAGGGCATGGCAGCGATCATTTCCGGCCACATCGTGCCCATTAAATCAGCAAATCCCTGCGGTGTCATCAAGGCAATCATCGCTTCAAAGACAGCCCACTGGCGGTGGACCTCGGGGTTGGGATCGGCGAACTCATAACCCAGGGTGGCAGCAGCAAAACGGGCCAGGTCGACCGTCTCGATCGCCAGACCTTTTTTCTGGGAAGTAACCCGGAACTGGAATTCACAACAGGGGCACAAGGCCAACAACTTACCGGCACCGGTCTCGGAAGCTTCATCGATACGCGTTTTGCCGATTTCGGCTGCGACCGGAGGTGCTTTAATGAGTGTAAGTACGCTGCCGCAGCAATGTGCCCGCTCCCGATTGTGTTCCATTTCTACAAACTCAACCCCGGGGATAGCTTTGATAAATTCCCGGGGGGCATCATAGACGCTGGAAACACGGCCGATATGGCAAGAATCATGTAAGGTGACCTTTTCTTTTTTTCCAGTATCCAGAAATTGGAATTTTCCTGCTTTGATCTGATCGGTGATCAATTCCGTATAGTGTTTGGCAGTGATACCATAGTCTATCTTCAACTTTTTTGCCCAGCGCGGGTAGACCTGGCGCCACATCATATCACAGGCAGGACAGGAACTGACCACGGTATCGGCGCCGACATCTTTTATTGCCTTGATATTCTTTTTCATGGTTTCAGCAAAGACATCCCACTTGCCGCAAACCAGCATCGGTGTGCCGCAGCAGTTTTCCTGTTCTCCGGCATATGTAAAATCCACACCGGCAGCATCCATTAATCGTACGGCGGCGGTGGCAATATCGGTTTCGACATGGCTGGCAGTACAGCCGGCAAAATAAGCAACCTTAGACTTATGAGATGGGCCGTGCTTCGGCCATAACTCTTTGGGAAACCAGTCGGTGCGCCGCTTGCGATATCCCGCCCAGATATTCCCTTCTTTAGTCAGGGAAGCCGCCATCATCTCAAAAGGAGGAAAAGTCATCTTCTTATCTTCGTTTATGAGGAGGCCGCGCAGTTTCATCCAGGAAGGTTCGATAGGCAGGGAAGCCGAGCAGCGGAGGTTGCAGAGTTCACAGGTGGTACAGACCAGGATGGTATCAACCATGAACTGGTCCCATTCTTCCCGCCCTTCCATATATTCCCGCAGCCAGTACCACTTGCCGCGGGGACTCTGGCTTTCCCAACCCCGCCCATAGAACTGGTCACATTCATCGATGCAGTAGCCGCACTGGGAACAACTATAGGCATACCAGGCAACATCGGCCGGGATGCCGCGGACCGGTTGTTCCAGCCGCTCATCCAGACGGGTAGAAACGAGGTTGCCCAGGGGGCGGATGAGGGGTTCCATGACACCCGCGGCGGACACGGCGAGACTTACCATGCTGCTGCCGATTACCTTGCCAGGATTAAATAATGATTTCGGATCTTTTTGATTTTTAAATCGGCGGATGCGACCAAGGGTATTGCGGCCAAGGATAATCGGCGAGCGGCGTGTGAAGTAAATACCGGGAGAATACGAACGGCCGCCATATTTTTCAGCAATCTTCATAATGCTGAGGGAGAGCCCGAAAACGAAATTATAGTCAAAACGGCGCTGGTCGCTGGGGATGAAACCCAGGATGACCACTTCCGGCTGACCGCCGGAACCGTTACGGATGACAATCCCTTCTTTGACTACCGGTTGATGGACCTTCTTTTCGATCCCGGACAAAACTTTATCCAGTGAGGATAGGGGAACCACGACCTCGGCGGGAACAAGGCTGGGACCGAGCCGTTTGACGATCATGATCTTAAAACGGTTCTGCCACTCGTGATGGGCAATCTTATCACTTAACAACTCTGCCCGGCAGGTTTTGATAACCTCGGACAAACCTTGCATAACAGCTTCACGGTCGTGTTTGCGGAAAGCGATAGTAACAATATATGAAGAAGGCAGCACTATTCTCTCTTCCACGGGGTGTTCATAGTGTTCCCGCAGCGGGGCTTTATTCTTCAATTCCGCCATACGGGGGTTGATAAAAAGGAGGGACCAGACTGGCAGCCGATGGTCGATTATCGATTGGACCATGTGCTGCATATCACGGGCCAGGGGACAGCCAACCGCTACTACGTCGATCTCGGCAAGAGGTTGGACCCTGATGGTAACCTCACTGATAAGGCCGGTAATGCCTTCTGCGGAGGATATAAGATCCAATTCTTCATCACGGAACACCCGGACCTCACCATCGGGCAGGACAACCCGGGCAGAAACGACATTATCCCGAAACCAACCAGCTTCAAAAGAACCAATGCCGGCGCCGCCCTGGGCCAGCCAGCCGCCGACAGTGGCAGCCGGGTAGCTTGAGGGGTAGAGCCTGAGCGTCAGGCCATGTTGCGCCAATGCCTTATCCAGCTTCTCCCAGACGATACCGGCTTCGACGGTGGCAGTGTTATCGGCAGGGTTGATGGCTTTGACATTTTTCATGCGGTAGAAATCAACCACCAGCCCACCCTTCACCGGAACAGCTCCTCCGTATCCGGAAGTAGCCTTGCCGCGAGGGGTGAGGGGGACGTTATTTTGCTGTGCCCAGCGGACCAGGGCAACCAGTTCATCCTCGGATTGTGGCTGGACCACAGCATCCGGCAGGGTGCTGCCGATCAATGGCTGAATCAAGGCGGGAATAGCGGCGATATCATGCCCGTATAATTTTCGCTCCACCGAACTGAAAGACACACGTTCACTAAATAGTGTCTTGAGTTCAGTTTGTTGTCTCTGAGTTAGCCTTCCCATAACACCCTCCTCCGATGAAGACCGGATTATGCGCTGATTGCCTGAGCCAGATTATGGCTGCCTTGTAGCTGATCAGCGATAACCTGATGTACGATGTCACAAGCCTCACCAATCTTCGGATTGGCCAAACGGTAGTACACGGTATTACCGGATCTATGAAAAGTCAGTAAGCCAATACGGCGCAACACTCCGAGGTGTTGTGAGGTATTCGATTGTTTCATCCCAAGGATATCAACCAGTTCAGAAACAGTACGTTCACCGTGACGAAGTTCGCTGATAATGCGCAGCCGCTTGGGATCAGCAAGGGCTTTGCACAACTCAGCCTGCAAGCGGAATATCTCGAATTGGTCTTCTTCCTGCATTTCAATAAAACACCTTCAGACAAATCTATTAGTATATTATTATATTACAATATATTGTTTAAGGTCAGTATGTCAGATAGACCCAGGAAGTCAAAAAACTGAAAGAACTGGTTCAATAACTTGCTATTAGGCCTGATTTTTGATAAATTGATAAATGCGCAGGGGGCTGTAGCTCAATTGGGAGAGCGACTCAATGGCATTGAGTAGGTAAGGGGTTCGAATCCCCTCAGCTCCACCAGATTCCCCACATCCTCTCCTCACCGCCAAATTCTAAATTCAAAACTCCAAACCCAAAGGAAATCCCTTTTCCAAAATACAAATTACAGAAAAATATCCAATAACCATGATACAAACACCAAGTTAATCCACAACAGATAAGCTTTCCACAATCCTCGCATGGTTGCACCGAGTCTCACCACGGCTCTATAATGCACGCAGAACCGGGAAGACTTGCCTGGAATACAGATTTAAGTACGGGCTCGGGCTCATGCCCTGTAATTTAGAAAGTCAGATCTCAAGTGCGACGAATGGAGGAGGAAGGTATGGCAGATAAGGTATATAAATTCCTGAACCCAGTTGGCATCCATGATCCAGTAAAAGTACATCCCCTGGCACCGCGTCTCGACACTCTAGAAGGAAAGAACATTGTCATGAGTGTGGGGGCCGGAGGGGAGCAGGGGATACTGATCCCACTGGTGAAGAAGCTGCCGGAGAGATTCCCCCAGGTGAAATGGACGATCCATTACGCCGCAGCCCATGCTACCAAAGAAGGTAGTATCGCCATCACGGAAGAGCAGATGAAGACAGCAGACGCCCTGATCCGCGGGGTAGTCTGGTGACACGGCGCCATCTGGGAGCAGTTGCCCCACCTGGCATCTATTGAAAAAAGAGGGATTCCCAGCGTATTCATCATGTTCGAGGACCAGGATGAATGCTGGAAACAGGCATGCCGGATAAACGGGATCGCCGATATGCGGCGTATTCATGGTTCACGCCACATTCCCGGCCCCGAGGATGTCGACAGATGGATCGACAAGCTGGTGAACGAACTGGTACGCCCACTGACCGCGGCCGAGAAGAATCCCCCACAGCTAGACCTGTCAACCCCCCGTTATATCTACGAGGGCACGCTCGATGAAGGAGAAGAGTTTTTCAAACAGGCCGACCCGATTCCCCAGCTCTATAATAATGCGCCGATTTGCCGCTACACAGACGGCCTGCCGGTGATATTACCGACGGAAGAGAAAGTGGCCAGAATGTTGAAAGGCACCAGCCATAAGCCGGATGAGATAATTACCTATCACCAGGACCATCGCGGCGGCGACCGGGTGGAACAGATGGGGAACTCAGGAAAGAAAGGTGACCCGGTGTATTTCATGCCAATGCGGCAGAAAGCAACGGTCGAAAAAATCGCCACCATCGGTGTCATGGCCGGATGTGAACCGTCACAGTTGCCGCTGTTGCTCGCCATGGCCGAATCCGGCGGCGGCTGCGGCGACGGCCGCGG
>CAZSHH010000141.1:0-5337 GCA_964606525.1 uncultured Dehalococcoidales bacterium
TCCATACTATGTTGGTGATAATACATCGGTAACTATGACTGCTGTTCCGGATGCCGGATGGAAATTCGCCGGCTGGAGCGGGGACCTGAGTGGGTCAACTAATCCTGAGACTATCACCATGAGTGGTAATAAAACTGTCACAGCCACCTTTGAGCAAGATGAATACACACTTGCCGTTAACACCGTGGGTAATGGGTCCGTTTCTAAAACTCCGGATCAGGCAACATACCAATACGGCGATATAGTCTCTGTTGAAGCCACAGCAGACAGCGGCTGGAATTTTGTCAGTTGGGATGGCGACCTTTCAGGTAGTAATAACCCGGCCAATGTCACCATGAACGGTAATAAAACCATTACCGCAATATTTTCGATGATTGCCCTTGATGGAGCAGTTTCAAACAATACCGGAGCTGCTAGTTCCAATAATGTTACGATCAACCATACTACCGGGACGGGAAATAACCGGTTAATGCTGGTAGGAATATCCTGGAACTGCGGTAGTACCGACCGAAGTATCACTTCAGTAATCTTTACCCCGAATGGTGATGATGCCATTCCTTTAAGTGAAGTAAAAACTGAGAAAACCGGAACTCAGTTACGCTATTCTGCCGTTTATAGCCTAATCGATCCACCAAGTGGAGTCACTGGTACAATAACAGTAACTTATTCCGGCGAGGTGGCAAATGGGGTTGTTGCCGGTGTAGCTAACTTCAAGGGGGTCGATCAAACTACCCCGCTCGGCACGGCATTTGGAGCAAATGGGAATAGCACCGGCGCAAGTGTCACCTTAACTAACCTCAATGGTAACGAATTCGTGTTTGATAACGTATTTCAAGGTGCTTCCGGCGAAAGCCAGACTCTAACTCCCGGTACAGGTCAAACCCTGCTTTGGACCGGTTTTATTGGGAATACCCGAGCTGCTTCTAGTGTCGAACAGGCAATTGATACTTCAGTGACAATGAGTTGGACAGCAGCCAGTTCATCATATTGGGCGATCGTTGCTGTACCGATTAATCCTGCCATTATCGGTACAACCTATGACTTAACGATTATTGCCAGTCCCTCGAATGGTGGTACAGTCAACCCGGCGGTCGGCGTCCACAACTATGATGAGAACACAGTTGTTGATGTCATCGCTACCCCGGCTGACGGATATCATTTTGTTAACTGGACCGGTGATGTTGCCAATGCCGACCTCGCATCTACCACTGTCACCATGGATGATAATAAGACTGTTACCGCTAATTTCGCCCAGGATGAATATACCTTGACGGTAAATGTGGTTGGTAACGGTACGGTAAATAAGACTCCGAACCAGGCCACCTACCCTTATGGCGATATCGTTTCAGTAAACGCCACCGCGGACAGTGGCTGGAATTTTTCCGGTTGGAGTGGTGATCTTACCGGTACTGACAATCCGGCCAACCTTACCATTAACGACAATATGACGATTACCGCCACCTTTACTGAAACCACTCCCGCGGTTTTGAACTTGCAGGACGGATTAAATGGCTACTCTGGGACTAGAGATACATACATATATGATAGTAACCCAGACACAGTACGTGGTAATGAAACAACTTTTGTACAGGATAAAAATACGAGTGACGAAAGGAGATCCTTACTTCTTTTCGACTTATCATCGATTCCGGCTGGTTCGATAATAAAATCCGCTGAACTTCAGTTTTATGTTAGTGCTGAAGGCCAGGGATTCAATATGCATCGCATGTTGGTTCCTTGGGATGAATCAACCGTGACCTTCAATTCAATTGGCGGCCGGCATTTCCAGGCGGACAATAATGATGCTCAGAGTACTGTGGATGCTAATTGGCCTGGTGATGATGGATATACCGGACTCATCACTGTTACTGTTCCGTCTTCGACCATCCAAGACTGGGTGGATGGGGTACTAACTAATAACGGTTGGTTGATGATCGCAACTGATGTCGATGACGGCCAGCAGTTGCGTTCTAGAGAGTATACGACGCAGGCTGACAGGCCCAAACTGACGGTAGAGTACTTCCCTTCAACTGAACCTGGTATTCTTATAAGCGGGATACCACTATCAACATTTACCTCCCAGCCGGGCACTCCTTCCGAAGAACAAAGTTATACCGTATCTGGTAGTAACCTGATGGACAATATCACCATCACCGCGCCGGCTGATTTCGAAATTTCAAGCACCAGTGGCAGCGGTTTTACTTCGTCGCTGGTCTTCACTCCTGACAGTGGCACGGTTGCCGATACCACCATATATGTTCGCTTTAACCGCAGTACCGAAGGTACCTCCAGTGGAAATATTGTGCACACCAGTACCGGAGCCGTTGATAAAGTTGTCGCGGTCAATGGTACCGCCGCAACTCTTCCGGAATACTGGATTGCTTATAATGACTGCGCTGGTTCTACTGGCGGTAACACGACTACATATTCATATACAGGCACCACTTCAGGTTTACTGAAAAACTATGATACTGGAGAAAATACCGCCGTCACGGTCACGGTTACCAAGAATGGCAATATCAGCACCGGCACTTCTAATGGGGCATATCCTGATTCCGGCACCGATGCTTATGCTACCTTCTACGGCAAAGCTAATATGCAGGGTGTGATAAACTATGCCAGTTCTGCAGGTTGGTGGGTAGATGTGACTTTCACCGGCCTTGACCCCGCGAAATCCTATTCTTTTGCCACTACGGCAAACAGGGCTGATTCTTCATACACCCGTGACTCCAAGTTTACGATTTCAGATGTTGATTTCTGCTTGAATGCCAGCACCTCTGGTGTGAATGTCATCAGTAACGAGTCGGTTTACTTCAATACCGGTTATAATACGGTTAATGGTTACGTAGCTCGTTGGATGAATATCCTTCCTGGCATTGATGGTGATTTCAAAATACGTATTGAGGCTAATAGTGGCTATTACGGCTACGGTCCCAGCGTCTTTATGCTTCAGGAAGAGCCTGCATTACCTGGTATTCATGTCTTCCCTGCTTCTCTACCAGATTTCATTACCCAGCCAGGCAGGCCTTCTGCGGAACAGAGTTATACCGTATCTGGTAATCAACTGACTGATAACATTACCATCACCGCGCCGATTGATTTCGAGATTTCTACCTCCAGCGGTAGCAACTTCACCTCATCGATAGTCATGGTCCCAACCGGTGATACAGTAGTGCCAACTACCATTTACGTCCGCCTTAACCGCGGTACCGAAGGGAATTCCAGTGGTAATATTACTCATATCAGTGCCGGGATGGATGCCAAAAATGTGACTGTCAATGGTGCTACCGGTGATTTCCCAATAACCGTAACTTTCCAGCAAGGGATTTCCGGGTACAATGGTACGGTGGATACCTACATCATGGAAAGCGATCCTGATTCCGGTTTTGAGGATGAAACACATATTGAGTGGGATGCCGATGATCCTTACGGTGAAGGTAAATCCAACTTCGGGCTAATCCGTTTCAATGATATCTTTGGTCCAGACCCCAATCAAATTCCGGTCAATGCGGCTATCGAATCGGCTACCCTCACCTACGTCGTGGGTAACTCCGGAGATTCCAGCCAGCTAAATGAAGCAGCGGTAAACTGGTCTGAAAATGTTACTTATAACGGTTTCGGCAGTGAAGCCGGTGTCCAAGTATCGGATTATGGTGCCCTGATCGGGACGGCCAACGGCAGTAGCACTGGTACTTATTCCATCGATGTCACGGCCAGCCTGGCGGCATGGTCCGTTGATCCGGTATTAAACCTCGGCTGGATTTTCCGTCCGTCCAGTGATGACGGCGTGGAATTTTACTCCAGTGAATACGGCACGGTAAACCAGCGTCCGCTACTCACCGTGGTTTTCTCCAGCAACCATGCTCCCGCCTTACCATCCCTCGTCCAACCGGTGGATAATGCCGTTGATATCTCTACCTCACCCAACCTGGAAGTCACGGTTAATGATACTGATGATGATACTATGGATGTGACCTTCTATGGACGCCAGGTTGGTGTCACCGTACCAGGTGATAATTTCACTATCGTCGTGGTACCCGATACCCAGAATGCGAGCCAGTCTTATCCGGCGGTTTTAAACGCCCAGATGCAATGGATCGCCGATCATATGGTCAATGAAAACATCGTCTTTGCTACCAGCGTGGGTGATATCGTTAATACGTCAACCAGTACAACCCAATGGAATAATGCCGATATCGCTTATGATATTCTTGATGCCGCCGGAGTTCCTTACAGTGTTGGTCCGGGGAATCACGACGTTGGGAGTAGCAGCCTTTTCAGTACCTATTTTGGTTCCAGCAGGTTTGCTGGTAAAAGCTACTACGGCGGTTATTACACCAGCGGTAACGATAATTACAATAACTATTCATTACTTAATGCTTCCGGCATAGATTTTATCCTTATCAACC
Organism: uncultured Dehalococcoidales bacterium; assembly: GCA_964606525.1. GTDB lineage: Bacteria > Chloroflexota > Dehalococcoidia > Dehalococcoidales > UBA2162 > JBBITI01. The sequence goes on from CAZSHH010000141.1 coordinate 4,410, forward strand.
TGGAATATAATGCTGGAACAAACCAGTTGGATTGGGCGGATGGTTTATTGAAAGCCTATTCTGATCGCCAGGGCATTGTGGTTCAGCATGATATTCTGAACGTTAATGATTCCTGGAACAATCAAAACACTTTTAATGCCCTGAAGGACAATCCTAACTTATTCCTGATGCTTTGTGGCCATATGCATGCTACTGGAGATGGTGCCGCTTACCGGGCTGAGTCGGGCGATGATGGTCATACTATCCACATTATGTTGGCCGATTACCAGGATTACCCGGAAGGTGGTAACGGGATCATCCGGTTGCTCCGTTTTGCTCCGGCAGACGACTCCATTTATGCTACTACTTATTCCACTAATACCGGAGAATTTATTACCACGTCTCCGGACCAGATGACTATGGCGTATACCATGGTTGCCGTGGCCCCGTTTATTGTCATCGGTACTGACAACGGTGTCGTTAATAGCCAAAATGCTTCTCTCAACTGGGCCGGCCTCGATGCTGAAACTGGCTACGAGTGGTATGCCAGTGTCTCAGATGGCTCGAAAACTACTGACGGGCCAGTATGGTCTTTCACTACTGGAAGTAGCGCCGAGACCTACTCTCTTACTGTGAACACTATCGGTAGTGGTTCTGTAACTCTGGATCCTCCTGGCGGCACTTATACTATCGGTACTAGTGTCAACATGACTGCCGTTCCATCCACTGGATGGAGTTTCTCCGGCTGGAGCGGTGATCTTTCTGGTACAAATAATCCGGCAACCATCATAATGACCGATAACAGGACGGTCACAGCAACCTTTGTTGAGATTCCCATACAAATTCAGACCCGGCTGGTAACAGAAGCGCCTAACATGGTTAATCCGGGTGAGAACATCAATGTGACGGCAGCGGTCTATTCACTACCGGCACTCACCAAGAATCTGAC
>CAZSHH010000142.1:0-5220 GCA_964606525.1 uncultured Dehalococcoidales bacterium
AACAACCTGAAGCTAAAATCCGGATTTTGTAGAAACAACCTCAGGCACGAATTGTGCGTAAATCCGAAATCCGAATATCGAAATCCGAAACAAATCCCAATTCCCAAAATACAAATTATAAAAAATAACCAAGATACAAGTACTAAAATATAACCTGGTATGACAGGCGTCCCGCCTGTCGAAATCCATCTATATCTTCCTTTGGAAAAGGAAGAGGAACACGGGGTACAGACCTGAGGCTAAATTACGGATTTTGAAGAAACAACCTCAGGCATGGTTTAAAGCTAAATGGTTGATTTTTACATTATGTCCGGTAAAAGCAAATAACTGGATCATTCCCACACCTCGCTAATCTTACTAAAATTACACAAATCATCAGATAAAACAGAAGTTCTGGTATCATAGCACGGGTGTTCGGTGAATGTCAAGCGAACAAATCACCACCCTTTTTTATCTGATACCTCCCGCCCGCTCATACTGAGCCTGTCGAACGTATGAGCGGGGGTACCTGATCTCCACATTATTTGTTATCTGTATTTTGTACTAATATCTAGAAAGTTTTCAATCCCGACTTCGCGTTCGGCCCCAGCCATTCGTACTGCGGCTTCGGGCTGAGCGATATCAGGAAGAAGGAGAACGGCTGCTCCACTTTTTTCGTCACCACCGGGCAGTGTATCAATCCTCGCGGTACTACCATGGCAGTCGCCTTGTTAAAGATATGTTTTTCCTCTTCCTTGCCCAGCGCGAATTCTATCTCCGCCCCCAGATAACTCAAATCGTCGGTATTATGTCCCACGAAGACCAGTACTTCATCATAGGGATGAACATGCGGGTCCCGGCCGTTCTCCCAGTCCCCTAACCCGCTGTATAAACCCCAGGTAAAGTTCAGGTTCAAGCCTTCCAGGTCTTTTCCCTGCAGCCAGGCGATCTGATCGGCATTCGCTCCGCCCGGCCCCGGCTTGATGGGCAGCGGTTTTACCAGGTGTGCGTATTTGCGGCCATCGGTGGCCGCCCCAGGCAGCTTCAACCAGTCTGTTTTATATTCCGCCCCCAGCGCCATGTGATAATGGGAATACGGCCGGTCTACCTTCTTGGCAATCAGTGGGCAGTGCACCATACCCCGGGGTACGATTACTGCCGTAGCCTTGTCGAAGGTATGCTTTTCCAGTTCTCGGCCCAGCGATATCTCCATTTCTGCCCCCAGCTTGGTCAGGTCGCTGGTATCATGCCCTACAAACACCAATACTTCATCATAAGGATGGGTATGTGCCCCATTGCTTTCGTTCGGCGCCCATTCGTGCCAGTTCCCCACCCCGTTATACACCCCCCAGGCAAAATTCAGATTGAATCCTTCCAGTTCATTACCCATCATCCATACCAGTTCCTGGGCATTCGCTTTTCCCGGTCCCTTCTGTACCGGTAGAGGTTTCACCAGATGACTGTATTTCATAATAGACATATAATATGGACCTCTCTTTTCATCTCTATACTTTTATTACTGTTATCTAAATCCGAACCTCGAAATCCGAAAAACGAAACAAATAATAAACACTAATTACAAAAAATAATTCAACTCGTCTTCTTTAGAATTGCTCCGAAAATATTCATCAATTCAGTGGCCTCCTGGATAAGGAGTAAGGCTTCTATTTCGATTTCTTGATTCGCTGAGATCACTAATTTGAGCCAGTATCTGGTTTCCTTGGCTTCTTTTCTTGATATCCTGATACGGAGGTTAAAGTCCTTCTGACCGAGTGACTCATTCGCTTCAATGTAATTAGCTCCTACTGAACCTGAAGACCGAATCAGCTGACTCACTAATTCTATATTTATCGTGTTTTTCGGAATCTTTTTACATAGATCAATCACACTCTTCGCAAATTTTTCTGTTCTATCTTCAAGATCATATCTTTTATTCATACTATGTTACTTTTCCGTATTTCTTTCGCATTTCGATATTCGTATTTCGTGCTTGTTTCGCATTTCGATATTCGTATTTCGAATTTTAGTTTTTATTTGGTCACTCTCATCCGGTACCCTGCCAACAAGGAACGTGGCGCCTGCTGCTTTAATTCCTCCGCCGTCCACCGCCCGTTGCTCTTGGTGATGCTGTGTTTGATGTCCGGGTCGGTGAAAATGCCCACGGTGGGGCCGCCGATGCTGAACACGGAGCCGCTGATTTCAGATGTCTCATCCGACGCCAGGTAGACCAGAAAGGGTGCCAGTTCATCCGGCCCCGGGGTCATGGCATGCTGCAATTTAACTTTCGTGAGGAACGGGTCCCCCGCCTCACCCACCGCCTCCTGGTACGCCTCCAGTTCGTAAGAGGCACGGGTGGCGGCGAAGGGCGAGAAAGCGTTGCAGGTGATGCCGTAAGGATACAGTTCGGAAGCCACCGCCCGGGTCAGGCCCACCACCCCGGCATTCGCCGCCGCGTATTCGGCATGGTGCAGGCTGTCGCCTGCCCACGACTGCGAGGTGCAGTTCATGATACGGCCCCATTTTTGTTTCATCATGAACGGCGCCGCATGTCGGATGGTATGGAAATAGCCCTTAGGTTTCACATTATTGACATGGTCCCAGGTCTCTTCACTCATTTCCCAGATGCGGCTGAAGCCGAAGGTCCCCGCCACATTTACTAATATATCGATCCTCCCGTAGGTATCGACGGCCTTTTGTATCAGTCTGCCTGCCGCACTAAAATCAGAAATGTCGGCAAAGCAGGCGGTAGCCTCCCCACCCGCCTTCCGGATCTTGGCCGCTGTAGTCTCTGCATCACCGGTACTCTCCACCTTCATTTTTTGCAGCCAGGCCGTCCTTTCCGGGGACAGCTTTTGCAGTTCCTTTTCGCTGAGGTGCACGTAATCAGTCGAACCTGGCTTACGGTTATTGGTTATCACTCTGGCGCCTGCCGCTCCTAACGCCAGGGCGATGGCCCGGCCGATACCCTGCCCCGACCCCGCGACCACGGCCACTTTACCTGCTAATATTCCTGCCATATGCAATACTCCTTTCACTCTTTATTCTGGTTGTGGTTTAAATCGATTTATGATTTATGAAAAGAGATTTATGAATAAATTCTCTTAAATCCAAATTCATTAATCTTAAATCAGATATCAGCTTTACGTCTTTGTTTCACGGCCTTGCTAATTTTTCATACCAGCCGTCAACCGCCCCTATGCTACGTGAGGGCACAAATAATTGTCAAAAAAGAAGGCGGAGGACTTATACAAAATCCTCCGCTTTCATATAAGAATATTATTGGAAATAGGCTTTTTTATGAACTTATTTCTTCAAAAATTCCGGATTCATCCGACAGCGGTCGGACGACTGCGAGTCGACGGACTCCTTAGGGGGTCGGAAGAGGAGTCCCTCAGAGTGGTCGCCCTTAATTGTCATTTGTTTCTTGATATTTGGTTCTTAGTCCTTTAGTCATTTACTTAAAATTTTGAGTTTAGAGTTTTGGATTTATTTAGTGTTTAGGGTTTAGTGTTTGGAATTTTGAATTTATTTTTCCATATTTGACAATAAGATGCTTACTCATTACATTTCCTTTAGCAAAAAACATTGTTATCCCTCAGGAGCAAGAAAATGACTGCAAATTCCGTTGTGGCCACTAAATCCGGCCTCCTCCAGGGTACTTTCGAAAATAGCGTCTATGTCTTTAAGGGCATCCCCTACGCCGCCCCGCCCACCGGGGAGCGCCGCTGGCTGCCCCCGCAGCCGCCGTTACCATGGGCGGGCGTCCGGCTGGCGGATAAGTTCGGTCCTATCGCCCCCCAGCCGGCTCCGGAATTCCAGGCCCCCCGGGAGGTGCTGCCGGCCGAGCCGCAGGACGAGGACTGCCTGTTTTTGAATATCTGGACGCCCGGGCTCGACGATAAGAAACGGGCGGTGATGGTGTGGATCCACGGCGGGGCTTATAGCCTGGGCTCGGGCTCCGAACCGAACCAGCCCAACCGCCATACCCTGGCCCTGCGGGGCAACGTGGTCCTGGTGACCATCAATTACCGCCTGGGACCGCTGGGCTTCCTCAACCTGAAGGAACTAACCGGAGGCCAAATCCCGGCTACCGGCAACGAGGGACTGCTCGACCAGGCTGCCGCACTGCGCTGGGTCGGTGAGAATATCACCGCCTTCGGCGGCGACCCCGCCAATGTCACTGTATTCGGAGAGTCGGCCGGGGCAATGAGCGTGGGCGCCCTGCTGGCATTACCGGCCGCCAGAGGCGTCTTCGGAAAGGCCATCATGCAAAGCGGCGCCTGCACCTGCCACTCCCTGGAAGAGGCCGTAAAAGAAGCGGATAAATTAGTTAAAGCCCTCGGCCTGAGCGGCCGGGATGCCGATAAACTGCGCCGGGTACCGGCACAAACCCTGATCGAAACACAGCACACGATGTGGGCCTGGAAGATCCGGGGGGCGCCGGTCGAGCCGGTGATCGACGGCCAGGTATTGCCGGTCCTACCCCTCGATGCCGTCCAGGCCGGTTCGGCCAGAGGAATCGCCGTGATGGCAGGCAGCAACCTGGACGAAGGCACCCTTTTTTACGGAGTGGAGCGGCGTATCGTGCAGCAGAATGAAGACGACCTGCAGCGGCGTACCGCCCGCATCGTCCCGGAGCAGTATGTCGCCAACATGGTCAAGGCTTACCGGGAAGCCCTGGCGGAACGCTGGGACCGCCCACCCACCCCAGGCGAGATCTATGTGGCTATCAGCGGCGACAGCCAGTTCCGGATACCCGGCCTGCGCATAGTGGCCGCCCAGCAAAAATTGGGGACACCGGCGTATTCCTACCTGTTCGATTATGTGGGTACCGCCACCGATCTCGGCTCCTGCCATTCCCTGGATGTCGGCTTCGTTTTCGGGTCCACCAACAGGGAATTCCACGGCACCGGGCCGGCGGTAGACCGCCTGACCCTGCAGATGCAGGAAGCCTGGACCGCCTTCGCCCGCACCGGCCGCCCCACCTGCACCAGCCTGGGTGATTGGCCGGAGTACAACTCACCGCGGCGCACCATGATCCTGGGCCAGTACAGCCGGGTGGCTGAAGCTCCGTACGAAACCGAACGCCGCGCCTGGGATAAAATAGAAAATAAGTGGCTGGGATAAACAACTCAAATTATTGTAGGGTCGGGTTTGTAACCCGACCGCCCATTGCCTGATAAAGGAGAGATTAATGATTTCAAATCCCATTGTTGAAACTAAATCCGGCTCCCTCCGTGG
>CAZSHH010000143.1:0-5088 GCA_964606525.1 uncultured Dehalococcoidales bacterium
ATACCGAAGCGGCCGGTGCCGGACTAAATTTCCAGCGACCGCCGGCAAAACTACACTGCCGCAGATGTAACCTTGACTATGCGAGTGAGGACATGAATATAACCTGTCCGGAATGCCATACCATGGAGATTGACATAATATCTGGTTCGGAGCTATCCGTCGAAAGCATCGAGGTAGAGTGACCGCCGTAGATCAAGCAACATTTTTGTTTCCGGCTGCCTTTGACAACTAAAGATGACCAGGTGTAATGATACCAAAGAAGGTATTTAAAGGTCATGAATAGTAACAATAACAAGAAAAAAGAACTGCCGACGGAGCAGGGAGAAGAATTACTTAAAACATTAAGATCGCGTTTTCTAGATAATAGGGGCCGCCACAAAGGACTTGATTGGGCCAGGATACAGGCCAAGTTGGCAGAAAACCCGGAAAAACTGTGGCCGCTCCATGAAATGGAAAGAAGCGGCGGGGAACCGGATGTTGTCAGCTATGACAACAAGACGGACGAATACATTTTTTATGATTGTTCGGCGGAAAGCCCGGCAGGACGCCGGAACATTTGTTACGACCGGGCAGGACAGGAGTCCAGGAAGATGGCGAAACCGAAAGGTAACGCAACCGATATGGCCGCTACCATGGGTATTGAGCTGTTGACTGAAGAAGAGTACCGCGCGTTGCAGACACTCGGCGAATTCGATACCAGAACTTCGAGCTGGGTGCAAACACCTCCAGATGTCCGAAAACTGGGCGGCGCCCTGTTTGCCGACCGCCGCTACGGCCGTGTTTTCATATATCACAACAGCGCCCCGTCTTACTACAGTGTCCGGGGATTCCGCGGCTCATTGCGGGTTTAAAATGATACGGCAGGTGAAAATCGAGATAAAATAAAGGAGCTGACAACTGGTCTTTCCGGACCAGATTGTCAGCTCTCAATAGCCAGTCTCGAACAATAATATTATAGGGCGCAGGATGTCTTAATATAGTACCTTTTCTTCAGTCAAGCGCTGAATTTCTTCCCTGGACAAGCCTAAGAGCTGTCCGAACACATAGTCGTTATGCTCGCCCAGCAGCGGGGCACTTTTATAATTCCCTTTAGGTGTATCACTAAAGTGGAAAGGCAGGCCGGCCAGGACTACTTTACCCATCACGGCGTGATCGTTGTTAATAAAGAATCCCCGGGACTCGATATGCTTATCGTGGTGGATCTGCTTGGTGCTGAGTGAAGGGGCGGCCGCGATCCCTGCTTTCTGCAGCATCGCTGTCACTTCATATGCCCCATAATTCCGGGTCCATTCACTTAAATGCTTATCCAGTTCATCCTGGTTTTTCCATCGGCTGAGCTCATCGCTGAATTCTTCCTGCTTCGCCCACGCCGGGTTGCCCATTAATTTGACCAGCGCCTGCCATTCTTTCTGGTTTGCTACAGCCAGGGCCACCCATTCATCTTCATCATTGGTCTGTTTACAGCGATAACTGCCGTGGGGTGCCATAGCGGCATCGCGATTGCCGACACGTCCATTAAGCTTTCCGTTTATCATATAACCCATGACGTATTCACCGAGGAAATTAGCACCCTGTTCGATCATGGCGGCATCGATGTACTGCCCCTCCCCGGTCTGGGCGCGGTGATACAGCGCCGACATCATGGCGAAGGCTCCGGTCAACGCCTGAGCCCCGTCGGTCCAGGGAGATACCCCCACCACCGCCGGGTCTTCACCTTCATATCCATTAGCGTAGGTAGCGCCGATAAAAGCGTCGATAATTTCGGCGTAGCCCGGACGTTCCTTATAAGGGCCGGACCTGCCGTAACCCGAGCCGGCATAATAAATGATACTGGGATTAAGCTTCTTCATCTCCTCGTAGCTTAGTCCCCACCGCTCCAGGATCGCCCCGCCGTAGTTTTCGGCTACGATATCGCTAATAGCAATTAGTTTTTTAGCTAATTCCCGGCCCTGCGGCACACTCATATTTAAAGTAATGCCTTTTTTACCGAAATTGAGGCTGGCAAAACAACTCCCGACGTTAGGCCCGGTACCGGCTAACCCGGGCGGAGCACCGACCGTTCTCAGGAAATCGATCTTCAAGTTGGTTTCCAGTTTAATTACTTCTGCGCCCATGATAGAAAACCATTCTGTGGCATGGGGGCCGGCCCACATCTGACAAAAATCTAAAACCCTAATACCAGTTAGTGGCAGCTTATTCATCATTTTCTCCTAAATCACTCCCATCTGCCGCATTCTGACCAGATCCTGGCGGCTGTAGCCCAGCATCTGGCAATATACTTTTTCATTGTGTTCGCCCAGTAACGGCGCTGGAGCTGCTATTTTCCCCGGTGCAGCCGATAACTTGAAAGGCGATCCGGGATATTTCAATTTACCGGCGGCCGGATGTGCAACTTCCTCCCAGAATTGCCGATATTCCAACTGCGGGTCAGCAACCAGGTCCTGTACTGTGCGTACCAGCGAGCAGGGTACGCCGTATTGCAGCGCCAACGCATTGATTTCATCGGTGGTATGTTCCATGGTCCAGACGGTAATCAGTTGATTCAACTCTCCGATATAGTCGTTACGCATGAGGGGGTTGGCAAACATCTCGGTATCCGCCCAATCTGGATTTCCCATCATTTTTACCACCAGCGGGTAATGCGGGCCAATCCAGATGACGACATAACCATCCTGGCAGGGATACAAGAAACCGCCGAATTTTTTTCGGCCGTATTCGCGGGAGGGTGTAAGACCCTGCACCGAATAAAAAGCTAATTGCTGGCGTCCCATGGAAGCGACGGCTTCCTGCTGTGAGACATCAATCTGAATCCCCGGATTCCCGTTTTTTCGCCCGTTGATGGCACCCATGGTACAGACCGCAGCGGTGATGCCGCTGATCATATCAGAACCATGATTAGGTGTTTTTAAGGGAGCATGGCTATCCGGGTCCTGGACCCCTTCGTCCGGGTTGCCAAAAGCATTTGATCCCGCATGGCAATTTACCATATCGCATCCTTTGTAGTTTCTAAAGGGGCCAGTCTGCCCGAAGGGGGTGATCGAGGTCATAATCAGCGAAGGGTTTATTTGATGGACAGCCCGGAACTTTAAGCCGAGTCGGGTGAGTTCCCGGGGCAGGTGGTCTTCAATCAAAACATCTGCCCACTTCAGCAGTTCCTTAAATAACTTGAGGCCGGTGGCAGTCTCAAGGTTGAGAGTTATACTGGACTTGTTAGTATTATGAAAAAGAAAAAGGCCGCTTTTCTCGAGGTGGGGAATATCCTGCGGAAAAGGCCCGTAACTGCGGGCTTTGTCCCCCAGGCCCGGCCGCTCAACCTTAATTACTTCGGCTCCTAAATTAGCCAGCAACTTGCCGCAGTAGGGGCCAGATATAAATTCACTGAATTCCAGAACTTTAATACCAGAGAGAGCCGCGTGGTCCACTTTTTAACTCCTTTTTAGAGTTGATATTTCCAGATGCTATATACTCGTTTGTTCTTTATTATTACCGTATTATACTTACCGGGGTATGTCAAACAGACGGCATGTCATAAGATGAGTCAACCGTGAGAACGGTCCACATTATCACATAAATATTGTGAGATATACAGATATTGGCTGTGGTTGACGTTGACATTCGGCCCGGAGCCCCCTATGATAATCTCCACCACAGGGATGTATAATATATAGATATCAGGTGGAGTCGGAAAAAATCAAATGACTATTGATATGAGCATTACGGGAAATGTAAATACGGACCTGAATGCCGGCAATAGAGCAAATGACGCGGTATTAGTTCACACTGCCCCGGAGGCGCGTGATGGTACCACATCAATGCAGGATGTCCTGGACCAGGAATTTAAAGCCATACTCATAGAGGAAATACACAATGCGGTTCAGGAAATTATCAGGACACAAAAAGTAGCAATAGGAATCGTGAGAGAAGATTTCCGGAAAATTATGCGCGAAGTCCTGGAAGAGAAAATACTGGCAATCACGGAAAATTTAAAGAAATCTACATAACTAAAGTTTTACTCGAACTTTCTAAATTTTTCATCATGGAATCCTTATGTAATTTACTCCAATGATTTATTAAAAAGAAGATGGGCCAGACTAATCATTGTTGATTCTGGCCCATCTTTTAATTTTGTTATTATTGAAATTGTTGTGTTTTACCGCCAGGCGTCGATGCTGAAAGCCTGGCCATGACCACCGCCGAAGCGGGCGGAAGCTGTTTCCTCCATGTTGATGACCATGACGTTGTAGTCATCGAAGGGGTCGTTGCCGCCAGCCGGCACCATGTAGTCGTCCGGCAGTTCCCGCCACGGCTTGCCCGAGGTCTTCTCGATGCCCAGCCAGCCGTTGGTGGTGAAGTCGGGCATGCCGCGCATGCGGTACCTGCTAACCGGCTCGAAACTCTGCTTCCAGATCCATTCGTAGATCGACTGCTTAGTCTTGAAGCCGTAGTCGTAAAGGTCCTGGGCCATCTGCTGCGGCAGGATCAGGGTGAAGCCGCCTTCCATGGTGGCCCAGATGTCCTTGATGAGATAGGCCAGGTAGTTGTGCGGCCCGGGAATGCCCTTGACGCCCAGGAAGCGGGCGATAGCGCCATGGCCGGTCCGCTGCAGGGAGCGGTAAACGCCCGGCATGTGCGCCTGGCCGATGCCCCACCCCCCCATCATGTTCAGGGGCATGAGAATGCTGTCTTCTTTCTTGAAGCCCAGTTCTTCATTCAAGCCTAACCAGCCCTGGGGCAGGCCTTCGGCATATTCGGCAAAGAAGAAACCGCCGTTGGTCACCGGGCTGCCCAGGGTAGTAATGGTGGTGATGGTCTCCTCGTAGCCGCCGAGGTTGCGCCACATGATACTGCCGACGCGGCCCAGGGTCTTGTTAACCGGATTGCCGGGGCCCCAGATGAAGTTGGTCACGTTCATGCCGATCTCTTTGTAGATCGGGCCGCTGATGACGAAGGCGCCGCCGCCGCCCCGGCCGTCACCGGTGCCGCCGCCGGATTCAGCGATTGCTAATACGACCGGGAAATACTCCGGCTTGCAACCGGCCATCACGGCGTTGACGGCGACCTGTTCCACGGTGGCCGTGCGGTACATGG
>CAZSHH010000144.1:0-5011 GCA_964606525.1 uncultured Dehalococcoidales bacterium
GTCGGGCGTGTTCCGCAAAAAAAGTTCGGCATGGGCCAAGGGAACGATCATGGGATACCTGATCCACGGCGTTTTCGCCACAGCTGCCCTATGGATGTTCATCAACGCCATCGCTTAACTAAAAAGGAAAGGAGAATAAATGCCGACTTTATACAAAATATTGGGTTACCTTTTCCTGCTCATCGGCCTCATTTGAATCATTGCGATTGTCACGGCAGTTGCCAGAGACAATGACGGTGTAACTTTCATAAGTCAGATCCCCGGGCTTGCTTTTCATGCAGTGGCTACATTTCTGGGCATGCTGTTCCTGGGACTGGGACAAAGAGCCCGCAAAGCAGTACCGCAAAAATAAATTCTCCCCGAGATATACAACCACCAGGTTATTCCCGGTGAATACCTGAGTGAGAAACCACAAGATACCGGATAATTATGCCGGGCTGTACGAATGGCAGCCCGGCATGATATTATGTAATAGAATCTTTGTTAGATTTGACTATGATCCACCGTTCATTACACGACCAGATCTTATATCTGCACCGTTTCCGGCCGAGCCCGGTTCACCGGTAACATCTTACCGGGGCTATTTTCAGCATGTCTTTTTTCTCATTGATGATGCCCGCCGCGCGGCTGTATTTTCCAGGTTGACCGAGTCGTTAATGTGCGGCAAAATCCAGGATGGAGTAACTTAAATAAAAATATGCAATACCGTAATGATATCCGGAACATCGCTATTATCGCACATGTCGACCACGGCAAAACGACACTGGTCGATGCCTTGTTGAAACAGAGCCATATCTTCCGCAACAACCAGGAAGTGGGCGAACTAATCATGGACAGCAATACCCTGGAACGGGAAAAGGGTATCACGATCATGGCCAAAAATACTGCCGTCGAATTCCGCGGTGTAAAGATAAATATCATCGATACCCCGGGACACGCCGATTTCAGCGGCGAGGTGGAGCGGGTCATCAATATGGCCGACGGCTGCCTGCTGCTGGTGGATTCAGTCGAAGGCCCGATGCCGCAGACCGCTTTCGTACTGCGGCATGCCTTCCGTAAAGGGCTGAAACCGATCGTCATTATTAATAAAGTCGACCGTGAGAACGCCCGGGTGGCTGAAGTCCTGAAACTGACCCAGGACCTGTTCCTGGAACTGGCGACCAACGCTGACCAGCTCGATTTTCCGATCGTGTATGCCAGCGGTAAGCACGGCACCGCCAGCCTGGACCCGGCAAACCCAGGCACCGATATCATGCCCATCTTCGATACCATCCTGGAAAAAGTCCCACCGCCCCAAATAGAAGAAGGCTCATTCCAGATGCTGGTTTCCAACCTGGACTATGACACTCATAAAGGACGGATCGCTATCGGGCGCATCTGGCGGGGGAAAGTTTCCCCGCACGACCAGGTCGTCAGCATCGGGGCTGACGGGGTATCCGCAGAAACCGAGATCGGTGAGGTTTTCACCCATCTCGGATTGAAAAGGATACCGGTTGAAGAAGCTACCGCAGGTGATATCGTGGCTATCACCGGGATTGCGGACGTCAAGATCGGGGATACCATCACCGCCCCCGATGCTCCCGATGCCCTGCCTCGTATCGAGATCGGGGAACCGACCGTAGAGATGAGCTTCAGCGTAAATACTTCACCCTTTGCGGGTAGAGAAGGGCGTTTCAGTACCACCCGGCAGCTCCGCGACCGGTTGTTCCGGGAACTCGAAACGAACCTCAGCCTGCGGGTACAGGAAACCGACAGCCCGGACACCTTCCTGGTCAAGGGGCGGGGAGAACTCCACCTGGCGGTTCTTATCGAGAACATGCGGCGGGAGGGATACGAGTTTGAGGTCTCGCGGCCAGAAGCCATTATCAAAATCGTCGACGGGAAAAAGAAGGAACCGGTGGAACTTCTCAGTGTTGAAGTAAAGGAAACGTATATCGGTATCGTGACAGAAATGTTGGGCAAACGCCAGGCTCAGTTGGCCGATGTGAAGCATGACGACCACGGTGGGGTGAAGATGCAGTTCCGCATCCCGACCAAGGGATTGATCGGCTTCCGCAGTGCCTTCCTGACAGCGACGCGGGGTGAGGGTATCATGAGCAGCCTCTTCCTGGGTTTCGAACCCTGGAAAGGAGACCTGGCCTCTATCCGCACCGGGGTGCTGGTAGCGGCGGAAACCGGGCCGGCAGTTACCTACGGCTTGAATAATGCCCAGGGGCGGGGCCTGACTTTTGTGGAGCCGGGTACTTTTGTTTACGAGGGGATGATCGTGGGCATGAACCCCCGTACTCAGGACATTGCCGTCAATGTGTGTAAAGAAAAGAAAAAGACCAATATCCGCTCCTCCACTTCGGATATCGCTATCAAGCTGACCCCGGCTATCATCATGAGCCTGGAGCAGTCAATCGATTTCATCAATGAGGACGAACTGGTCGAGGTAACTCCGACGAGCATCCGTCTACGCAAAAAAATACTGTCCGAGACGATGCGGTTGCGGGCACTGGCTCGTACCCGGAAAGCCAACGAAGAATAGCATTATAAACTCTTCCTGCAAAACAGGTTTTTTCAAAGGCGCTCATCCGTTCGACAGACTCAGGATGAGCGCCTTATTGATGCTCAGGAAAGTATCAACCACGTAATACCCGGTTCAACTCTGCCGAATGTATCCGCAGCCAGGAGCGATGGTCATGCCAATCCGGGCAGTATTTTTCCACTAATTGCCAGAATTTTTGGGAGTGATTCATATGTTTAAGATGGGCCAGTTCATGAACTACCACATATATGATCACTGGTTCCGGCGCCATGATCAGCCGCCAGTTAAAATTCAGGTTGCGTTGACGGGAACAACTACCCCACAGTGTCTTCTGGCCTTTCATGATGATACGGTGGTAATTTAATGCCATCAACCGGCTGTACTGTACCGTCAATTGCCGGATCATATATTCCGCCTCAGACCGGTACCATTTCTCCAGGGCTAACTGAAGGCGGCCGTTAACCGGCGTCAGGAAGACCGTCAGGGTTTGCCGGGTGATATCCATGCATACCGTGTCAAACCGCGCAGTGATAGTTCTGACTGTAAGTTTTTGTCCCAGGTACGGGATAGTATCACCATCGCGCACGGTACAGGCAGCTGAGGATACCGGGGTAAATTGCACCAGTTTTTCGATCACCCAGCGCTGTTTCTGCTCCAGAAGCTGCCGGGCACGATCGACGTTGTCCCGGCGTGGCAGCACGACCACCAGCCCCTTCTCCGGACTGATTTCCAGGCGGGCATACCTGGCACGCGTACTTCTTCTCAGAACATAGGAAACCGGACGGCCGGCGAGGACAATCTGGTATTTATCTTGTTTTATCATCAATAAATCTGCCCGGAACCCGTCCATTTTAGATGGTGCGAAAGCGGCTGTCCACTAATTCACAGTCCAGACACTTTTCTTGATACCCGCTGTTCTTTGACATCGCTTTCCGGTTTGACTAGACTGTTATTAGTACACTTTTATGTGTACATATAAAGTGGTATCACCCGGGTGCTGGCCACCAACGGTGTTGGTAACCACCTTTGGCAGACCAGCATTTTCGTTATACATACTATCTCCAGGAGTGACTGATGGCAAATAAAGGATTAATTCCACCCGGTTTGGCCTACCTGGCCGATAATATCACAAATAAAGACAACCTGTTAGGGGCTGGGAAGGACGCCGGCAGTAAATGGGCAAAGGGCCTTGAGTTGCCGAAAGAGGCAGATACTATCTTCTTTGCCGGGTGCGGTTATCAATATTCCAGCGACCTGGAAACCATGATGTCGCTGATCCGCAAGATGGATAAGGGGGGTATCTCGGATATGGCCATGGGGATGGCCGGCATCACCAAAAAAATCGGGATCGATGCCGCCGGGATGTACCGTAAGGTCATGTCCCGGGGCGGCGAAGAAGACGCAGAGGTCCTCCGGGATGCCGTGAAAGTGCTGCAGAAAATTGGCTTAAAATTCGGTTACCTGGCTGACGAGGAACCCTGCTGCGGCGGCTTGCTGCATTACATGGGGCTGGAGAACGAATTTAAAAAGCACGCCGGGGAGGTATCAACCCACCTTAAAGCGAAAAAAGTGGCACAGATCATCGGTATCGTGCCTTCATGTACCTTTACCCTGAGAGACCTGATCAGCAAACATACCAACGACGGCCCCCGGGTACGGCACTTTTCACAGGTCGTTGCAGAGAATCTCTCTTCGCTATCTTTGAAATATCCCGGCGCGGTTAAAGTCACTTATCACGACCCCTGTCAGCTGGTGCGTTATATGGGGATCGTAGATGAACCAAGAGCCATTCTTAAGGCCATCCAGGGCATCGAATTCGTCGAGCCGGAATGGACGAAACGTGAGTGGTCCACCTGCTGCGGCGGGGGGGGCGGTTTCGAAGCCGTCTTCCCGGAGATGAGCCAGATACTGGCGGTGAACCGGGCAAAGGAACTGGCGGAGACCGGAGCAGATATCATTGTGACACACTGCCCCGGCTGCATCATGCAGTTAAAGACCGGTTTGAAAGAGTTGAAAGCCGAGAAAATTGAGGTCCTCGACCTGGCGCAGGTCGTGGCCCGGGCAATGGGGGTCTAAGCAGATGTCCGTTTTTAACGATTATAAAAAAGAAGTCATGGATGCCGCCCATAATGACCGCATCAAGCTAGCCTTGACCCGGGCGATCAAGAGTTACCGCGGCAACATCAACGAAGCCATGAAAAGGTTTCCGCACACCATTAAGCTGGCAGAAGAAGTACGCAGTATCAAAGAACAGGCCACCGGCAACATGGAAAAACTGGTACAGCAAGCCTGTGAATCCATCGAATATAACAAGGGTAAAGCTTATATCGCCAAAACTGTCGATGAAGCCCTGGGTATCGTGGATAAACTGGTCGGCTCCGGTAAGTTGGTAGTTAAAGGGAAAAGTATGACCGGCGAAGAAGTAGAACTGCGGGAATACCTGGAACACCGCGGCAACGAAGTCTTCGAGACCGACCTGGG
>CAZSHH010000145.1:0-4870 GCA_964606525.1 uncultured Dehalococcoidales bacterium
CATTATCGTTCTCCTTATTGTTATTGTTATTCTCGCTATCATTATGCTTGCCCGCTCTATTATCGTGATCCGGCAAGCGCAAAAAGGTATCGTCGAAAGATTCGGGCGGTATAAAGAAACCCTGGATCCGGGATTACGTTTTTTATTACCTTTTGTCGACACGATCCGTTCCCGGGTAGATATGCGGGAAACTGTTATCGATATCGAACCTCAGTCCGTGATTACCAAAGATAATGTGACAGTCAGCGTCGATGCCGTTGTCTACTACTACGCCACCGATGCCAAAGCCATTACCTATGAAGTGGCTAATTTCTTCCTTGCCGTTACCAAGCTTGCGCAAACTAACCTGAGAAACCTCATTGGTGATATGAGCCTTGATGAAACCCTCACTGCCCGGCAGCGCATAAATGCATCGCTGCGCGAGACTCTCGATGAAGCTACCGATAAATGGGGCGTTAAAGTAACCCGGGTTGAAGTGAAAGAAATTCAACCCCCTAAAGATATCACCGATGCTATGAGTAAACAGATGAAAGCTGAGCGGGAAAAGAGGGCTACTATTCTTGATGCTGAAGCCTTTCGTCAGAAACAGATCCTGGAAGCCGAGGGTAACCGGCAGCATGAGATACTACTTGCCGAAGGCGACCGCCAGGCCGCTATCTTACGTGCCGAAGGTGAAGCTAAAGCCATCGAAACCGTCTCCACGGCTGCCAATACTTATTTTGTTGGTAATGCCCAGTTGCTCAAACAGTTGGAAGTGACCCAGGCTTCTCTGCAAAACAACACCAAGATCATTGTTTCCGACCAATCTAAATTGGTCAATGTCCTTGGACTTGCAGAAGCCTTAAACCCTTCCGGATCGAAAGCGTCTAAATAGTCAGTATTGTTATTCACTTGGAAAGTGCTGGATTTTGTTGAAATCCGGCACTTTTTTTCTCAATACGGCTTACGTGTATATAATGAAATTGAGTAGGTAATAAGTTTTAGGATATCGCCTGATGCCGGATATTAGTCACCTGGAAAAGATATCAGACGTAGTTTGGCAATTGCCGGCCAGTTTCAAGCCCGGCATGATCGTGCCCGCCCGTATCTATGCTTCCGCAGGGTTGATCAAAAACATGGACGAAGCTGTATTTGACCAGGTAGCCAATGTGGCCGCATTACCGGGTATCGTTCAGTATGCTATGTGTATGCCTGATGGCCATTCAGGGTACGGCTTTCCCATTGGCGGCGTCGCTGCCATGGATACCGGCCGGGGTGTGATCTCCCCGGGTGGTATCGGCTTTGACATCAACTGCGGCATCCGCCTTCTGGTAACCGGCTTGACCTATGACGAGATTAAACCTCGCCTTAAGCAGTTGGTTGACCGGTTGTATCAAAGAGTCCCGGCCGGCGTCGGCGCCAGGGGCTTTATTAAATTATCCCGCAGCGATTTTCGTGGGGTGGTCGAAGAAGGTGCCCGCTGGTGTCTCAAACATGGTTATGGCCGTCCGGAAGACCTCGAACTCACGGAACTAGGCGGCTGTATCGAAGGTGCCGATTTTAAGTCGGTTAGTGCGCGTGCCGTTGAACGGGGCATGGAACAGATGGGTACCTTGGGTTCCGGCAACCATTTCCTGGAAATTCAAGTCGTCCAACCGGAAGATATCTACGACCGGAAAACTGCTCAAGCCTTCGGTTTGTCCGGGGATCAACAGGTAACTGTCATGTTCCATTGCGGCAGCCGTGGCTTCGGCCATCAGGTTGCTTCCGACTATTTACAGGAATTTCTGCAGGTGATGAACCGCCGGTTCCATATCCAGGTACCGGACCGTGAACTGGCTTGTGCCCCTTTTAAGTCGGCTGAAGGCCAGGCTTATTTTTCCGCTATGAAATGCGCCGTTAATATGTCTTTTGCCAACCGCCAGGTCATCTTGCACCGTGTCCGCGAAGTTTTCGCTGAAATATTCGGGACCGCTGCTGAGAAAGATATGCACATGGTCTATGATGTGGCTCATAATACCGCTCAGGTTGAAAAACATATCGTCAATGGCGTGGACCAAGAACTCCTGGTACACCGTAAAGGTTCGACGCGGGCTTTCGGGCCGGGGCGTCGTGAATTACCCGGGCGGTTCCGCACTATCGGCCAACCGGTCATTATCGGCGGCAGTATGGAAACCGGTTCTTACTTGCTGGCGGGTGTTAGTGATAACACCCACAGCTTTTGCAGTACCACCCACGGCAGCGGGCGCACCATGAGCCGCAGTAAAGCTCGGAAAATCTGGCAGGGCCGTAACCTGCAGGAGAAACTGGTGCAGCGCGGCATTTATATCAGGACAGCTTCCTGGCCGGGTTTGGCTGAAGAAGCCGGAGAGGCCTATAAAGATATCGACTCCGTCGTCCGGGCCGCTGAACTGGCTGGCTTGAGCCGTAAAGTCGCCCGTTTTATTCCCCTCGGAAATGTAAAAGGATAATAATTTACCAGGGTTTTTAGTATGCCCTATCAATTCCTGGATGATGAAGTTTCGGCTGATGTTTCTTTCCTCGCCTGGGGAGAAGGCTTGCCGGCTCTTTTCCAGTCTGCTGGCGATGCCTTGATCAATACCATGATTGAAAACCCGGACGCCATTTCGTCAACCGAAACCCGGTACATCGAATTATCGCATCAACAACTCGACCTGCTGCTCTACAACTTGCTTGACCGGCTTGTCTTTTTTAAGGATACCGGGCCCTTGCTTTTACGTTTGGTTGATGTTCAGATCATGCAAACCGGGACCAGTTGGCACCTTTATGCGAAGGCTTCCGGAGAGTATTTGGACATTACCCGCCACCATACTATCGTGGATGTGAAAGCGGTCACCATGCACAACCTTTACGTCGAGTCCACCGCTGCCGGATGGCAAGCTCATGTTGTCCTGGATGTCTAGCTTGTCTTAACTGGCCCGGATATGAGATGGCGCCGTACCTACCCGCGCCGCCAGCGCCGCCTGGGCCGCTGCCAGTTTCGCTACCGGGATCCTGAACGGACTGCAGCTGACATAATCTACTCCCGTCTCATGCAGGAAGCGGATCGATCTCGGTTCTCCAGCTTGTTCGCCGCATACCCCGATTTCCAGGTGCCTCTTTACCCGCCGTGCCCAGAATATTGCCGTTTCCATCAACTGCCCCACCCCTTTGACATCAAGGATCTCAAACGGGTTATCTTTTAGAATACCTAATTGTAGATAGCGGGAAAGGAATTTTTTCTCCGCGTCCTCCCGGCTGAACGAAAAGACGGCCTGTGTCAGGTCATTCGTGCCGAAGGAAAAGAAATCCACATCCGCTGCCAGTTTGCCGGCCCTCATGCATGCCCGTACCGTTTCCATCATCACCCCGATCTTGATCTTGGTCCCTTGCAGCAGTTCTTTAACTTTGATCGCTTCCTGGTCGGTTATCACCTGGGGTATCATGATCGATACATCGGCGTCGGTTTCTGTCCTGGCCTTCTCGATCGCCTCGATCTGCATTTTATAGATTTCCGGATTCGTCACGGCTAATCTTACCCCCCGGTGCCCCAACATCGGATTTGTTTCCTTCAATTCAATTATCCGCTGCCTGATCCGGGCTTCTTTAACTTCCGTTTCGTCGGGTAAAAATTCATGCAGCGGCAAGTCCAGCAATCTCACGATTATGGGCGATCCCTTAAGCGTTTTAAATAAAGCTATAAAATCTTTGGTCTGTAATTTACGTAGTTTATTGATCGCTTGTGCTTGTTGTTGTTCATCTTCAGCCAGGATAAATTCCCTGATCACTGCCAGCCTTTCCGGGGCATTAAACATGCGTTCCGTCCGGCACAGTCCGATACCTTCCGCCCCAAAGGTGATCGCCTGGGTGATCGCGTCGGGGGTATCGGCATTCGCCCGTACCCCCAGCCTTTTAAACCCATCCGCCCAGCTCAGTAGTTCCTTTAATTCCCGGTTGATGCTGGCCTCTTCCAGTGGTAGCGCTCCTTTATAGGCATATCCGGTAGAACCATCGATGGTGATTTCATCACCTTCTTTAATGACCTGCCCGTTCACGGTGAACTGCTTGCGCCGTAAATCGATTTCGATTTCTTCTGCCCCCGAGATACAGGGCTTCCCCATCGCCCTGGTCACGATGGCCGCATGTGACGTCAGTCCGCCTTTTTGCGTCAGCACCCCCTGGGCCGCGGCAATGCCTTGAATATCATCCGGGTCGGTTTCCGGCCTTACCAGGATCACTCCCAGGCCTTTCTTCGCCCGTGCCGCGGCTTCGATCGAGTCGAAACATACCGGGCCTGAGGCTGCCCCCGGGGCTGCATTCAGGCCTTTGACGATTGGTTTTACCTCCAGGTCCGCCTTCAGTTGTTTATGCAGCAGCACCTGGATGTCATGTATACTTACCCGGTTGATCACTTCTTCACGAGTCAAAATGTTTTCGGCGACCATATCTACGGCGATCTTCACTGCCGCCTGTCCGCTACGTTTCCCGCTGCGGGTCTGTAGTATGAATAGTTTCTCTGATTCGATGGTGTACTCGATATCCTGCATATCGCCGAAATAGTGTTCCAGTTTTTCTGCCACTGTTTCCAGTTCCCGGTACATCTTCGGCATCGCCGCTTTCAGGCTTACCACGGGTTGCGGGGTACGTGCCCCCGAGACCACGGCTTCACCTTGTGCCGATTCCAGGTATTCCCCGAACAGTCCTTTTTCCCCTGTACTCGGGTTGCGGCTGAACACTACCCCGGTTCCCGATTTTTTGTCTTTATTACCGTAGACCATCATCTGTACCACCGCGGCTGTCCCCAGCGTTGGTGAGATGTTATTCAGTCTCCGGTATTCCACCGCACGGTTGTTGTCCCAGGACTCAAATATCTTTTTAATGGCTTTTTTAA
>CAZSHH010000146.1:0-4752 GCA_964606525.1 uncultured Dehalococcoidales bacterium
AAGGCCTCCGGTGAATCGAAAACCTGGACCAGGGTATGGGAGGGATTCTACGGCGGTTGGGTCAGAGATTGGGATGTCCACGGCACTTACACGGATCAAACGGCCTGCCCGGAATGCCACGGTTCCGGCCTGCGGCGGGAATACATGGTAGTCACCCTGGCGGGCTATAACATGCACGAACTCAGCGAGATGCCGCTGAAACGGCTGGGAAATGTACTGAACAATCTGGCTTTACCCTCACAGGCTGATTCTGCAACACATGCGAATCTCGATACCGCACGACGGAGATTGAGTTTTCTAAACAAAGTTGGCCTGGGATATCTTCACCTGGACCGGCCCAGCGGTACGCTATCGGCAGGAGAAGCACAGCGTATCAAGCTGGCAGGACTGCTCGGCAGCAGACTGGCATCGCTGACCGTGTTGCTGGATGAACCTTCACGAGGTATGCATCCGAACGAACTTGATGCCTTGCGTCAGGTACTGGAGGACCTGCGTGATAGCGATAATACGGTGATAGTAGTCGAACACGACCTGCAAATCATCAAGGCTGCAGATCATATCATCGAGTTAGGTCCGGGGGCGGGGACGATGGGTGGGAAAATAGTGGCAACCGGTACTCCCCGGGATATTGCCGAGACTGACACGGTTACCGGAAAATGGCTGCGCGGCGAAGGGAAAATCGACCCATGCGGCGGAAAGGCATTGGGAAATGAGACCGAATGGCTGGCC
The DNA here is from genome assembly GCA_964606525.1 of uncultured Dehalococcoidales bacterium. Lineage (GTDB taxonomy): Bacteria > Chloroflexota > Dehalococcoidia > Dehalococcoidales > UBA2162 > JBBITI01. The sequence goes on from CAZSHH010000146.1 coordinate 730, forward strand.
ATTACAGGGGCGAAGGAAAACAACTTACGTGGACTGGATGTCAAGATTCCTCTTCATGCACTGGTGGGAGTCTGCGGTGTATCAGGGTCAGGTAAGAGTACTTTAATAATCGATACCCTGGGACTGGCGTTAGTCCATAAAACTCATACGACCTCATTTGCCAGAGAACCGCTTGAACCGGGCAAATATGATTCTATCGTTGGGATGCCGGAACGGACAGTAATCGTTAACCAGGCTCGTGAGAACATACACAGCCCCGCTGCTTTCCTAGGGCTGTCGGCTCCTCTAATTAAGTTATTTGCGGCTACCCCGGATGCTAAAGCACTGGGACTGAATGAGAAGCAGCTGGGTGTCCCGTGTTCTTCATGCGGCGGGACGGGTTTAAACCGGATGGATATGGCTTTCCTCCCCGATGTTTTTGTGGAATGCGAGACCTGTACAGGAACCGGATGCATCCCGGAAGCCAAAGAGGTCCACTTTAAAGGGATATCATTGCCAGAAGTGAATGGCCTGACTCTCGAGGAAGCCTTCAATTTGTTTTCAGAAGAACAGGCTCTAGCCCGGCCTTTAAAAGTCGCTCTCGAGGTTGGTCTCGGCTACCTGGTATGGCAGCAGCCCGCACACACCCTTTCCGGAGGTGAAGCTCAACGACTGAAGATTGTGAAAGAGCTGTGCCGGCGAACTACGGTAAGTACCCTGTATATCCTTGATGAGCCTACTGTAGGCCAACATATGGAAGATGTGGTAAAGCTGATTCAGGTATTGCACCGGCTTGTCAAGGCTAGACATTCCGTTATCGTGGTGGAACACCAACCACACGTTCTTGCCAGTTGCGATTGGATAATCGAGCTGGGGCCTGGCGGAGGGCCCGAAGGTGGTAACCTGATCGCTTCCGGGCACCCCACAGAGGTTGCCAATATGAATACGCCAACCGCCCAGTATATAAGAGAAGCGCTGAGGGTATTATGACTGCGAGAACAGCGTTATTACTTACCGACCCTTCACCGAATCTCCGGCTATTGGTACTGCGTGAGTTGCTGCACCGTAATCCGGATGATGAAGAAGTCCGTGAACTTAAAGAAATACGGGAGGATGATGCGATTGTCCGGGAATTACTGGCCCTTCAAAATTGCGACGGCTCCTGGCGTTCGAAGGACGGCGGCAACGATGGCTGGTCTGGTATCAAAACGACCGCCCAGGCATTGCTCAAGTTGGGCTATCTGGGTTTTAGCCCTGATTTTGGACCAGTAAAGAAAGGAGCTGAATACCTTTTCTCTCACCAATTGAAGGACGGTTCCTGGCCTTTACCGGACTCTAAAGCCGAGAGTGAGATGGGGGATACTTATTCTATGGTCCCGCTACAAACAGGCTTGCCCCTGCGCGGCCTGGCAGCAGCCGGATATGCCGCTGACCCAAGGGCAGAACAGGCTTACGAATGGCTGCTTGAAAAGCGGCTGCCTGACGGCAGCTGGCCATCCGGAGTGAAAGCAGGCCAGAATGTATTCCCGGCAGGATACCGGCGCCTGGCCCATTCACGATTTGGTTGCCGTACTAATACAACATTTGCAGTCAGTGCCCTGGCATTCCATCCAAAGCGGTGTACAAGCCTCCCGGCACAACGAGGGCTTGACCTGCTACTCGCCCAGGATACCATGCAAGGTTCAAATCTTGGATATGAAATAGCAAGAATTGTCGGAGTAGAACGTGATAATGGTTACTTTACCTACTTCGCACGTTATGACATCGCCCTGATACTGGACATGTGCTGGCGGATCGAAGCAAGCCTGGAGGACAAACGTATTGCCGAGACGGTGGAATACATCAGCGGATTACGGGGCCAATACGGCCTGTGGGAATATACATCACATCCGGAAGCATCTCGATGGGTCACTTTCGACCTGTTACGCTCTCTTGCCAAACTAGATGAGAAAACAGACTGGGTGAGTCTCGAACCGCGTACGCCTTACCAGCCATACCCCAAGCGTCCTAAACGCTACTAGTCCACATAAAACTGGGCACAGGTCACTTATACGCTGAATGGGCTTAAAAAAGAAAAGGGCCAGGATATACTTTCACATTTATCCCTCAGTTAGATATAATTACAATCCTGAAATAATCAATACCAGAGGGAGGAAAAGATGCCCGGAAAATCAGTTTATGCTTTAACCTTTTCGCCCCATATGCATGACTCCGAAGGCGGCGTGGGCGGCACTATTGTCCGCTGGACACGCGAGGGGAAAGAAGTTGTCATCGTTGCGGTTACCGATGGGTCTTGTGGAAGCAGTAATCCTGATCTAAAACCGGAAGAACTGGTCAAGAGGCGTGAAGCGGAACAATTAGCCGCGTCCAAAGTCCTGGGCGTTAAAGAGGTGGTCTTTCTACGCCAGCCTGATCTAAGACTGGCCGATACTTACGAGATGCGCCAGGAAATATGCAGGCTTATCTTGACTTACCGCCCTCAGATTATCTGTACCCATGACCCGCATACAACAAAATACATGAATAATCCCGATCACCGGAATCTGGCGAGAATGGTCATGGAGGTTGCTTGGCCAATGGCGATTGCCCCTAATGCATTTCCCGATTTACTAAAACAGGGTTTACAGCCGCATCATGTTAAGGAAGTCTGGTACTGGAATGCCGAAAACCCTAACTACCGGGTGGATGTTACCAATACCTTCGATGTGAAATGGGAAGCCTGGAAGTGCCATCGCTCGCAGATCGAGGACTGGCTGTTACATGTTAACCCGCCGGGTAGTTATGAAGAAGCTCTGGAGGGCAACTTAAAATTCGTGAAAAGCTTTGCCCTGAAGGCTGCCGAAGGTACTGAGTTCGGATTGGCTGAGGACTTTATGCGGGTTATTTTACCGCCTGGGCTTTAAACTATACCGACCGTGAATTAAGTGCCCTCATTACAGATAAAGTAGTAAGGGGATGCCCGGCATGTTGATTTCCGTTGGGTTGAAAGGAGGGAATCAGGTTAACAGGACTACAATTTTCATGGTAATCCGCAGCAGGTGAGACTGGACACAAAACTGAAAGCAGGAGAGATAAACATGGTAAAAGCACAAAACAAGACTATTCGAGAACCTGCCAGAGATACAAAAGTATGTCGTGAAGTTGATGTTGTAGTCGTAGGCGGTGGTCCGGGAGGATTCGCTTCGGCGGTAGCGGCTGCACGCAACGGCGCTGACACGGTACTCATCGAAAGATACGGTCATTTAGGCGGTATGGCCAGCGGAGGGCTGGTTAACATTTTCCCGAATCTCAGTACAATCAGTGGGGAACAGCAGATATATGGGTTAAATCAGGAGTTACTTAACCGGCTGGATGCCCGGGGTGGGGCATCCTACCCTAAAAAAGAAGACTGGGGAACGACGGATGAGAAGGTAGTGAACTATTACCTTAACGCCCATATGGCGAATTTTTTCGTGCGGCATGATCCTGCCGTTGAGAAAAGACGAGTAATGTATTCCGCAGTTGTCGACCCAGAGATACTTAAAGCTGAACTGAACGATATGGTGCTGGAATCGGGAGTCGACCTGCTGCTGCATTCATGGGGAACTGAACCGATAATGGAAGGAAATACCGCCCGGGGCGTGATTTTTGAAAGTAAATCAGGCCGGCAGGCAATCCTGGCGAAGGTTGTCATCGATTCTACCGGAGACGGTGATATGTTTATCGGTGCCGGGGCTGAATACGATGCTTTACAGGACAATAAATACATGTCTGCCTGGATCGCATTGGTCTGGTGGATCGCCAATGTAAATATCCCGGAATACGAGGAATTCGCCGCCTCGCAGCCAGATAAACATGCCGATCTGATCAAGGAATGCGTTGCGGCGGGAGGGCATCCGAGATTTAGCAAAGGAATCCTGAAAAACCAGGAGGGGGTGGTCTGGTTCCACTGTATTGAGCCTGAAGCCGAGCCGTGCGACCCAAAGGATGTTGAAACGCTAACTAGAGTGGATATCCGGTATCGCAAGAAAGCCATGATTACGCTGGAGTTTTTAAAGAAGCGGA
>CAZSHH010000147.1:0-4667 GCA_964606525.1 uncultured Dehalococcoidales bacterium
TGGGTCTCGGACCCACCCGCCTGAAGTCCTGATCTGACGATTATCAGTGAAGGGATTTGATAAACCCGGTTTTCGAGTGGAATGGTCACAGACCGACCCCGCGCCAGCTTGGATACCAGCAGGGGCAAGTTTCGGTCCGGAACTTGCCCCGTAAAGGCAATCTACTAAACTAAAGTACTGATATCTGCACGGTTAGGCCTGGGGTGACATCCGCCGCTTCACCAACCAGAACCCGGCACCCCCGGCCGCCAGCAGCAGCAGGATTACCGGCATCAGCAGGCTCAGTTTATCGGTGGGGAAGATTTCCCCGCCCACCGCCGGGGTGCTGATGACCTGCACCACGGCATCATCCGTATCGCTGACGGGTGTTCCCTTTTCATCTTCGCCATTCACAGTAGCCACATTGGTAAATCCTGCCATTACGTTGGCAATTGAACAGGAGTAGGAATAGCTGGCGCCTACGGCCAGGTTACCGATGGTGACTGCGCAGTCCGGTGCCATGGGGTCGGTGACGGCGACATTCACCAGCGGGACATTGCCGGTGTTGGTCACCACGATCTGGAAAACAGCCGTGCCGCCGGAGGGGATGATCTGCAGGTCAGGCATTTTCTGGATATCGATGGCCGGGCCCATGGCGATGAAGCCGGCATCGATGGTGAGGTTGGTCTCGCCGGAACCCAGTGAAATCGTGGCAGTCATGCCGGTAGTTGTATCGGCATCGCTGTCCAGGGCATCATCTGTACCCTGGTCCTGTTGTGTCGGATCGTAATTATCCGGTGCGATAAATTTAACGACATAATCACCCGGTGCCAGGCCGGTGAAAAGGTAACTGCCGTCAGCGGCGAAGGTATTAGTGGTAGCGATTGGGGTAACTAAATTCCCCGCAGTATACAATTCCACGATAACATTGCCGATGCCCGGTTCACCTGAGTCCTGGATGCCGTTGCCATTAATGTCATACCAGACAAAGTCGCCAATGGCTCCACTAATCTCGCCCACGACTACCTGTGCCGGGTCGTCATCGTTAACAGTGATATCGCCGTATTTGCCGGTGACGTAGGCAAAATTGGTGAAGCTATCGGTCACGTTGGTCACGTTGCCGGTATAATAATCAATACCAGGAGAAGACTCATAAGTCGCTCCGGCTGCCAGGTCGCCGATATATAGTTCACAATCAGGAGCGAGGGGGTCGGTAACCGTGACGTCAGTCAAATCAACGTTGCCCGTATTGGTCACCACGATTTTGAATTCAGCCGTCCCGCCCACAGGAATTGTTGTGCTTTCTTCCCAGGAATCCCCGTCCCAGACGTATTTCTGGATATCGATCGCAGGTTCGTGTAACTCCCAAAAATAGTCTTCGACTTCGCCACCCTCGGCATAACGATAATATGCATCAGCATTTAAGTCATAACCCGGTAAACTCGCTGGATTGAAAATTCGGAAGCGGGAAAACACCGACGCCCCTGCAGTATATGCTGCAGGAATAGGTAATAAAACAACATTCACTCCATTCGGAAGTGATCCAAAATTATAATATTCACCGGGATCCGTAATATCACCGTCTGCATTCCAGTCGAACCATCCTGCGACTATACCCGGCCCACCATTCACCACAATATTCAGGTTCACACTAGTTTCCGGCAGCCATAACTGGGATATATTACGGGTTACCCCGTCTTCATCATCACTGGTCGCGGCATCATCCCCCGTGGCAGTGTCATTAGGTTGGCCCTGGACTTCGACATCCCAATATGTGCCTAGCATTAGCCCGGAGAAAGAATGGCGCGGCCCATCCTGGGCGGCGGTTGTTTTATAAGAATCAGGCAGATCGCCCCAGTCACGTGTCGCTACAGGAGTAGTAACGCACTTTGTGAAAGGTCCGGCGCCGGAGTAAACAACGACGCAGTTAGTGATATCTTCATAATTCCCGGGCAATAATAAAACATCGAATTGAATATAGAACGTTTTGCCAACCGGGAGGTTTCCTAAGTAATATCCTCCAGTGATTGATAGCGGGAGTTGATTTACTGGCAAATCAGGAATTAGTATCCATGGTTCTACACCGGTATCATTCCATTTGGTCGTATTTTGCACGTAGCTGGTATTAGCTGGGACAGTATCGTATACATAAATATTTTCAAGTATCGAAGGGCCGGGATTGTGGATAGTAATAGTATATGTTGTGGTATCTCCGGGGTTTAGCACCGTATAAGGCTCAGTATCTACGGAGATCTTCAAGCTTTTTGTCCCTTCGATTGGCCGTAAAGGAGGAACTGAAGTACCAACGTCTAGCCCGGGCGATCCAGGGTTTGCGTTAGCAGGGTCTTCTCCCCATGCGATTGCCAATTTACATCCCGGTGTACCACCATATCCTACGCTGGAGGCGGTACGGCTCCAGACGCGCGCACCACTCTGATCGTATGGCTCTGAATCACCCACCGGTTCAAAAAGGCGTACAGATTGCAGCCGGTTAACTAAGATACCGTTTTGAGAACCAGCTTCGGCGATATCATCACCATTGGTATCCACCCCATCGGCAGTTCCATCGTTGTTCCAGTCAACATAGATGTAAGTGTTGCATGTAGCTGTCACCCACAACGGGCTGCCGTTTTGAGTAGAAGTAGTATCTGTTGGGTCTTTACCTAATCCAAGCCCAACCAATGCTTCTGTGGTTAGGAATGCATCAGGGAATAACGTAAAACTCCAGTCATAAGCAGTATTTGCAGTGTCAACGGTACCGATGGCAAAAATAGGGTCGTTGGTAGCGGTACCAATGTTGTTAGAAGCATAAACATGAGCTCCTCGGCCATTTCCTAAATCAAAAGTCACCCCGCCACCTGGTGCGATTGGTCCTAGCGTTATATTGCTGAGACCATATCGTTCAACCGTAACATAAATAGTTCCATTAGTAGTGGGGTTATATACAAATATTCTGGTCGGAGTATCTGGATCCGGATCAGTGTTGGTCACTCCAACCGGGCTCCAGTATGAACTACCCCAGGTACTCGTTGGTAAAAGATTCATATCCCGAGAGCCGTATGTGGAACCGATATCGCCGGTCATTAGCACGACCTGCACCGGTTTATCGGAAAGTACCTTCGCCCCTTGTCGAATATTTTCAACTAGGGTTGCTCCGCCTTCCTGCAGGGTAATGGCAGTCTCGTAACTACCGTTTGCATCGGCATCAATTTGCACCGTAGTATTATTTTGACAGGCCATAATAGATAAAGCACTATACTCGAACATTTGACCAGCGTTTGCAGTGTTGGTACCAACGGGTGATTGGAAGGCTGTTCCCCATTCATTGGTCGCATACATTTCATGGGCAAAAGCGTTTAGTGTATCAGAGCCAGTCGCCCAGGTTGCCCGGGCCATGGAAATTGAACTGCTGGCGCCCACCTTATCCTTGCCATCGAAAAGAACCGGCATATAGCAATTCCAGCTAACCTGCACGTTATCGATTGCCCAGTCTTCAGAATATTCTAGATTATTTAACGATCTGAATCTTATGCTAGTGTTAAGTGAGGCATAACCTGAGATATTATAGGTCTGAAAACCATCATCATTTTCGTCATTGAACGTCTCTAAGATAGTGTAATTTATACCATCTGAAGAAACTTCAACTACAAAGTCGTTTCCAGTAGCATCAAGGTCGCTATCTGCCGTAAGATCGAAGCTTAATGTGGCACATGTACCGCCAGTTGACAGATTCACCCCACGACTAATGCTATCTCCGGTATCAGTGCCGGAGGAGAAGAACAAAGTTTGATTATCAATGTATATATCGCCTGATGTTGGACTTGTAGTTCCATCACCTGTTTCCGCCCAGTTGGTTGCCCAGTTGGTATTCCCATCATTACGGCTGTAGCTTTGCGAAGCAAAGGTGTCACGTACATAATTCTGTGGTACAATGACCCTTGGTAAAGGGACCGCGTTATAAGGAATAATGACGTCTCCAGCATGGAGAACATCATTAGCGTCTGTAGGGTCCACTGCTACCCCGGCTATATTTGGAGCAACTCCATCGGACGCCTTCCCATTACCCCAGATCTGCACTCCGTCAGGGTTGGTAATAGCATTGTATATTTCAGCCGGTGACGGGTTGGCGATATCCGCGGCATAACCATCTTCCCATTGATCATAATAGACATAAGTTCCATCAATCCCGATGGCAATGGAAAAATATGTATACATTGGTGTATCAGCAGCAGGATGAATACTATCCAATACGGTCAGTCCGTCCTGTTCCGGCAGGGTCACGTAGAAAAGCTGTACCGGTGCCGGGTTATTGGTTTGAGCCATCACAGTCATCGCCAGAGGAACCATGGAAGCGGGTATCGATATCGCCAAAAGGTAAATGAGAAGATACCGAATTATCTTCGGGATGCGCTTGCCAGCTATCTTTATTCTCCCGTATGTACTCACTTCAGGTCTCCTTTGTGGCTGTGAGGTACCTTTCTCATCCAACAAATCAGCCAGCACCATATATCCACGCCGGTTTCACCATTGGCTCCCCGCCGCCCAGGTGACCAGGTACAGGCGGCAGATCGTTGCCTTCGTGCAGTTATCCCTTTGTTCAGTTATCCGGATACGACAACCACAGCTTAACGCCCCAGCTATTAAGCTGCTGACCTATTTTAGGAAAGTTGAGGCTGTTTGTCTGTCGT
>CAZSHH010000148.1:0-4648 GCA_964606525.1 uncultured Dehalococcoidales bacterium
CATTGAACCTTTGTTTGCCTTGAGTTTTACCCGGAACATCCTAGATGGGGCGAACATGGTCGAGGCGAACCAGTATTTTGAAAAAGCAGCCCGGGAAGGCGGCTTTTACTCGGAAGACTTGATGCGGAAGCTGGCGGCCGGGACCAGGCTGCACACGGTGGAAAACATTCCGGACCGCGTCAAGGAAATTTTTGTTACCGCCCATGACATCACCCCGGAATGGCACATCCGCATGCAGGCGGCTTTCCAGAAATATACCGACAACGCTGTCTCCAAGACCGTTAATTTCCCGCGGGAAGCTACTGAAGCCGATGTCGCCAAGGTCTATACCCTGGCCTTCGAACTTGGCCTGAAAGGCATCACTATCTACCGTGACGGCAGCCGGGAAGACCAGCCGATGAGTACCGGCACAAAGAAGAAAGAGGAAAAGAAAGCCGAAGCAGCGGCCGTTACGAGATTGGTCCCGCGCCGGCGGCCCAAGAGAACCACGGCTTTTGTAGAGAAGATTACTACAGGCTGCGGCAGCCTGTATATCACCGTGGCTTCGGATGACAAGGGATTGTGCGAAGTATTCTCCACCCTGGGGAAAGCCGGCGGTTGTGCTTCCGCCCAACTGGAAGCTACCTGCCGCCTTATCTCCCTGGCCTTGAGATCAGGGGTCGATCCCTCGGAGGTGGTCAAGATGTTGAAGGGCATCCGCTGCCCTTCGATTGCCTGGGAAGACGGGAAGTCGGTCTTGTCCTGTGCCGATGCGATTGCCACGGTACTGGAAAACTGCATTAAAGGGCAGATTCAAACAGCATCATCCGGCAACCGCCATGATGAAAAAACCACCGCCGATACCGACAGCGGCCCTATCCGCAACATCGCCGGCCAGTGTCCGGACTGCGGCGGCCTGTTGAGAAACCAGGAAGGCTGTTTCATCTGCCCGGCCTGCGGGTATACGAAGTGCCAGTAAGTTTCTTTGGAAGGAGCGGTAGATGACCGACCGCACTGACCGTATCATGGTGTTCATCGACGGCAGCAACCTGTACCATTCCTTGAAAGAGAACTTCAAGCGGACAGATATCAGCATGGGCAAACTGGCGGAGAGGCTGCTGGAGAAACGGCGTCTGATTAGAGTCTACTACTACAACGCCCGGGTGGGCCGGAAAGAGGAACCGGAACGCTATGTGCGGCAGTTAGCCTTCTTCGATGGCATCAGTTCCACCCCATACTTCGAACTGAGATTGGGGCGATTGGTCTATCAGAACTGGCCGCATTCCCCGCCGTATGAGAAGGGCGTGGATATCCAGCTGGCGACTGACCTGCTGACCCACAGCTATAAAAACAACTTCGATGTCGCTATCCTAGTCGCCGGCGACAACGATTACGTAGGAGCGCTGCAGGCGGTCAAGGACAACGGGAAAAACGTCGAAGTTGCCCTTTTCGGTAAGGAACGTACCTCGAAAGCACTGCGGGATGTGGCGGACCGAGTGCTGGAAATGGACGGGCGTTTCCTGCGCAACTGCTGGAAGTAAGAAAAAGCAGTAGCCCTCCCCTAACCAGTCTCATTTTATATCCCTAAGCCTGTGATCTTGTAGGGGCGGATCTCGGATCCGCCCGCCCTAAACCGGATTTAACAGGTCGCATGGCTGACTTACTATCGGAAATGTCGTATCAATCAGCGACGACTGTGGCCACGGCATATTCCTTTGAATGGGAAAGGCTGATCGAGAATTCGCTTAAGTTCAGCAAACCAGCCCGGACTTTCGCTTTGCCGTAAAGCCGGACGGTGGGTTCGCCCGAGGGCTTGGTTAAAATTTCAATTTCCCGCCAGGATATTCCCTTGATACCGGTCCCCAGGGCTTTCATGACCGCTTCTTTACCGGCGAAGCGGACAGCCAGGACTTGAGGCCGGTTTTTACATAAATCGATCTCCGGTTGCGTATAAACATGCTGAAGAAACCGGGGCCCGTAACGCTGTAATGCATTGTTGATACGGGAGATTTCGATGATATCGACGCCGACTTTATGCATTTTTACCCCTTGTTGATGTGGCGGTATTTTAACAATATTGGATAACGCCCGCAAGGGGCTATTGCTTCTTCAGAAACACCAGGGAAATGACGGCGCCGAGGAGGGCGCCACCGCTACCGACGATCAGGAAAGTGGGGGTGGGCCCGAGCGTACTCCAAACCATCCCCCCGATAGCCGACCCGATGATCACGCCGATATCTTCAAAGCCGCCGTAAATGCCCATGGCCGTATTCTGCCGGTGTTGGGAAACGACTTCGGAAAGCAAGGTCACGGCAGCCGGGCCGAAAATAGCGCTGCCGGTACTCTGGATAATGACCCCCGCCGCAAGCTGAGAGAAACCGCCGGCAAAACCAATCACTGCCTGGCCGGTCGCCACCACGGATAAACCAATTACCATCATCTTGCGCTTACTGTGCCGGTCCGCCAGTCGGCCCATGGGCACCAGCATGAGGGCGTTAACGACCGCGCCGATGGTAAAAAGGAGGCCTATCCGCGTGGCATCCAGGCCGGCAACTTCTGCCGCCAGCAGGGATAAAAACGGCGAGATGCCGATAGCGGCAAACTGCATCGCTGCGACTGCGGATTGAAAAATAAACTGTTTATGGCGGTATAACGGGATATCCGGGACTGATTTTCCCGGTGCCGTTGCCGTACTCATGGGGCTGGCTTTTGGGGTTCGGTTTTTCAGGCATAACAGGGCAACAATGCCGCCGGTGAAGCCGATGGCTGCTGCTGTGTAGAAGACCCAGTGGTAATTCAAGACATCGGCGATCAACCCGCCGGTGAAACTGCCTAAACTGCGCGAGACCGCCATTGCCGTGGCATAAATTGCCATGAAAGTGGCTTTATAGGCGAGCGGGATGCGTATACCGATATAACCTCGGCCGGGGCCGAAGATCGCCGCTCGCACGATCCCCCAGAAAAAGAAGATGATGAAGATGAGCGCCGGGCTGCGGGTAAAGGTGAAAGACAATACCAGAGGCGCACAGACCAGGGTGCCCACGATCATCGGGATCTTGATCCCGATGCGGTCCGCCAGCCAGCCGCCGGTGCTTTCCCCGATAACCATCCCGGCCATGCCGGTGGAAAACATCAGGCCGAGGACGGCCGGAGCAACGCCAATCGAATCCAGGTACAGGGGCAGAATGGGCTGCAGGATGGCCATCGCCATGGTCGCCAAGCCGACGATGCCAAGCATCGCCACTAGTTCACGGGTAAAGGTCTTTCTCATAGCAGATAAAGATATCATCATACAATATAAAAATGCGAAATACGAATACCGGAAAACCCCTCATTTGGAAAATCAAGCCGGTCTAGCCTTCACCCAGCCATTCTTGCTCCTCTTGCGGGAGAGGAAATCATCAAATTACCCCGTATTTTAAAATCTATTTTCTCTCCCCTTGCGGGAGAGATGAAAGTGAGGGGAGTTCAGGTTTCCTGATAGAAATTAGGTATTAGGATTTATTTAAAAAATTAGAAATTAGGGTTTGCTTAGGATATTAGGATTTTGTTAATTCCGGTATAATATCCGCGAGGTGTTGCCTTGGCGAAAATTACTCTTGACCTGCATGATATCTTTAACAAAAGCAGTTCCATTGATGCCGAATTGAACCGGGTCATCACGCAGGCAGTGGAAAAACGGATCAGTTTAGTCGAGATCATCCCGGGAAAGGGCTCCGGGCAGTTGAAGAAAAGAGTCTTGAGATTCCTGGCCCAACCGGATATCAAAAAGCTGTATCACCGGTTGGAAAAGGATGATAAGAATTTCGGCCGGATATTCGTGCATTTTAAGTATTGAAGGATACCGTTCATCATAAGTACCTTCAATATGGAAAATGCCGGATATCAATCTCCAGGAAGTGTAGAACGATACTAAATTTTCATGATATGTTACAATGCCGTTTAGACTGAAGAACAGGTGATGAGGAGGGAAATAATGCATAAAAACTGGAAATTCATGCATGCTTCACTCGTAGTAAAAGACATGGAAAAAGCGATCAAGCACTTTGAATCCCTGGAGGTAGGGCCGTTTCCTCCTTTTATCGGTGGGCCGGGGATGGCGTTCAGCGGTAAATCGGTCAGGGGGACACAGGTAGAATACGATATGGACCTCAGGTTGGCGAAAAGCGATTTGGGCGGGCTTGGCCTGGAACTGATCCAGCCGCTAAAGGGAGAGACGGTATATGCCGAATTCCTGGCTAAGCACGGCGAGGGTCTGCATCACCTGGCATATGGGGTCGAGGACTTTGATGCCGAAGTATCCGATATGCAGAAAAGAGGATTTGAGGTCGTGCAAACCGGAGCCATCGGCAGCAGCCGCTGGGCATACTTCAATACCGACAAAGTCGGCGGCATGCTCATCGAGTTATGCGAGATGCCGAAGAAGAAAGATTAACAAACACAGAAATAAGACCAGTAAGGAGACATTGTCACACGATACTTAACGCGGCTGGCGCATCATATTGATTTCAGGGTTCGGAAACGGCAAAGATGCCAGGCCAGCAAAATAGTGTGGCCCGGAAGTAAATTCTCTTGCCCGCCTCGCCCTTTTTTGTTAAGATGGCATGCGGAGGGGAAGTGCTGGAATTGGCAGACAGCCTGGACTTAGAATCCAGTGCCGCAAGGCGTG
>CAZSHH010000149.1:0-4501 GCA_964606525.1 uncultured Dehalococcoidales bacterium
GGTGTATGAAAAAATATCTCCCACATCCGGGTCGGTCGTGGTAAAAGAGCCCACCATCGTGTTCACAATTTGGTTTTCATCGACACTGTAGTTACTCAAACTGATATCGGTTGGGGGCTGGTTCGTGTTTTCCGCCAGGTCGTTTACCACGATTATTATTTGTTTCTCAAGGAATAAGCCGCCGTGATCGGTGGACCTGACCCTGATGTTGTAGGAATTCCTGGTTTCGTAGTCAAAGACCGCCGAAGTACGTAAGCTGCTGCCGGAGATGTTGAATTGGCTGTTGTCGGTGTCCCCGGTTCCATTAACCAGGTTGTAGGTGAACGTATCTCCGGTATCGGGGTCGATTGTACTTAGTGTCCCGATTATTGTGTTGACCGGTTGGTTTTCCGCAATACTGTTGTTACTCAGGATAATCTCAGCAGGTGTTTCGACTATATTGATAACACTTATAGTGAGGGATTTTTCATAATATAGACCTTTACTGTCGGTTGATCTCACTTTTATAATGTATGCGCTCTTGGTTTCGTAGTTGAAGATTGCGTTGCTTTTGATGATATTTCCATCGATTGTAAACAACGCATTATCGTCACTTCCGGTTCCGGTTGCCTTAGTATAACTAAAAGTATCTCCGGGTTCGGGGTCGGCGGTGCTTAAAGAACCGATTGTTGTCCCGGCCGGCTGGTTTTCTGCGATGCTGTTCCCGCTTAAACTGATGTCTGTTGGGGCTCCGATATTGATATCGGTCGCACTTTCCAACAGGTACCTGGATGCCGGCGTATCGATTGACAGTGCCCATATTTGTGGATTACCGCCATTGTCGGTTGTAAACAGGCTTTTAGGCTGGTTAATAAACCTTAAGATATAAGGACTGGATGGTGAAGCTCCGGGAGATATACTGTCTGTAAGCGGTCCGAATGTACTCCAATGTGTAGTTGAATTTGCGGTGTCTGGCATGATCGTACGATATAAATAGCTGTGAGTATCATCATCTGTTGCCAGGTATAGTGCATTTCCACAAATTGACATTCCACTTGGTTTGCCTATTTGAGTTTCACTGGTTTCCCACATCGGCGTCCATGTAGTACTGGTTCCGATTTTCCAACGGAAGATATTAGTCGCTGCCGTTGATGAAGCATAGATATAGTCTCCGGTAGTTAGTCCGCTGGCAGCGGCCAGCACTCTATGGCCGCTCGGTATAGTGATATTGATCGGCGTCCAGTTCGTTGCCCCGTTGGTACTGTAGGCAATACCATCAGTCCCGGTAACGAGCAGGTTACCGTTGACAAGTATTTCTATAAAATCGCCGGCTCCTGCTCCAGTGGTTGTCTTGGGATTATCCCATAGGTAACCCCCATCTGTGGTTTTGGATACGGAGGTACCTGTCAGGGTGTATTGAACACTGGCGCTTTCCGCCGCGAAGTCACTGATAGTCGCATAAGCTATCCGGGGCTGCCAGGTGGATTGGCCGGCATCGTTGCTGAAATAGAAAGCTGTGCTTCCCTTGTCGACCAGGAAAATAGTATCGAAATTATCCCTGGCTGCACGGATGATATAACCGGTCCCAGCTGTTTTAAAGACTCTCTCCCATGATGTTGTCTTGCGCCACAAGCTGATGACGTTCTCATTCTCGGTCACGATATACATTTTCGTCCCGTCGGTGTTAACGATAAAGTCGGTCGTTATCGGTGTTGTATCAACAAAAGCGGTATCGTTAAAACTGTTACCGCTGTCTGTAGAAAGGGCGAAAGCACTTTCAGGTCCGCTGGTTCCTGCCCCGATGCTTGTTCCCAGAAAATCTACTGCCATTAGCCCTGCTGTCGCCCATGATGGTGATTTTGAACTAACGTGCACTTCACCGGATGTTGCTGTTGCCGGAGATGGGATGGCATAAACCTGATTTCCCGTTACCGGTCCTGCAATTAGCCTGTCGCCGGCATCATTGATTGCTACGCTGTTCATCGGTATCGATGTCAGCTTGTCTGAATTTCGGAAAAGCCCGCCTGGATTTAAGCCCAGGTAGGTGATTCTTGACGATGCCTCTAAAGCCATATACGTTCCGGGCATGTCAATGTCTGCATGGGTTGCGGTAGCGTTTTGGATAACTATCCCTTTATCCGGCATTCCGTATGCCGCATAATCGGCATTCCATAGTTGTGTTGCGGTATTGAATAAGTTCAAACGGGTGTTGACCCCGTCCGTGGAAGTAGCTACTAAAGTGCGGTCCTGGAGGTAATTGGGAGAAAATTTCACCGCCAGTACCTGGCCGGGATTGACGTTGCCCGAAAAAATATTAGTCCAGCTAGCTCCACTGAAACCACCGGTGAAAGTAATAAAGTAAACAACCTCATCTCCAGCAATTGCAATCGAGCGGCTGTCTCCTATTTGTGGGCTGATAGCTATCGATCTCATCGTATTAAAAGTATCAAAGGTTGCTAACTCAGCAAACGCGTTGCCGCCGTCGTTGGAAAAATATACTTTGTTACCGGCAATCACTGCTACCAGTGAACCGTCACTGACGTCCGGAGCTACCGTCATATTCGTCGGTGCTCCTGGTACATTTCCGGCAACTGCAGACCAGCTTTTTCCCCCGTCAACAGTTTTCCATATACCGCTTTGCGAACCTACTAAGGGTGGCTCTACCCCATCGGTCCCGGTTAACATGTATCCGGTCGTCCCATTTGCCGCACAAGTTATATCGATGATATCACTTTCGGCACAAATGGGAGGTTGAAATTGATTTGAAAATGAAAGTATATTTCCAGGCACGAGCGAAAAATTTACTCCGGACACGGTGCTTGATATTTGTACCGTCACCGGTGTGGCGTCGTTTGCTGTCACTGCCCCATCGAAATATTCGGTGAGATAACTTGCCGCCTCTGCCTTAAGCGTATAATCTCCTGCCGGCAGGTACGGCGTGGTATAACTTCCGTTACTGCTGCTGCTTGTTTGCCAGGTCCTGTTTGTCTGGTCGGTTGCTGATATCGTTACTCCTGAAACCGGTATCGTTCCATCGATGCCGTAAACATACCCGCTGATCAGGCCGCCCGGCTCGAGGCTGAAATCGATATTGGATGTATTTTGGGCAATGTTTACCCTTACCAGACTGGCTTGGCTGGAGTTGTATACATTATCGTAATACTTGTAAACATAACCTGAATATTGTGCTATCACCAGGTTGTCGCCCGAAGGTGCTCCGGTTATTGAATAACTTCCATCAGCGTTAGACATCCCGGCTCCGTATGTTCCATCCGCCAGCCTGGCTTGTATGAATGCCTCGGATAGAGGCGTTACGCCATCTGCTTGATATACATGGCCGGAAATCGACCCGCTGGGGTCCAGGGTGAAGTTGATGTTGGGCGTATCATTTGGTGGTGTTACAACTACCGGAGTCGCCTGGTTGGGGTTTCCGGTGTTGTTATAATATTCATTTACATATCCTGCTGCATCTGTACTTACTTTGAAATTGTTCTGCATCAGTCCGGTTATTGTGTAGCTTCCATCTGCAGTTGTAGTTGTGCTGCGCCAAAAATTTAATCCCAAGCTCATTGCTCCGACTGTAGCTCCCGAGATAGGAGTCGTCCCGTCATTCTGATATACGTACCCGGAAATAGATCCGCTTACATTGAGGTTGATATTAATGTTTGGAGTGTTATTTGGTGCTGTAACAGACACTGGCGTCGCTTCGTTATAAGAATATGTTCCGTCATAGTATTCGATGATATAACCGCTAGCCTCCGCTTTCAGTCGATAATTGCCTGTCGGTATCCCGGTTATCAGGTAACTGCCGTCGGCAGCGGTAGAGAATATTGGTAAACTGGCCCATTCTTCCCCTATAGCATTTACAGTGACTTTGGCTCCGGAAACGGGGGTCACCCCGTCAGCTTGATACACGTGACCTGAAATCGATCCGCCTTGTTCCATCATAAAATTGATGTTTGCTGTATTATCAGGGGCGGTTACATTTATTATGGCCGCCTGATTGTAAACATATGTATTGATATAATATTCCCTGATATATCCATTAGCTTGGGCATATACCCGGTAACTGCCGGAAGGCACTCCCTGGATAGTATAACTACCATTACTTGTCGAAAATGCTATGTAACAAATTGTTTGTGCCAGATTTACCGCTGTCACATTAGCTCCGGAGATGGGCGTTGTTCCGTCTGCTTCATAAACAAAGCCTGAAATCGATCCCGTAGCTTCGTCTTGCTGTGTGTCTATCGGTTTGACCGGCGGTATAACTGCCGCTGCCTGGACACTGCCTGGTATTGAGAGTGCCATACAGACGGCCAATAAACACATCCACCCCGCCCGAAACCAAGATCTTCTTTCAAGCATTGCGTCTTCTCCTTTGTAACTGCTACAGCTCTATCTGAATAATCGGGCTTTGCTTTCTAGTTATTGTATTTAGCTTGTTTCTCCCCTGGTTTTCCTGTTTAGCCATAATATAATCCCGGCTGCGGAAATTATGATTATCCCCGCCGCTATCAGTCCG
>CAZSHH010000150.1:0-3095 GCA_964606525.1 uncultured Dehalococcoidales bacterium
AACACAAACAGACCACATTTTTAGCTGTCGAAGAAATCATGTCCAGCCTTTCTGATGAAGAACTGGAAAATCTATCAATATCGTTACGAAAATTACGAGATATCCTGTTATCCAGTGCAAACAGTACCGGTACGAAATAATCATTATACTCATTGCTCAATATTACGGAGAAGACAGATGCTGTAATGCATCTTGAAAGTGTAAACTACTGAATGGAAAAAGCCGCAACAACTCCTAAAGACGGACCAATGGGCCACCGAGACCTGACTCAAGGGAGTATTCTCAAAAACCTTTTAGTCCTATCCTGGCCAATAATGATCACCCAACTGATGATGACGCTGGGACCTACGATCGACACGATTTGGGTAGGTAGACTGGGGAGAGTTGCTGTTGCCGCGGTTGGAGTTGCCGGTACAGCGGTAATGCTGGCAATGGGACTGATGATGGGCTTTACTATGGGTTCGCTGGCATTAATGGCCAGGGCGATCGGAGCGAAAGACGATAAATTTGCCAACCGGGTAGCGCAACAATCCATTGTAATCTCAGCGATCTTTGCCGTTGCGATTGCTTTAGTTGGCCAATTCCTAGGAGAAAAAATCCTGTTGCTGATCACAAGCGATCCGGAAATAGTACGACTGGGTACGATTTACCTGCGCATTGAATTTTTCGGGGGAGCAACCATGGTATTCCGGATGACGATGGATACCATCATGCAAGCCTCGGGAGATACCTTTAACCCCATGTGGATCGCCGCCGTCTACCGTATTTTTCATATAATCCTATGTCCTTTTCTGATATTCGGCTGGTGGATATTCCCGGAAATGGGGGTGAGTGGGGCGGCCTTAACAGGAGTTATTGCACAAGGCCTGGGTGTGTTTCTCGGCATACGCGTACTGATAGGCCATAAATCCCGGATCAAATTTACTTTTAAAGACTTTAAATTTGATTTTGGTATCATATGGCGTATCGTCCGCATCGGTTTTCCAGCTTCGATATCAGGTATTCAACGCAGCCTTAGTCAATTTCTCCTACAGATATTTATGGCCCCGTTCGGACAGGCAGCTCTGGCGGCGCACGTGATTGCACAAAGAGTGGAAATGTTTTTTTCATGCCGGCAATGTCTTTCGGTTCCGGCGCGGGGGTCTTAGCCGGTCAAAATCTAGGTGCAGGTAAACCAGAACGGGCGGAAAAGAGTGCCTGGGTAGCGGTCTGGTTACTCGAGGGTTTTATCGGCCTGGTGATCGTCATCTTATTGTTATGGGTAGGACCGATTGTCGGTATTTTTACCGATGATATCAGTTTGAAAGCAACATCGATACAGTACATCCAAATCGCAATGGTTGGTTGGACGATGATCGGCTTCATGTTTGTCCTGATGAACTGCCTGCAAGGAGCAGGAGATACGATAGCGACGATGATCATTGGGGTGGTTGATACATGGCTAATCACGATATTACCAGCTTACCTCCTGCCTAAATATACCAGTTGGGGTGTGCTGGGAATACGTTGGGCAATCACGGCTAGTGTATTATTCGGCGGCATCGCGATGATCATCTATTTCCGTACCGGAAGATGGAAGAATAGGAAAATTTAGATTATCACAACCTGTTGCCGGCGGAAGCAAAGTATCAGATGAAAAAACGGTGATCGCCGTCAATATCCGCTTGTTTTTTCAATTCATTTTCAGCTATTTTCAGTTGTTCCTCGTCTTCAATCATGACATCATTTGTGGACATCATGTCAGAATGAACATCAGCTGATTCCCCGGTATAAAAAATGCGAGCACATGACCGGCATTCAAAAGATAAACAGCGTATGCCACGCCATACTGTAATATGTGGAAGAGATGTTTCATTATCGCCGGTGATTTCCAGTACCCGGTTACTTCTGCAATATGGACAATATAGGCCCGCTTGAGGTTTATCTTTTTTCTTCTTAAAAGGCCACATAGCGGTATTTTAGTTATCAATACGCGATATAGCAAATGATAGTGGACGAAAAAGGGGTCTGGAAACAGGCCCACCACCTTCCTGTTCCCAGACCCCTCCTGGAGAAGGGATTGAAAGGAGAAGAACTCTAGTAGTCAGTTATAAAGTTTTTAAGTCTAATATTCTTATAGTCAGATCCTTATTTACCCATCAAGTTGCTCTTTAGCTCGGTATCTATCCAGTTGAAATAGAAGTGGTGGAAGGGTACAAAGTTACCCTGGGTGGTGGCTCCGTAGAAGTTCTTTAACCAGGGCTGCCATACCAGGTATTTATGGGGTTGCGGCATCCAGATGGCGAATGAGGATTCGATGATCAGGGGATTGACCGCTTTCAGGGCATTCGACCATTTGGCATCATCCAAGCCGAGATAATTCTGGATGTCATTATATACGGCACGTGTTTCAGGGCTGTCCCAGAAGGCCGCGGAGTCACCGGACTCAGGCCGCATCTCGAACATATAGTATGGCATGAAGCTCTGTTTGGCGTTCTTATACCACATCTCTTCCCAACCAAAGCTTCTTTCGGTAGTATTGAACATACCGGATTCATATACCTTGATCTCCATGTCGATGCCGACCTTGAGCAAATCTTCCCTGATGATAGACATGACATCAGCATCATTCTGGGTGCAGCCGATGATCGTTTTGAACCCGTTTGGGTAACCAGCTTCCGCCAGTAATTGCTTGGCTTTATCTACATTACCGCCCTTGATGAGTTCCTGACAGAACTCCGGATATTCTTCCAGCGGGGTGTAGTAGGCTTGCAGCGGTTTACCACTATTATACGGGTAGCCCATCAAGTCGGCCTGTCCTTCGTAATAGCCTTCGGTGATGGCGACTTTATCCACGGCCAAGTTCATGGCCTGGCGGACTCTGATATCATTGAACGGCAAGTCCTTGTCCTGTCTGCCGGTCGGTTGACTGAAGAAACCGAAGCCCTGGATATGTTCGAAATCCCACCTGGTGTTGGCTTTCATCTCATTAAATTCTTCAGGTGCCAGGTTACCCAGATAGTCAACCTTACCGGTACGGAAAGCAGCTTGTTGGGTGGAGAGGTCGGAAACGATGGGGAACTTAAGGGTTTCGATGTACGGTAGTTGATCGCCTT
>CAZSHH010000150.1:3195-4405 GCA_964606525.1 uncultured Dehalococcoidales bacterium
AGGTCGGAAACGATGGGGAACTTAAGGGTTTCGATGTACGGTAGTTGATCGCCTTTCCCCGGGCCAATGGGATTGACCCCGTAATAGTTCGGATTCCGGGTATAAGTTAGTGAAGTCGCCGGGACATAGTCGGTCAACATATATGCCCCGGTGCCCAGGTTGTCCTTCCAGTCCTGCTGGTTCTTCCCGTTTTGATGCATTTCGGGGACCATCATGTGTACCCGGGCGCCGCTCTCCAGCAGCTGGATACCCTGTTTGCCCTTATTGCACTTGATCTGAACGGTATATTTATCAAGAGCGGTGATGGATACCGGTTTCTCTTCTGGTGACGGGAAGAACATGGCCATGTTGCCGCCGGGATTTTCCCACTGAGCCTTCAGGTTCCATACGGCGTCATCGGCAGTGAATTCCCGTCCGTTAGCCGGGGCCTTGTTCCACCAGTTGGCTCCTTTGCGCACGTGAAAGACAAGGGTCGTGTCGTCGGTGAATTCCCAACTCTCAGCCAGCCAGCCGCCGAACAGCCTGGTCTGTCCCAGGTGGGAAGCGGTCATATCGGTTTCCCCGGTTCCGGCGGGGCCCTTGGTCCAGTCCATCACCAAGAGGGCTTCGTTGCTGATTGAGATCTGCCAGCCTAACAGGTCCCATTGGGTGGCGGCATCAAAGGCTGAAGTATCGCTCATGGGAAATGCAGTAGCAATTCCGCCGTATTTAGGCTTGTCCGACGGAACAGTGGTCTTACTGGTTGTCGGAGCGGTGGTCTTTGTGGTTGTTGTAGGCTGAGTAGTAGTAGTAGAAGCAGGTTCAGTACAAGCGAACAATGATAATACAATGGTAAATATTACCAGGACACAGCACAGGTGCTTCCAGTTCATGTTATAACCCTCCTTTCAAATCCTGGAGATATCCAGGAAACACACACAAAAAATTAAGTCATGATGGTCAACACCTCATGGAATAAAAGAATAAGAGAAACCATAGAGGAATAATGCCAAACGCCAACTTATGGCCCATATGTCCCTCCTATGGGCGTAGATGGAGTCTGATGTTGCCTGAGTATATGACAATAATTAAAGACTGTCAATAAATCAGGATGGCATCAGATTCATAAATTATAAGTATTATAACGAAAAATTTGAAGAATGATAACAGCAGATGGCGACCCCGAGGGGATTTGAACCCCTGATCTCCACCGTGACAGGGTGGCATGTTA
>CAZSHH010000151.1:0-4262 GCA_964606525.1 uncultured Dehalococcoidales bacterium
CGCGATCCACATGGGGGTTCGTGAATCGCCTGAAGCCTGCATCATGCTTTCCGTCATGTTGCGGAAGGACATCGTTACCATGCCGATAAAATTGATCCTCAGGTACGATCCCCCTAACGCCACGATTTCCGGCCCCACCCCCATTACTCTCATGATGGATTCCGCAAAAAAGTGGCCGATCAGGGCCATTGTGATCGAATATGCCAGGCTGATTACCATCGCCTGCTGCGCGATGTGGTTTGCCTCTTCCGGATTTCCCGCCCCGATATACCGGGCAACCATCGCCCGCAGCCCCTGGTACAGTCCCATTGTCAGGGAATTTACCAGTTGCACGATCATCCCGGAAACCCCTACCCCGGCGATTGCCGCCGCCCCTAACTTCCCTACCCAGATCATGTCGATCGTGGGCCCCAGCATGTTCAGACTGCCGCCGACTACCATCGGCCAGGATAGTGATAAGAGATTGGCCGTGATGCTGCCCCTGGTCCAGTCCCGGTTTTTCCTTTGTTCGTTAGTGCTGGTTTTTCTATTATCCGTTGTCTTTTCTCGCCTCGTTTCCGGATCAGGTTTCTTTAGGACGGCTTATTTCTTCGGCAATTTTGAGAAACGCTGCTTTCTCTGCTTCATTGAAACTTTCCAGCACCGGCGCTAAGGCCTGGCTCTCTTTTACCAGCATCTGGGCGTAGAGTTTCTGCCCTTTCGTTGTCAGGTTCAGTGTCCATTGCCGCCGGTCGGTCTTGCTCTGCGACCGTTTTATCAGCTTTTTCTTTTCCAATGAGTCCAGGGTAAAGGTCAGCGAGCTCCCGGGTACCGCCAGCTTTTCTCTCAACATTTTAAGCGAAATGCCCACTGCTGTTTCTCCCACCAGCAGCAGGGTCAGAAATTGTACTGCATTCAGCCCGTAATATTTCGCCAGCGTCAGCTTCAACAACATGGCGTGAGAAAAAAAGCGCACCAGTATATCGGCAGGAATATGTACCATTTGTTTCGAATTCCGAATTATTCTATAATCGAAAGATACTTTTTCTGAGTAGTAATGTCAAGTTATGTTCAATTTCAGAAAGAGTTTCCTTGAATTCCGGTCTTCTTCATTAGTGTGGCCTGATAGTAGTAGGGTGAGGAAGCATAAAATAGCTTCCATAAAGGAGATTGACATGGCATATGATACTCTTCTTGTCAACAAGTCGGATTACATCACTACCGTTACCCTGAACCGCCCCGCGCGTATGAATGCCTTCAACCGCCAGATGGAGATCGAGTTGGCCCAAGTGCTTGATGCAGTATCCCGGGATAAGATGGTCCGCGTCTTGATCATCACCGGCGCCGGCCGTGCCTTTTGCAGCGGCGGCGATGTCAGTGAAAACATGGCCCAGGAATACGGCGGTACCGTCCAGAAAATCAGCGATACTTTTCATGAGATGTACCAGGGTGTCATCCTTAAGCTGTACGACCTGGATATCCCCACTATCGGTATGATCAACGGCGTTTCCGCCGGCCTGGGTTATGATCTGGCCCTGGCTTGTGATATCCGCCTCGGTTCGGAAAATTCCCGCTTTATGGTTGCTTTTACCCGTATGGGCCTGACTCCCGCCGCCGGCGGCGCCTGGTTGATGCCGCGTATCATGGGCCTTGCGAAAGCTGCCGAGTATATCTATACCGCTGATTTCCTGGAAGCCGGGGAAGCCTTGCGCCTCGGTGTCTTAAACCGCTTACTTCCGGCCGCTAAATTGGAGGAAGAAACCATAGCTTTGGCACATCGTATTGGGCGTAATTCGCCACTGGCTAACCGCTTAGCAAAACTCCAGTTGCATCGGGGTTTGAATTCTACCCTGGATGCTGCCCTCGAACTCGGTGCTACTTGCCAGTCCATCTGCCTTACTTCTTCCGAAACGCAACAGGCTATGGCCGCCTTCCGTGAGAAGCGCAGTCTGTAGTATTTCTGCCTCTTTCTTGCCCGCTGTTCACCCACTCAGAGTCATCGTGATAAACTCTTATCTTCTATCGGGAGGCGCCGGAGTCTCCTGTCCTGGTTATTGAAATCTTGCGTCATATTTGTCTGAATCTGTCGAATATATGAGTGGAAAGGAACGGATCTACTAAAATATTTGGTATTTCAATTAGCGTTTCCTATGTTTGCCTATTCTTAAAACACCATTCATCAATCTTAAATCATGGTTCCCCATATCCTGTATCTATCGGGCAGTTCGTCGAACTGATGAGCAGAAAAAGGTAGTTTATCTTCAACCCGTTTGGAATTTTGTATTTTGGTTATTTGTTATTACTTAGAAATTAGTATTTAGTATTTGGTATTTAGAAATAAGTATTTAGGTATCAGGATTTTGTCTTCACCGGACACTTCTCTCTCATCCGGCATGCCCGGCATTTCCGGATATTCCCGATTGACTCTGCTGCCTCTTTTCCTTCCAGCACCGCCTTGATCCTGTTGACTGTTGCAGTAACCAGGCTGTCGTGGCCGTCCCGGTATTCTTCCAGCCACATGATTTTTCCCTGGTCTTCCTGCCTTAAAGCTCCGAAAAGTGGTAAGTCCGGCATGTATGTCTCCCGGAATGCCTTGCAGTACCCCCACACCTGCAGCTTGCTGCTGAAATAAGGTACCGCTCCCGGCTTGTCATCGATGATGATGATGCGGTTCGGTTCGAAGGCGATTTCATCGATGCGGCCGTAGAGTGCCGACCCCTTGACCGGGATGTCTCTCGAGACCATCGTGACCGCTTCCAGCTGTGCCTTTTCTACGGCTTCGGGAATGGTCAATGATACCTCGGCTTTTTCGCGGTGTTCGGCATCCAGCAGGGCATGCTGGCTGGTCCCCGCCAGCATTTCTCTGGTCGGCGGTGCTTCTATCCCCACCGCTTTTTCCAGGAACAGCAGGTATTCGCAGTAGCCGTAGATGTTCAGCCAGTTCACCGGTATCAGGCCGTCCGGGCAGACGCTGGTCCTTCCCCCGCCCACCTTTACCGTTCTGAACCTCGTCCCCGGCCGGCGTGTATTACGGTATCTCATGATTCTCCTCGTCCTCTCCGTGCTATTATACCGCACCTGCCCAGCCTAATGGGCTTTATCATATGTTACGTTATTACCATCACCGTGTTCTATTCTTTCCCCCCGGCTTGTCCCCTCTGTCCATCATGTCTAATTTGTCTCCTTCCCAAAATCAAAGAAATCCGTTCATACGTTCGACGAGCTCAGTATGAGCGGATTTCTATTCTTAGCCTTTCTCAGGTAATATGTGTGTATTGGTTATTTTGATACTACTTGGCGCTTTGAGTTTAGTGTTTTCATATTTAGCCTGTTTCTCCCCTGGTTTTCCTGTTTAGCCATAATATTATCCCGGCTCCGGAAACTATGATTATCCCCGCCGCTATCAGTCCGATCAACCACCAGTTCGTACCCTTCGGGTTCGGCGGCGGTCCTACCGGGACGACCAGCGTTGTCGTGGCCGGCGCTGGTTCCTTTATCGTGAACGAAGCCTTCTGCCCATTTATCTCTACCTCGTATGTTCCCGGCTCATCCCGGTTGACGGTAAAGGTGGCTGCTTCACTACTCCCGGCCTTGACGGAGATTTCTTTTGTCGTTTCCGCCACCCCGTTTATCTTCAGCGTCACGCTGAATTTGCCGTCTGTCTCCCCGGTATTGCTGACCCGGGTGCTGATGGTCACGGTTTGTCCGGCCGTTACCGTCGCCGGGTTGACGGTGATTTCAGCGGTGCTGAAATTGGCCGGCATTGGAATGTAAACCTGGGTGGTGGGCGGTGGCGCCGCTTCCCGGCCGGCTACCGCATAGATACTGAAATGCCCGATGGTCGCCGTCACACTTGATTTTCCCTTGTCCAGAGTGCTGGGTAACACTTCCCATGTGGCGGTGGTTGGGTTATAGGCCATGATGCCCAGGCTGTTGAAATCGGTGCCCTCCGGTATCTGGCCCTCATCATAGGTCAAGGTCAGGGTGATGCCCGGGGTAAAGGTGGCCCCGTCCGGGGTTAACTCATAAACCTTGCCGGCGAAGCGGAATCCTGATGGCAGTACTGCCGGGCTGTCTATTGATATGATCTTGACACTCTTGAGTTGGGCCTTGTCCCTGGCCTGTGCCAGTACGCCTTTAGCAAAGTCGATATTAACACATCCGTCCTCGGATCTGGCTTTCCCATCCAGGACGAATAAGCCCTCGCTGTTGGTATATAGTGCCAGGTTGGTGATTCCCGGCCCGGTTGGTGCTCCACCCCCACCCCCGCTGAAGCCTCCCCC
>CAZSHH010000152.1:0-3925 GCA_964606525.1 uncultured Dehalococcoidales bacterium
CGATGTCTTCATCGAGCCAGCGGTCGCGGTCGGGGATCACTGACTGGCTGCTGCGTTTGAGGGTTTCGATCCCCTCGCCTTCGCGGCGGTCGACTTCCTGTAAGGTATATATCCTTTCTTCCGGCAGGTTCATTTCCATTCCAGGGCCTTCTTTTTCCAGGCATAAAGATAACCGGTGAGGACGACAATGAGCAGGATGATGACGGCCACCAGCCCCCGGTAACCCACTTCCCGCAGGGAAACCGCCCAGGGGTAGAGGAAGACCACGAGGACATCGACGGCCAAAAAGACGAGCGCATAATAGTAATAGCGGAAATTGAACTGCACCCAGGTCTTGCCGATGGTTTCCAAACCGCATTCGAAGTTGATGAATTTATTGGCATTGGTACTGCGGGGAATGACCTTAGCTTTACTGAGAAAAGCCGGCAGTATGAGGGTGGTGGCGGCGAATCCGGCAGCAACCACCAGGAACAGGGCGATATAACCATAACTTGTTAGCAAGAACCACTTCTCCTGACGCGTTATAGTTTGAGTATTATATACCATCAATCCATCGAAAATGAAACAAGCTGTGCTATGGTAATATTTAATATCAAACCTTTTACGCAACAAAACAGGTGGATCACTAAAAAAAATACATTATATAAACGTTGATGAATATTACAAACTTATTAAGAAAAGCGGTAGGGTGGCCAACGATCATCCGGGTGGCCGGTCTGCTGCAGCAGTCCGGCTACCCGGTTTGGGTGGTGGGGGGGTGGGTGCGGGACAGCCTGCTGGAGAGGCCGACAAGGGACATCGATTTCGCCGTGTCCGGCAGTGGGTTGGCAGCCGCCCGCCTGGTCGCGGAGGCATTAGGGGGCAACTACGTCTTACTGGATGCGGAGAATGGGGTGGGGCGGGTGGTGCTGGGTGGCGAAAAGGAACCTGCCGCCGGCAGTGGGATACTCGACTTTACCACGCTGAACGGTGATTCGATCGAAGAAGACTTACGGCGCCGTGATTTCACCGTCGATGCCCTGGCTATATTGCCGGCAGCAGAGCCTGCGGAGATTAAGATCATCGATCTCTACCAGGGACTGAACGACCTGGTAAAGAAGACGGTACGGGCGACTAATGCCCGGGTATTCCCATCCGACCCGGTACGGCTGCTGCGGGCAGTACGCCTGGCGGCACAGCTTGATTTCGCAGTTGCGGCAGAAACGGAAGCAGAGATGAGGAAAGAATCCGGCTTGCTGGCAGGGGTGGCGGGCGAGCGTGTCCACGAAGAATTAACCCGCTTGTTAGTTTTATCCGGGTCCGGCCGGTACCTGTCATACCTGGATGAACTTGGTTTACTGACAGTGCTCTTCCCGGAGTTGGAAATTGCCCGGACTACCGTCCAGCCGCCGGAGCATTACTGGGAAGTCCTGCGGCATTCACTGGAAACCGTCAAAGCCTTTGACTTTATCTTACGGGAAAGTAATTGGGAATACGGCAGCGGGGAGGTCCGGGAAGCAGTACCGTGGCGGGCGGCAGACCGGGAATACTTCCAGGAAAAAGCAGGCAGCGGCAGCAGCCGGGTGGCCTTATTCCGCCTGGCCGCGCTGCTGCATGATGTGGGTAAACCACAGACGAAAACTATCGAAAACGGGGGCCGGATGCGTTTCCTGGGGCATGCCCGGGAGGGTGCCGAGACGGTCCGCTTAATCATGGCAAGGCTGCGCTTCAGTACCCGGGAAACCAGGTTGACAGCGGTGGCCGTTGAACACCACATGCGGCCGACACAAATGGGCTGGCCGGAATTACCGACCAAGCGGGCGGTCTACCGCTTTTACCGCGATGCGGGAGAAGCGGCGGCCGGGATATTGTTTTTAAGCCTGGCCGATCACCTGGCCACGCGCGGTCCGGCGCTGGACCGGGAAAACTGGCAGATACATGCTGCCATTACCCGGCATATTCTGGCGCAAGAATCCGGCCTGCCCCGGCCGGAAAACTGGTTGATTGACGGTTATGATATAATGAACCAATTTGGCCTGCCGCCCGGCTGTAAAGTAGGTGCGTTGCTGGAAACAGCCCATGAAGCCCAGGCCGCCGGACAGGTGGCCACCAGAGAAGAAGCGCTGGGACTGGTGAGGAACATCCTCAAGGGCAACCCTGAAACTGTGCCGGATGAAGGGTGAAGCCCGGGTTTGAGGCTCAAGACCGTGATGTGTTACAATCACATGATTGCTTCGGACGTTCCGAATGACTGTTAATACCATGGAGAGGAGGATTGACCGTTAAACTATTGTTAGCGGGATAGTCAGATGTCTCGTAACTCATGGCTTTTACTGATCGTGTTAGTTATATTCGGCCTGGCTTTGGCCGTAGTATTCCCCATCGAACGCGGCCTGTTATCGCACAGTGCCATACGACTGGGATTGGACCTGCAGGGAGGCACCCGCCTGGTATACCGGGCGGACCTGTCCAATATCCCGGAAAAAGAACGCAGCGACGCGATGAAAGGGGCTATCGCCGTCCTTGAAAACCGGATCAATCCCCTGGGGGTTACCGAACCCCGGGTGGAAAAACTTGGCGAAAACCAGATACTCGTGGAAATCCCGGGACGGAGTCTCACTGACGCCGAAAAAGACAACCTGGCGAACGTCGCTGTCCTGGAATTCGGGGAACTGATCACCGACAATATCACCACACCGAAATGGGAGAATTCATTCGGTAAGTGGAAACCTGCGGAAGGTACAGTTGATAATGTCACCACCGCGTTGACCAGTGCCTTCTTCAACGAAAATACCTATGTCACCACCAGCAGCCTGGGGGAGGTCCTCCTGATCTTCCAATGGGATGATACCGGCAGCCAGCTTTCGGAACAGATCACAACACGTTTATCCGCCGGCAAGCAGCCGCTGGGTATCTTTGAAGGCGACCAATCATTACTCGGAGAGGATGGCCGTCCCATCGCACCGACAGTCCAGGCTGTGATCAGTGACAAGGGCCAAATTGAAGGCCTGAGCATCACTGAAGCCAAGCGGTTATCCTCGCAGTTGAATGCGGGCCGTTTGCCGATACCCCTGGAGCGGACCGGAGACGAGAAGACTATCGAACCGACGCTGGGTGAGAGTTTTGTGCAGAAGAGCGTCATCGCCGGTATTTTAGGCATCGGCATGATCATGTTATTCATGATCGTGTATTACCGGATATCCGGGGTGATGGCCAGCCTGGCCTTGATATATTACGGTGTCGTGACGTTAGCGATCTTCAAGTTACTGGGGGTGACGTTAACTTTGGCCGGCATCGGCGGTTTCGTCCTCACGGTCGGAATGGCGATCGATGCTAATGTCCTTATCTTCGAACGAATGAAAGAGGAATTGTGGATGGGGCGGACACTGGGTGGGGCAATCGATGCCGGTTTCAACCGGGCATGGTCGGCCATCTGGGACAGCAACCTGACCACGATCATCGCCGGCCTGATATTATTCTGGCTGGGGAGCACCAGTTTTATCGCCAGCGACCTGGCAAAGGGATTTTCCGTGACGTTGATGATCGGCGTGGCCGTCAGCATGTTCACGGCAGTAACCGTCACCCGTACTTTAATGCGGCCTTTTATCACTACGAGCCTGGCCAAACGGGCATCTAACTTTGCCCCTTATCAGAGGAAGACAAATGCTTGACATTATAGGAAAAAGATTCTGGTATTTTGCATTTTCGGGCATCATCATCCTGGCGGGCATCATTGCGTTGATCGTTTATGGCCTGCAGCCGGGAGTGGAATTCACCAGCGGTTCGGAATGGACCATCAGCTTCAGTGAAAATGTTAGTGTAAATAAGGGACAATTGATCACGGCCCTCAGTGAATCCGGCTACAGCGGCAAGAGTGTTGTCGTCCGAAGCGCCGGCACTGACTACATCATCGACCTGCCGCAGATCGATGATACTGCGAAAAATG
>CAZSHH010000153.1:0-3816 GCA_964606525.1 uncultured Dehalococcoidales bacterium
CCTATCTCCAGCAGAAGTCCAGTCAATTCAAACAGCCATGGGACCGGGTTATGAGCTAGCCCTACCTCCGGAACGCCGTGATATTTTTAAAGAGGTACTAAAACCGGGCGGCATGGTCCCTGTTCAAGTATCGCCGCGGGATATCATTGTTTTTGTCGCCGGGAGTGCCCCGGGAGATGCCTCGGGCTTCGATTACCTGAGATTACCACCGTATAAACCTACCGGAATATTAACCAAAAAAATAACCGGAGCAACGTTAACGAAAAGCGGAAGGGGATAAGCGCTAGCCCTGAAAAGGAGTTTAACTTATGTCGGATTGGGATGCCATCATCATCGGCGGTGGACCGGCTGGACTTACCGCAGGGCTGTATCTTTGCCGCGGCAACTGGCGTACCTTACTTCTCGAGAAAGATAATGTCGGCGGATACATTATGAACGTCGAGACCATCGAGAATTATCCAGGTTTCGCCGAAGGGGTCGCCGGCGCCCAGTTGGCCATGGACATGAAGAACCAGGCAGTGAAATACGGTCTGCAGCTAAAACGGGCTGAAGTTAACCGCATACAAGTATTGTCTGAGAAAAAATATATTGCCTGCAGCGATGATACGACTTTAGTCGCCAGGGTGGTCGTTGTTGCTGCCGGTTCAATACACCGTAAATTGAATGTTCCCGGGGAAGCAGAATTTCAGGGCCGTGGCGTCATCAGCTGCGCTTTCTGCGATGGCGGTGAATTTGACGGCCAGGCGGTAGCGGTTTTTGGCGGCGGTGATGCCGGCATTACGGAAGCCCTGTACTTAACCCGTATCGCCTCGAAGGTATTTCTAATCGAAGCCATGCCTGGACTTACCGGTACCGCCGTTCTCCAGGACAGGGTGAAAATTGAACCCAAAATAGAGGTTCTTTGTGGGAAAAAGGCTACTACCATCCTGGGAACTGAACGCGTCGAAGCAGTCCAACTATATGACATCAATACTAATCAAACGGAAACCCTGAATGTCGAAGGCGTATTGGTACATATCGGACTGGATCCCAATTCCGGTTTTCTTGAAGGTGTGGTCCGGCTGGATAACGGGCGGCAGGTAATCGTCGATGAGAAAATGGAGACCAGCATCCCCGGGATATATGCCGCTGGGGACATCCGCACTGGTTCACCCCGCCAGGTCGCCGGGGCGGTAGGCGACGGTGCCATTGCCGGCATCTTTGCCACGCGGTATCTGCAGCAAATAAAGTAAAAGTTAGTTAATAAGCACCAGGATATCAACCAGATACAAGTACTATTATTAACTGGTAAAGTGCGAATTTACCACGCATGTTAAGATAATTTCGATGTCTACAGAGTTAACAGTTGTCATTGGTGGCGGTGCGGCCGGGATTATGGCGGCGATCAGTAAGGCCCGCCTTGGTGAACCGGTTATTATTTGTGAAAAAAGTAACCGGCTCGGTAAGAAGATTCTCGCTACCGGAAACGGGAGATGTAATTTACTCAATGATAATCTTCATGAAGACTACTACAACCAATCATCCCGTGACTTAGTTCGGACGGTATTTTCCAAATTTGGTAAGGCGGAAATCCTCCGATTCTTTAGAGAAATCGGCCTCATTACATATTCTCAGGACGGGCGGGTCTTCCCCGTAACGAATCAAGCAGCATCTGTTTTAAGAGTTCTGGAACTTGAGTTGAACCGTTTATCAGTACCTGTGGAGTATGGTTTCGATTGTATAAGCTTATCTTTTCAAGATGGAAGCATCCATGTGGTTTCAGATGCCGGGAAACAGATTATATGCCAAAACGTCATCATTACGGGCGGCGGTAAAACTTATCCGTCATTCGGTTCGAATGGGAGTACCTTGCAGATAGCCCGGCAACTCGGGCATACCATAATCGAACCGGTTCCCAGTGCTGTCCCGCTGGTCGTTAAAGATCCGTTATGCCAGTTATTACAGGGGCAGCGTATCCAGGCCGAAGTACTAGCGCAAATCGATGGCAGGATAACTCCAGGAATAGTTGGAGAACTCCTTTTTACAAAATACGGACTTTCCGGAACCTGTATCCTGGATATCAGCGGCCCGATATCGATTGCTATCAACCGCAACCACCTAACAAAAGTAATGATCTTAGTTGACCTGGTACCTTTCATGGAACGGCAACATCTAACAGACGAACTTGTGCGCAGACAGCAAGCTGGTTTTACTAATGAAGATATGTTATCCGGTATTTTACCCAATAAGTTCAATCTGGCTTTTAAATCCCTCTTTGCTAACAAGAATATAGATAATATCGTAGACTACCTGAAAGCAAGGCCTTTTCAGGTCTCGGCGACCCGAGGCTGGAATGAGGCAGAATTCACCTGTGGGGGAGTGAACATATCGGAAATCAACCCGGAGACTTTGGAATCAAAACTATTTAAGGATGTATATTTCGCCGGGGAAGTCCTCGATGTCGATGGCAAAAGAGGTGGTTACAATCTTGCCTGGGCATGGGCTTCCGGATATATCTCCGGCCAAACCAAATCGTAGTATATTCCTGGACTAATGTTGACCACTTGCGATCACCTGTGCTATGGCACCAGAAATTTTGTTTTAATACGCTCCGGTTATTGTTTGTATCTGATACCTTGGTTATTGGCCACTCATCCCTCGCAGGAGAATATTAAGGTAAGCTTTGGTACAGAACTGGGTGGGTGTGATGCCGGGTTCTTTTGACCACAGTCGACCCTGCGCCAGAATGACAGGACAGGCTGGTTCGTCATTCCTTCAGAAGCAGGAATCCATGGGTGGTAGGGAAGCTGTCGGTTTACTTCTCCCGACTGCGTCGGCATCACGATGATTATGGACATGAGATGGATTCGTCTTTTCGTTTTCCTTTCCCCCTATTATGCCCGTATCCCTAAAATCTGATATAATCCATGTTCATCATCTGAAAGGACAAAGAAATGGCAGCAAAACTGAAAGTTGGCATCCTGGGAGCGACCGGGATGGTCGGTCAAAATTATATACGGTTGCTCGCCGGGCATCCCTGGTTTGAAGTAACTTATCTGGGCGCATCGCCGAATTCAGCAGGCAAAAAATATGCTGATGCCGTGGCGGGACGCTGGCACATGCACACGCCAATCCCACCGAACATATCGGGACTCACCGTTGCCGATGCCAGTAAAGTTGATGAAGTAATCGGGAAATGCAGCCTGGTTTTTTCCGCTGTGGAGATGGATAAACAGGGGATCCTCGACTTGGAAGGAAAATATGCCGAAAAAGGATTCGCCGTCGTCTCCAATAATTCAGCATACCGCCTGATTGAGGATATCCCGGTTATCATCCCTGAGATAAACGAAGGCCACTTAACTGTTATCCCCGCACAGCAGCAGAAACGTAAGTGGAAGGGTTTTATTGTAACCAAACCGAATTGCAGTATACAGAGTTACATGATTCCCCTGTATGCTTTGATGAAAGCCGGTTATGTGATCGATAAAGTAATCCTAACCACGTTACAGGCAATTTCCGGAGCCGGTTATCCTGGCCCGGCCTCGATCGACCTCATTGATAATATTGTTCCCTATATCGGTGGAGAAGAGGAAAAATCCGAAGTTGAACCGAAGAAGATATTCGGGAAAGTGGAGAACGGGAAGATTATCCCGGATGATCGGATCAAAATATCGGCACACTGCAACCGTGTGCCCGTAACTGATGGCCATACCGCTTGCTGTAGTATACAATTTGCCGGAAAGATACCTGGAATAAATGAGATCATCGATATTTGGCGTGGTTTTGTCTCTTCTCCTCAAGAACTTAAACTGCCGACGGCGCCGGTCCCAGCTCTGA
>CAZSHH010000154.1:0-3766 GCA_964606525.1 uncultured Dehalococcoidales bacterium
ACTGGGGGCACCAGAACCAGGACATGATATTTGCCATGGAATGGAACATCTTCCCGGTCTATCTCTATTTCGGTTCCATGTGGGGAGCCCAGAGTGCCAACCAGAGTTTCGTCAATGATCCACCCGGGAGTGAACCAACGATCCAGGATTACTATGAACAGGTGACGGCGCTTTCATTCACAGACCCAGCCGGGGCTGATAAGATCATCCATGACATGATGCCGTATGTACTCAGGAATGCCTGGTACATCGAACGGCCGCAGCCCTTCACCTATTCATACTGGCAGCCGTGGCTAAAGAACTACCACGGGGAATACAACGCCGGTTTCTGGCAGTATGTCTGGATCGACCAGGCGCTAAAGAAATCCCTCAGCGGCGGATAAATAAACTAGTCTGGATAAAAAAAGAAAAGCGGGGCGCTGCCCCGCTTTTCTTTTTAATCCGGTTAGCATTTACATTAGTTGTCTCTTCGCATATAATTGAGAGGACGCAGGCACAGATAGCGGTTTATATTTCCTGCAACCAGGGCGCCAACAGATAATGCCACGTCAATAAAAACCCTGCACGCAGGAGTGTAGCTCAGCTAGGTAGAGCAGCGGTCTCCAAAACCGCACGTCGCGGGTTCGAATCCTGCCACTCCTGCCATCTCGCCGAGGTGGTGGAATCTGGTAGACACGCCATCTTGAGGGGGTGGTGAGCGAACAGCTCGTCGGAGTTCAAATCTCCGCCTCGGCACCAAAACAAATCGATTAAGTAATTAATAAAAATGGTTTAAGTATCCCCTCCTCCCCAGGCCTTAAATCAAGGAAACCAAACCAGCCGAAGTGGCGAAATGGCAGACGCGACAGTCTCAAAAACTGTTGAAGGGTAACCTTCGTGTCGGTTCGAGTCCGACCTTCGGCACCAAGCCAATACCCCGCAATGTACTTAATCCCCAAAAAAGACCGGTACACCAACCTTCCAACATATTGATTACTTGAGTACTAAACCATATAATCACCTTTATTTAGATGAAGTTATCGCGGGCGAAGGAGGGATTGGTATGAAACGGTTTTTTACAAATGAACGTGGTATGGCGAAAATCCTGATCGTCATCCTGGCGGTATTAGGGGTAATCGTAGTAGCAATCGTCGGGACGGGGGTATTTTTGTTATCCGATGATGTGACGATCAAAGTAAACAACCACAGCTGCGGCAACCTGGATATCGCTAAAGGTTCAGCGGCTTTAAATTTGAACTTCTTGCCCGGGATAAATGTTCCTTCCCAGATCGCCCAGGGAGAAACAGCGGTGATCCAGTTCCCACGGCGTTTTGTACAATCGGTTAACATCAATAACGGCAGCATCGCGGTGAGTGCTTTCAACCGCTCCTTTACTTTTGGCACATCCAGTATCGACATGCAGAATTCAACCTGGGACGGGACTGCGCTGTCCGGACTCGTCGGTAAAGAAATCGACCTCTCGGGAGACCATACGCTGGTTGCAGTATGCAACAAATAATCAGGCTGATATCAACCAATTGATGGCCAGAAACAAATATTGCGGTGGTAGACCTACTCTACACACGGTTAGGGTAAATCGTCCCGGGAGCAGGCATCCGGCCACAGCAGATACCGGGAAGCTATTCACCACCCATTATAAGTAAATAGATGATACGATTAAACTGGTTGAAACCAGATAAAAATGCAATCCTGTCACCGACAGGATTATTACTGGTCATTGCTAACCTGGTTCCACTCTACGGAGTACTGACACGACACTGGGAAATCTTCCCCATCCTGGTTTTGTTCTGGATCGAAAACGTAATCGTGGGCATTTTTAATGTCCTTAAAATGGTTTTCGCGGCACCGGCCAGTACCGGAAGCTGGTTGATCAAAATCCCCCTGATCCCTTTTTTCTGTTTTCACTACGGGATGTTCACCCTGGTTCACGGGATATTCGTCTTTGGCTTTTTCGGCGGCTATTTTACTGAAGGAAGTATTTTTCCGGATGAAAATGCCTTATTCAAGGCCGTCACCGATACAGGGTTAGGTTGGGCGATATTGGCTCTGTTAATCAGCCATGCCGTATCGTTCACCTGGAATTATATCGGCAAGGGTGAATACAAAAAAGCCCATCCACAGGAACTCATGGGTCAGCCATACGGCAGGGTAGTTATGCTGCATTTAACAATTTTGATCGGTGGATTCCTGGTCATGGCATTAGGCTCGCCCATATATGCCCTGTTGATCCTGATCTTCCTGAAGATATTCATCGATATCCAGTCGCATATAAAAGAGCATAAAAAGTTCGCTGCCAAACAAACTCCGGCTGTGGAAAAAGCCGGGTAAGGGTTAACAGGCCAGTATTTTTTGACTTCAGTACCGTTTTTGTTGTTTATTGGGAGTGATTTGCGAAAAGGGGACTTTCGTGGGAGAAAATTCTCCGGGAAGAACGATTACCGAACCAGCACAACAGATACCAGTCTGTTATGAAGCCGAAGTCGTGGTAGTGGGGGGCGGGCCGGGGGGGCATGCGGCGGCGGTGGCAGCCGCCCGGAATGGGGCGAAGACGGTACTGATAGAAAGATACGGACACCTTGGAGGCATGGCAACGGGGGGACTGGTAATCATCATCCCGCACATGAATGACGGTACTAATGAACAGTTGATTGCCGGCCTATGCCAGGAATGGATCGACCGCCTGGACAGGGTGGGAGGAGCCCTGCACACAACAAAGGAAGAATGGGGTGCCGGCGATGAGAAAGCCTTAGCCCGGTGGCGGCGGGTAGCATTTGCCGTTATCGGTGGCCGGGTCAGGCATACTGCCTGCGTCGACCCGGAGCTGTTGAAATGCATCCTCAATGACATGGTGGAGGAGGCGGGAGTGAAATTGTTCCTGCACTCGTGGGGGACACAGGCGATCGCCGTGGACGGAATGGTGCAGGGGGTTATTTTCGAGAGTAAATCCGGACGCCGGGCCATCCTGGGCAAGGTAATCATCGACGGGACCGGAGACGGCGACCTGCTGGCGACTTCAGGCACGGAATACGAAGACATCATTGACAGAAGATTACGGGCCTCCCAGTTAGCCCTGGTCTTCCGCCTGGGGGAAGTCGACTTTAATCGATACTGTAATTTCCAGGAGAAAGAAAGAGAGCGGCACGAGGAATTGATGAAAGAGCTGGCGCAAACCGCGGGGACCAGGTTCGCGCCGCTGGCCAGTTCACGCCGCGATGTAGCCTGGGTAAATAACTGGATATCGGGTTACAATGCCCTGAAGGTAGAAGACCTGACCAGTATCGAATTGAACGTCCGCCGGATGATGCGGAAAGGCCACAAATTCCTGAAAAATAACATGCCGGGATTCGAGAACAGCTTCATCATGGACACGGCGTCACAGGTAGGGACAAGGGGCAGCCGGCGGCTGCGGGGGGTATACAATGTTAATATCGATGACGTCCACGCCGGCCGCAAATATGAAGATACCATCGCCGTGTTCCCGCCGCTGGTACCCACCGACCAGATCCCGCGGGTGAATATCCCCTACCGGGCGCTGGTCCCGCGAAAGACAGACGGGCTGCTGGTGGGCAGCCGCTGCTTTGCCTCCGATGCGGCAACCAACGACATGTTCAACTGGATACCGCACTGCATCGCCCTGGGAGAAGCGGCGGGAACCGCAGCAGCACTGGCAGTGAAATACAAGGTACAACCCAGGTGGGTGGATACCAAAGCCTTACAACGGCAGTTGATAAAACAGGGGGTACCGCTGCCGGGGATAGAGAAACAA
>CAZSHH010000155.1:0-3607 GCA_964606525.1 uncultured Dehalococcoidales bacterium
CGGTTATCGGTGTATCATCGCCGAAAAGGAAAGCCTTTTTCGCTTTCTCGGGTATCTTGTTCCAGGGTGTCTCGTCAGGGTCAAAGCCATACCGGTCTCCCAGGGCAGGTATTACCGGCTGGTCCTGGCACAGGTATGTTTGCGGCCAGTAACCGGGAGAATACATCGCCCCGCGGCAGAGAGGTTTATCAGGAGCTACGATGAGTTTTTCCGGCTTTGGTGAAAATAGTACTCCTGTTCCCGTACATCGTGTACAAGCACTGGAATAATTCTCTGTAAGGAAATGGCGGGGTTGCGCAATGTTCGCTCTTGATCCGCAGTGTTGACAAACCCATTCTTCGCGGCGCTCCATCGGGTTTCCGCATTCCAGGCAGGACCGCTCCCCGGCTTGCGCCAGCAATACTGAAAGGCAATGACTCAGTTCGCTGGTTTTGCCTACACTCGCCCTCCGTGTAAACTGTGACAGGGCAGTCCACTGATGAGCTTGCGTGTCTCTTACGGCCAGTGTGACTCCCAGTCCCGATATCGCATCGACAGGTGCCTCAGGTCCTTCCCGCGTACCCTGCCTTTCATACATTGATAATGATTCCAGGTACCGCCTTTGTGCTTCTGCTTCCAGGACATTGTTGACCAGGCTGGACTTACCTGAACCGGAGAGACCGGTCACCACGGTCAGTTTCCCTTTCGGAATATCGACATTCACTCCTTTAAGGTTGTTCGCCCGCCCGTTTCGTATTGTGATGTGGTCGCTATAGGAGTGTGCCGAAGTCTTAACCTCTTTCTTTGAGATGTTCAGCGGCTCATTTTTCAATGCCCAGGCGGTCTTCGAATTCGTGACCTGTAATAATCCCGGGGCGGCACCGGAGAATAATAACTGTCCCCCTTCTGGGCCTCCTCCAGGACCTAAATCGATTATCCAGTCGGCCGCCCTGATGATATCGGTATTATGTTCGATGATTACAACTGTAGCCCCGTTTTGAATCAATCTTTCTATAACGATGAGCAGGCCATTAAGATCTTGTGGATGTAATCCGGTGGAAGGTTCGTCCAGGACGAGGAGATGGTCCGCGATATGGTTTCGTCCCAGGTATTTGGAAAGTTTTACCCGCTGTGCTTCCCCGCCGGAGAGTGTAGTAGAAGGTTGTCCCAAAGGCAGGTAGCCCAGGCCGACATCGTTCAGGGCACGCAGGATAGACCGGGCGGTCTTGACCTCACTCTGAGGTATTCGTGTTTCCTCGACAAACCGGGCAGCTGCTTCTTCGATGGACAGTTGATAAAATTCGGCTATGGATAACCGGCGTTCCCCAAAAGAAACTCTCGAAGTAAGGATATCTTCGCTAAATCTCTTCCCTTCACAATGGGTACACTGTATCCATAACGGGTATATGAGCTGCATTTTTACTTCGATCGATCCCATACCGCTGCAGGCGGGACAAGCTCCTTCAGGACGGTTAAAGGAAAAGTGAGACGAAGATAGTCCCGTAGCCTGAGCATACAGGTCGCGGATAATATCCGAGAGTTTGGTGTAGGTGGCGGGATTGGACCGTGGGTTATGGCCTATCGGACTCTGGTCAATATGTACAATTTTGCGAAACGGTCCTGCGATTGTTTTACACCCGACTGGTTTTTTTGCCTCCATTGAAGGAATCAGGACATCTTCAACGAGTGTGCTTTTACCCGAACCGGAGACGCCTGTGACCACCGTCAGCCTGCCGACAGGAATATCAATATCGATATTCTTTAAATTGTGCTGATATGCTCCGCGAAGAGAGATGAATTCGTCGGGGTATTTACGTGTTTCCGGTTTCATAACGTGTTCCCGCAAGCTGAAGTAGCGTCCGGTCGGCGTATCTGCTGCCCATAGCTCGGAC
The DNA here is from genome assembly GCA_964606525.1 of uncultured Dehalococcoidales bacterium. Lineage (GTDB taxonomy): Bacteria > Chloroflexota > Dehalococcoidia > Dehalococcoidales > UBA2162 > JBBITI01. The sequence goes on from CAZSHH010000155.1 coordinate 1,872, forward strand.
GGGGTGCCGCTGAAGGTCACCCGGCCGCCGTCTTTGCCCGCGCCTGGCCCCAACTCGATAGCTTTGTCCGCCACCATGGCTGCGGCCCGGTCATGCTCGACATAGACCACTGGTCCGGCGAGTTCCCGAAAAATCGGTAAAAACCGGGCGATGTCGGCTGGATGCTGGCCTATCGTAGGTTCATCGAGTATGTGGAGCATGTCTTCTAAACGGCAGGACAGGACTACGGCCAGCCGTACCCGTTGTGACTCACCCCGGGATAATGTGGGTGACGGCCGGTCCAGTGTCAGATAATCCAATCCAACCTGGTGTAGAGTATCAAGCCGGCGCATGATTTCCCGCCGCAGGCGTTGCGCAGATGCAGGCATTTTCGTCTTTATGAACAGCCTCCGTACTTCGTTAACCGGTTTAGCCAACAATTCGGGTAGGTTCAATCCGTTCCACTGTACATGAGCTGCCTGCGGGTGAATTCCTGTGTTTAAACAAAAAGAACATCCTTTACCTCCACAATGAAGGCAAACCATGTGGAAATGTTTAGCTTCGAGTTTGTTGAACAGGGTACCACATTCCGGACACACCGCCGTTCTAGACAGGGTTACATCAATACCGGGGCCGCGCACCCTGATGGCAGGTGCCCCCATAGAAGCCGCTCTTTTAACAGCGTCACGGATATTTGCCGTCTGTGTCTCCGCATCCAGTATGCCGACCAACACTTCGATATCATGTGGTTGGAGAGGTTCCAGGGCTTGTGATTGGTAAATATGCCCATCTACAATTAATGCCTTATTGTCAAATTCCCCGGTCAAAAGCCGGATTAGTGTACGGTGGCTTCCCTGGATACCATGTACCAGAGGTACCTGCACCTGCAGTCTCCCCTTTCCTGCCAGTATCAATAATCTTTCGAGTATCTCGTCTTCCGTAAGGACGTTTACTTCCGCGGCACATTGCGGACAGTGTCGTATCCCATAATTGGTAAAAAGTAAACGTAAAAAAGGATGGAGTCCGGAAGCAGTAGCCAGTGTTGATAAAGGATTTCGGTTAAGAACATTTTGACCGACCAGTACCGCCGGCCCGAGCCCTGTGATGGAAGTCACTTTCGCCGGGGAAAGTAAATTTGGTCCATCGCTGACTCTGTTGTTTGATAAAACACTGAGCAGACGGCGTCGCGCTTCATGGTACAGGGTATCGAATACCAGGGATGTCTTGCCTGACCCGGAAATGCCTGTTATGACAGTCAGCCCATCACCGATATGTACATCGATTCCCTTCAGGTTGTGTTCGCTGGCGCCCTGGATATTGATATTCATGCCGTTTCATGACTGGTGTCCGAAGCAGGTACAGGAATATTTGCCCTATTCTACCAAGCTTTGTTCACAAGTACAATTATGCATGATAGGTATAACTATGGAGTTATCCTTTTTTCCAGCCCTTTTCAGGCGTCTTGGTTCTCCGGTATAGCAGGCGAGGGATAGATTATTACATTACCCTTGATTTGCGCCCAGGCGGTCAGAATGTGAGTTTTCAAACTGGTACGGCTCAATATGTGCTTAACAGTTATCTGCCGCATTACCAGGGCATCGGCGATGAGTGAACGGTGGCACCGCCAGGGAACTGCTTCTGCACACATCAAAACCAGGATTTCTTTATGTGCCAGGTTGTTGAGTACCTGTATATTCGCTTCGAATGTTAGTCGAGAGATGAAGGTTTATTAGGGGGCGAGGAATATCTGGAGTTCA
>CAZSHH010000156.1:0-3272 GCA_964606525.1 uncultured Dehalococcoidales bacterium
TAATATCACTCTGAATAGTTATAGTATTAGGGTTCAGTAATGGCAAAGGCAAAAAGAAAAATCGGTTATGCTCTGGGAGGAGGTAGTGCGCGGGGGTTGGCACATATCGGCGTTCTGAAGGTTTTGGAAGAGAACGGTATATATCCGGATGTAATATCCGGGACAAGTATCGGCGCCATCGTTGGAGCCCTATATGCCGGTGGGCAAAAACCATTAGAAATGGAACAACTCGTCCTCGGCCTCAATTGGAAAAAATTGATCACCCTCGTTGACATGACAATTCCCGTCAGCGGTCTTTTCCAGGGCAAAAAAGTGGTCGCCTTACTAAAATCGATTATCGGTGACCTGACATTTGAACAACTTGCATATACATTTTCTTGCGTCGCTACAAATATCATCAACGGCGAACAAGTCGTGATCAAAGAAGGCTCTCTTATCGAAGCCATCAGGGCCAGCATCTCGATACCTGGCATATTCACTCCGGTTTTTACCTCCGGGAGATATCTGGTTGACGGAGGATTGGTGAACAGCGTTCCGGTTAGCGTATGCCGCGAGATGGGGGCTGATATCGTCATCGGCGTCAATGTGATACCGGAACCCGGTAAGCTCCTGTGTTCTCCTGATCACGTTCAATCTTATCCTGAATGCGATACCCCGAAACTGGGAAATGACAACGATATCACAATGTCCGCAATATCCACACATAACCTGAAATCACACATCGTTGATGTTGATACTGCCACCAGGAATTTTTTAGTTGCTCATCGTCCCTTGATGTCCCGCAAAAACAAAACCCTTTCCAGGTCAAACAAGAATAAAGACAACGCAGTGATATCATCAAAAACCCCTCGCCTGATTGATGTCCTGAGTCAGACTATTACCATTGCGGAATATCATGTCGCCGTTGAAAACTTAAAAGAAGCCGATATCGCCATTAGTCCGGACGTCTCCCAGGTAGGTTTTTGGCAATACAATAATGCGCGCCAGGCTATTTCCCTTGGTGAGCAAGCCGCCCGGAACGCCCTGGCGAATGACAAGGTGATCCGTTTGCTGCAATAGACTCTTAATTTCCCATAAATATTTGCACTAATATCTTAACTTTTTTGAACTGACACCTTTTAGGTATTATAATCTCACACGATCGATCACAGTGCGGCAACATTTTTTAATGATCATTTATACATTTACAGTTGTCGATCGGAGATATTGTTGAGAAGCGATTCTAGAATTAAATCAGTACGTGCCCGTGAAATATTATCCGTCCGTGGACACCCGGCAGTTGAAACGACTGTTATTACAGAAAACGGCGCCCGGGGGACCGCGGAAGCTGTAGCCGGAACCTCTATCGGAGAACATGAAATCCGGTTTGTTTATGATGGCGGCAAGCGTTGGGGTGGTAAAGGGGTCATGAACGCTGTAAATAACGTAAATGATATTATTGCTCCTACCTTGATTGGCAAAGATGCCACCGATCAACGTCGTATCGACAATCTTATGTTGCAGTTGGATGGGACTAATAACAAGTCACGGCTTGGTGGCAATGCTACTGCCAGCGTCTCGGGTGCTGTCCTGAAAGCTGGAGCTGCCAGCCTGGGAATACCGCTTTACCAACATATCGGCGGGATTAAAGCTTGCGTATTACCGGTTCCTGACGTGCCGGCTTTAAGAGGTAGTCACCGTTACGGCGGGGGGCAGAAATCCGGTGGCAAACCGACTTACACTTTCCTTTGTCATGGTTTTCAAACCTTCTCCGAAGCAGCTTATGCCGGTTGGGATACTGCAAGTACCCTTATTCGTTTGATCCGAAAGAAATTTAACCTCACTGCCACGGGTGAGGCAATGTTTAGTTTTACCAATGTCGATGCCGCGTTAGTTGACCAGGATACCGAGTTATGGGATATCATGCTAGACTCAATTAAAGTCGCCGGTTACGAAGGGAAAATTGGGATTCAGGCCGATATTGCCGCCAGTACTTATTATGATCAGGAAAAACAGGTCTATTCCGGGCTGTTTTCCCGTGTGGATAAAACCAGACAAGACATGATCGATTATTATAAATACATCATCTCTAAATACCCCATAATGATTCTTGAAGATCCCCTTGATGAGAATGATTATGCCGGCCACGCTATTCTTACTCGTGAGTTGGGTATAAATGTCATGGGCGATGATTTATTTACCACTAATACCGAACGTCTCGCACATGGTATTGCAGTTGGAGCTTGTAATACCATGCTGCTGAAAGTGAATCAAATCGGCACCATTACTGAAGCATTCGATGCTGTACAGTTGGCCTACCGTCATGGGTATGGTGTGGCCCCGTGTGCCAGCCGGGGTGAAGGCGATGCTATTGCTGATTATGGTGTAGGTTTAAACAGCGGCATCATGAGTGGCGGTGGTATGGGACCGACCGTCAACCGCTTCCTGCAAATCGAGATTGAACTTGGCAGCCGTGCTCGTTTCCTGGGCAGGCAAGGGCTTAAAGGTTTCCGTAACCTTCAATCCTGATAAGTATAGGAGTGCTCTATGGCCTTTTATCTACCTGAACAAAGAATTCTGAATTCTGGTGACCTGGTATCTCACGGCAATATTCCGGTTAGAAAGGATATTGTACAAATACTCGAAGCCGGTATGCAGGCAGCAGACCCATACTATAATACGACAAAATTATTAGTTTTAAACAGGAATATTCTTTCAGTCGGACAAAATGAATTTGAGCCGGTTGGATCGCCTGCGTTTGGTGCAGAAATCATCGATTGTAATAAAATCGACCGTATATTTGTTTTTGGAGCCGGTAAAGGCATCCAACGGGTAGCCAAAGCAATTGAGGATGTCCTGGGAGACCGGCTTACCGGCGGCCATGTTATCGATAAAAAAGGCCATCCGGTCATCTTAAAAAAAATAACAGTAACGCTGGGGGCCCATCCGGTTCCTGATATCGATTGCGTCCGTGGTTGTTTAAAGATAAAGGAAATAGCTGCTGGATTAACAGAAAAAGACTTGGTATTTACCTGTGTCGGCAACGGTGTTTCCGCTTTACTCACTTTACCGGCGCCCGGCATCGACATTGAAGATATCCGTCAAATTACCTATATGATGCAGATTGAACATGGCGCTGGTACCGGCGACCTTAATATGATCAGGAATACCCTTGACACCATGAAAAGCGGCCGTATCTCCCGCCTCTTCAATAAATGCCGTACGATACATGTCCTTGCTACAGAACCGGGAGAATATGACCAGTTGATACACCATAATTTGTGGCTGCATAC
>CAZSHH010000157.1:0-3253 GCA_964606525.1 uncultured Dehalococcoidales bacterium
CCCTGGAAAACAGTGATGCCAAATATAAATTCATCTTCTCCCACCAGATCGTGGGCGGCAATGATCTTTCCAGTCCGAACCAGGTGAATTACGGACACGGCGGGGTTGACTCAGCTCATCTGGTGGAATGGGGTGGCAATAATACCGATGGCGCCACCTGGGGTTTTTCTACAGAGCGGCCTGGATGGGGAGTCGATGCCGAACATCCGAACGGAACTCCGGTTCACCAGATCTTCATCGAAAATGGTGTGACCGCTTTCTTCCACGGCCATGATCACCAGTATGCTTATGAGATGCTGGATGGTATTGTTTATCAGGCAGTACCTTCAGCAAGCTTTGCCGGTTCCTTCGGAATGTATACTACCGGTGGCAACGCCGGAAAGACGATTTGGGCTGATTCTACCCAGGGTGCCGGCCGTCTGAAGGTTACCGTCGCTCCTTCTCAAACCACCGTCGACTTCATCCGCTACAACGGCTCAACCCCGGCTTATTCGTATAATATGTCACCAACCAGTGGTCCTACTCATAATCTAACTATGGATGTAGATCCAAGCGGCGCCGGCACCACCAATCCTGGTGTCGGGAATCATTCGTATGTTGAAGGCAGCGCCGTTAATGTCTCAGCCACACCGGCTTCGGGATATATTTTTGACCATTGGAGTGGTGACCTTACCGGAAATACCAATCCTGCCAGTATCACTATAGACGGCGATAAATCTGTAACTGCCCATTTCGTGACTGCTCCGCCGGGCACTATCACCTATGTAGGTGATCTGGGTTCTGCTGTTTCGACGACATCCGGTACCAGTTTGGCTATTACCACCACGGCGGCGGCAGCTGATGGTGACGATATTATCGTTGCCTATGCCACAGATCCGAATCAGAGCCTTCCTCCGCTTACCGTCACCGATTCTGCAGGGAATATATATAGTGAAATAGCTCTCGGACTAAACTCCGGCCAACTGCGTACATATTTATTTGCTGCTTATAATGTCAATGCTTTACCCTCTGGCAGTACTATTACTATCACGGCCAATGCCTCAGTTACTGCCCGGGCAGCCGTCGCCAGTGTCTTCTATGGCTTGGCTGATGAAGATGTACTGGATCAGACCAGCACTGGTGAAAATGACGCCAGCACCACAGCTACTTCCGGTACTACTGCAACGACAACACAGGCGGATGAATTACTGATTGGTGTCATTGGTACCGAGGGTCCTGAAGGTGATGCTGCCGGTACCTGGCAGAATTCTTTCGCACCCGGTCCTCGCCGCGGCACTACCGGTGGTACTGCTGATACCAACATCACAGTATCGATGGGTTTCAGCATCGTATCCGAGACTGGTTCTTATACCGCCTCAAAAACGGGTATGACCTCGCGTGACCATGCTTCCATCATCGCTACTTTCCGGGCAGAGGAAGCAGGAGATGTTCCCAGGATCATTGTTGGTGGCACTCCTTTAAGTGCTTTCACCGGGATTCCCGGGCTTCCTTCAGCGGAACAAAACTATACGGTGTCGGGTATTAACTTAACTGATGATATTACTATCACCGCTCCGGTTGATTTCCAGATTTCCCTAACCAGCGGAAATGGTTTTGGTACCTCGTTAAACCTGGTGCCATCTGATGGTATGGTCGCAGTAACTACTATATACGTACGATTTAGTCGTATTTCGACAGGTACTTCAACCGGGAGTATCACTCATACCAGCAGCGGTGCCGCTACCCGGAATGTCGCTGTCAGTGGTACGGCAGATATGCCTGATTTCAATGTTCTTCTTGGCCGGCCGACCGATCATTCTGTCACTGCAAATATCATCCCGAACCTCTCGGGTGAATTATCTATTGAATATGGCCTCACTTCAGGCGTATATGATGGTCATACCGCTAATTTCACCTGTACTGCTGAAGTACCTGTAGAGGTCGTCATCGATGGGCTTTCCGCTAACAGCAAATACTTCTACCGGATATTGTTCATCGCTAACCCGGGTGCTTCTCCGGTCCCTTTGACCGAATCTAACTTCCAGACACAGCGTACCCAGGGTGAGTCGTTTACTTTCACCATCGTTTCCGACTCTCATCTTGGGCAATACGGCGGGCAGACTCAGGATGAGAAAGATCTTTATACTCAGACCATCAATAATATCGATGCCGATGATCCTGATTTCCATATTGACCTCGGCGATACTTTTGCCATGGATCCTTCTCCGTTGGGTACTGGGATGACCGATGCTGAGGCTAAAGCTGCCTACTTAGTGCAGCGGCCGTATTGGGGTATAATTGGTGATTCAACTCCGATATTCCTTGCCCTGGGCAACCATGAGAACGAGGAAGGTTGGAACTTCGATGACGTCTTTACTGTCCCCGACCAGAGCCTCGCCCTCGTCGGCATGAAATACCGAAAATTATACTATCCGAATCCGGTTCCTGACGGTTTTTATACCGGTAATACCGATCCTTTATCCAGTCCTATTGGCGGCGATACGAACCGTGAAGACTATTATGCCTGGACCTGGGGTGATGCCCTCTTTGTCGTCATTGATCCTTTCCAGTATTCGATGACCTGGCCGAATGAAGGTGGTGAAGGTTATGGTGGCGAAGGCCAGGACGGCGAAGCTTCCGGTGACCGCTGGGATTGGTCCTTGGGTATCGACCAATATCTATGGCTCAAGCAGACACTGGAAAATAGTACTGCGAAATATAAGTTTGTCATGTCACATCAAGTGACTGGTGGCGAAACGAACTATGGCCGTGGTGGTATCTCGGCAGCGCGTTTATTCGAATGGGGTGGTTACAATTCCGACAATACTACCTGGGGTTGGGATACCGAACGTCCAGCTTCCGAGGGATGGGATGTTCCTGTTCACCAGTTGATGGTCAACAATAACGTTACTGCTTATATTCATGGCCATGACCACATGTATGCCTATGAAGAACTGGATGGCATTGCCTACATCGAATGTCCGAAACCGGACGATGCCGGTTATGCCTGGGAACCTTATAGTTATGGTTATAATGAAGGGCTTTATCCCGCTGCTATCAGTATCATCCAGAACTCAGGTTATCTCCGTGTTCATATCACAGCTGATGATGCTACTTTCGAATACGTCAGGTCATATCTGCCCGGTGATGGCACAAATGGTATCATCGCTGACACGCATACCCTATTGCCGAATGTTGCTACCGTTTCTCCGACCCGGTTGGTAACTGCAGCGCCGAATATGGTTAATCCGGGTGAGGACATCAATGTGACGGC
>CAZSHH010000158.1:0-3200 GCA_964606525.1 uncultured Dehalococcoidales bacterium
ATTTCCCGGCGCAGTTCCGGGGTAATGGCGGGCGAAGGACACTCTTCCACCAATTTCTGGTAGCGTCGTTGGATGGAACACTCGCGCTCGGCGAGGTGCACCACGTTGCCGTGGGTATCGGCAAGGATCTGGAACTCGATGTGGCGGGGTTGGGGGAGATATTTTTCGATATAGACTTCGGAAAGGCCAAAGGTGCTGTTGGCGATCGAGCGGGCGGATTCGAGAGCATGCTCCAGTTCGTGTTCGCTGTTAACCACGGTCATGCCGATGCCGCCGCCACCGCCGGAGGGCTTTATCATCAGGGGAAAACCGATCTCTGCGGCGACCGCTTTCAACTGGCTGGCATCGGTTACCTGGCCTTCGGTCCCGGGTACGGTGGGGACGCCGGCTTTCTTCATTTCCCGCCGGGACGCGATCTTATTGCCCATGAGGGCTAATACCTTACTGGACGGACCTATGAATTTGATGCCGGCACGTTCACAGGCATAGGCAAAATTCGGATTCTGCGAAAGGAAACCATATCCCGGGTGAATGGCATCGGCGCCGCAGTCTTTGGCTACCTTGATGATTTTACCGATGTTCAAATAACTATCGGCAGCATGGGACGCCCCGAGATAAAAAGCTTCGTTGGCATACTTGGTAAAGATAGCATTGGCGTCGGCATCGGAGTATACCGCCACCGACACGATACCCAGTTCACGGCAGGCGCGCATCACCCGGACAGCGATCTCACCCCGGTTGGCAACCAGAATTTTCTTGATCACCCCGTTATCACCATCACAGGATCATCGGACTTCACGACTTCACCCTCATGTACCAGCACCTCACGGACTACTCCGGCATGAGGGGCACGTAGGGCATTTTGCATCTTCATGGCTTCGATCATCGCCAGCACGTCGCCTTCTTTAACCCTGTCCCCAACTTTAGCCTTGATCGACAATATCATCCCTTGCATCGGTGCCGGGACGGCGCCCTTAAGCGCTTTTTTGCTACCTTGAGATTCCCCAACTTCCAGGGTCCGGCCGATAACCGAGGCTACTTTCACGTTGAAAATCTCACCATCGACATCCACGCTGAACTCACTGGGCAATTCCGGGACAGAAGAAGCCGCTGTGGTAACGGAGGGACTGGGTACTGCTTCTTCTTTGGCTTCACCGCGCAGGAATTTCACCGCGACTTGCGGATATAGCGCATAAGTTAAAAGGTCCTCTTCCTGGTGCAGGATGCCCAGCCGGGCTGCTTCAGCTTTATGCTTGTCTATTTCTGGAACGATAGTATCGGCCGGGCGTACGGAAATAGGTTTTTCTTCGCCGATAACCAGGCTGCGGATCTCTTCATTGATGATTCCCGGCGGACGGCCGTACTGGCCGAGGAAATAAGCCTTGACTTCCTGGGTGACCTGTTTATAACGGGCACCGGCTAAAATATTCAACACCGCCTGGGTACCTACGATCTGGCTGGTCGGCGTGACCAGCGGCGGATAACCAAGGTCCTGGCGGACGCGGGGAATCTCCGCCAGTACCTCGCCCATGCGGCCCAGGGCATCCTGCTCCCGAAGCTGGCTGACCAGGTTCGAAAGCATCCCGCCCGGGATCTGGTGTATCAAGGCATTGATATTCGGCCGGGTTGCTTCGGCGGTAAAAAGAGGCCGGTATTTATTCGCCAGGGAAGCAAAATACTCACCGATGTCATACAGTTTTTCCAGGTCCAGGCCGGTATCGTACGTAGTGCCCTTAAAAGCAGCCACGATACTCTCGGTGGGGGGTTGAGAGGTACCCCAGGCAAAGGCCGAGAACGCTGTATCGACAATATCGACGCCGGCTTCCGCCGCCGCTTGATAACTCATCGGTGCGATGCCGCTGGAGCAGTGCGAATGCAGGTCGAGGGGTATTTTAATATTCTGCTTGATCGCTTTCACCAGGTCGGCAGCAGCTTGCGGAGAAATAAGGCCAGCCATGTCCTTAATGCAGATGCTGTCGCAACCCATCGCTTCCAGCTGGACAGCCATCTCGGCAAAACCGGCAATGGTATGTACCGGGCTGGTGGTGTAACTGATAGTGCCCTGGACATGGGCCCGGTGTTCTTTCGCGGCCTTGATTGCCATCTCCATGTTGCGCAGGTCGTTCAAGGCATCGAAGATACGGAAGACATCAATGCCGTTCTTTACCGAAAGGCGGATGAACTCGCGCAGGACGTCATCGCTGTAGTGGCGGTAGCCGACCAGGTTTTGCGCCCGCAGCAGCATCTGGAGGCGGGTGTTCTTGATCCGGGAGCGCAGTTCCCGCAGCCTTTCCCAGGGGTCTTCGTTCAGGTAACGGATACAGGAATCGAAAGTAGCGCCGCCCCACATCTCCAGGGAAAAGAAACCGACTTTATCCAGTTTTTCAGCGATGGGGAGCATATCGCGGGTGCGCATGCGGGTGGCAATCAGGGATTGATGAGCGTCACGAAGGGTTGTGTCCGTTATTAAAATACCCATGTTATATTGTAACCGTTCAGAATATCCCGATACAAGATTTCCAGCCGGACGTCGCTGATCTCTTATGAGTGTGAAAGGTTACAATTTAGTAACGAATGGTGAAAATCCCAACAGGTTTATATTTCGAAAATCCTGCCGGACAATCCTTGACATAAATTCACAAGTGATGATAGAATGCCATCCTATGATAACACAGGCATCTGCCCGCCAGAATAACCACCACTGTCAGTACATGTATGCCGGTTGTTCCGCTGCTATCGCTGCTGAAGGCAGTTATCGGGCTTTGGGTGTCTGTAACATCACAGAAAACTAGTAAAAAGAAATCACTACTGCATCCAAAGCCCGGGAAACAGAAAAACCCGGGCTTTTCATTTTTCACAATAGACAGGAGGCAACAGGATGTTAAAAGGGCATCAAGTAGAACTACGGCCTTTCCGGAGGTCGGACCTGGCTTACTTCGTGAAGTGGTTCAATGACCCGGAGGTGATCCAGTACTTGACCTTATACCTGCCGATGACGGAGATGGCCGAAGGAAAATGGATAGAAAACCTGGCCAACAATCCGGGGACGGATGTGTATTTTGTAATCGAGGCAATCGAAAATAACGGGAATAAGGCTATCGGTTCCATCAGCCTGGACGGTATACATCCCAGGGACCATTACGCTACCTTCGGCATCGCTATCGGAGAAAAAGAGTACTGGAGTAAAGGCTACGGTACAG
>CAZSHH010000159.1:0-3042 GCA_964606525.1 uncultured Dehalococcoidales bacterium
CGGAGCCTTTAATGTCGAAATTACCGGATTGAATCAAGGAACAAACTATCATTTCCGTGTAGTAGCTGATGGTGGGGCGCATGGAGCAGCTTACGGATCAGATTCGGAATTCACCACCGAAGTTACTCCTACAGTATCAACCGTAACTGCAGATGTTTTAACAAACCAGGCGACCCTTTATGGAAATCTAGGAAATCGTGGTACTGCAACAACCATTAATGTCTCTTTCGAATACCGGTTAGATACTACTCCTCTACCTGATTGGAGTACGTCAACATCTCAAATAATGCCGGGAACCGGAGGATATAGTGCCGTTATTACCGGGCTTATCCCTGGGGCTCGCTATCAATACCGGGCTAAAGCTGACGGCGGACTCTGCGGCATCGGTTACGGCAATGTCTTGACGTTGGTAACCGTAGCCGTACCACCGACAGTGAGTACCAGTGATAATATCAGCGAATTGACTGGTTACTCGGCTTTGGTCATCGGTAACCTGAATACCAGGGGAACCGCTTCAACCATAAATGTATATTTTGAATACGGCCCGTCCACCGCATATGGCAGCACCACAACTCCGGTTGCGTTTGACGGCACCGGAGCTTTTACCGCCACTATCACCGGCTTGACCCGAGGCACAGTCTATCATTTCCGGGCCAAAGCAGATGGCGGTTACAGCGGGATAGCTTCCGGAAGTGACCAGACATTTACTACCTTCACGCCTCCCCTGATCGTGACCTACGACGCCTCAGCGGTATCATATACTTCAGCTACCCTGAACGCTAATTTGTCGGATATGGGATTGTCTACCCCGCCGGTCAGCGTTGTTTTTGAGTACGGCAATACTTCCGCCTATGGTAGTGTTACCAACTCTATACTCATGCCGAACGCAGGTCTGGTTAGTACCGACTTGGCCGGGTTATCTCCCGGCACCCTTTATTGTTTCCGTGCCAGGGTAGACGGCGGGGCACAAGGGTTTTATTACGGAGAAGAAAAGACCTTTACCACCGTACAGGTAAGTTCAGGAGGTTGGGGTGGTGGTGGCGGCGGTGGTGGTGTTCCTGCCGGGCCGGGAGTTACTTCCTTAAGCCCATATATCAACTATGAAGGCCTGTTCAATCTCCCGGCTATTATCAAGTCCGAAGACAACCTGGTCCAGTTGACTGTGGCTAAAGGGGTACTGGCCCGTACCGCTGATAATCAAGCGCTAAACCATATTAAGATCTTGCCGGTAGACACCGTTCCGGGTGGGCAGAATGATATTGAACTATTGAGTAAGGTCTACGAGATCACCCCCGCCGGGGCTACTTTCACTCCTGCGATCTCCATAACCCTCTTCTATGATGCAACCGCCCTCTCCAGTGAGATCGATATTAACAGCCTCGCCATCGGGGTCTACAATACCACGGAATCAAAATGGCAGTTGCTGGACAGTGTCGTCGACCAGGCAGCACACAGTGTGACCGCCCAGATCGGCCACTTCAGCCAGTATGCCCTGTTCGGCAAGAATGCTCCGCCCCCAACCACTCCGCCTCCCCCGAAACCGGCCGAGTTTTCCGTATCCGGTATCACCGCCAGTCCATCCAGCAGCTTGCCGGGTAAGGACATTAACATCAGTGTTAAGGTATCTAACACCGGCGGAACCCAGGGCTCCTACGTGGTTATACTAAAAATTAACGGCGTCACTGAGTCCAGTAAGACCGTAGATGTCCCGGCCGGTTCAGAACAGTCGGTTTCTTTTACCGTTAACGAAGATACCCCGGGGAACTACCTTGTCGATATCAACGGGGCAAAAACGTCCTTCCAGATTGAAGCTCCCACCCCGACATCAACCACGCCGGTACCTACCACGACACCGCCAGGCGGAGGCACAAGTGCCTGGTTAATCATAATTTACGTCGTCGCCGGCCTCATCGTGATCGGTATATTAGCCTACTTTATTATTAGAATTATCAGAAGTAGAAAAAAGATATAAACAGATAAGTAAATTTTGATCAGAAAAAAACCGGGAGAGGTAAATACCTCTCCCGGTTTTTTTATTGCTAAAACGGTTCGTTACACCAGTTTTCTCCTTAATATGCGTAAGCACATGATACCCGCGAAAAAGGACAGGGCAATAGCACCTACGGCACCAAGTAGACCTAGCCTGGGTATCAAAAGAATACTGAGGATAATATCCAGCAAGGCGATCGTTCCTACACTGATATTAGTCAATTTGATACCTCTCAGCCCTTCAGAATTAAATACCGTTGAATAGATGCCATAATACATGATGAGTATTGCCGCGACCGCGAAAACTACCATCAACATCAAATTGATGGGATACTTCTCCCCGTAAAGTTTCAGGATAACGAATTCGAGGATGAAAACCAGGGGCATGCCCAGGAGGAAAAGATAAGGTACCAGCCGGTCCATTTTTTTCAGGATCGATGCTTTATCCTTATATTTAGAAGCCGCCGGGAAAAAGACTAAATTAAAGGTGATAAAAAGTACTGAAGCCACATTTATCGTGGGGGAATAATAGGCATTATAAATGCCCACGTCAGCGTCCGTCATGTACCTGCCGATTAAAAATTTCCCCATGTTGGTATACAGTGCAGAAGATAAACCGGCGATAAAAGCAAAAAAAGCATACCTGGCCAGTACCGACGCCCATGACCGGTCAAAAACAAAGTGGAAAAATCGCCTGCCCAGTGAAATCATGGCTAATATGCCGCATACGCCAAAACCGATTATTTGCGGATAAGCCATCGCACGGAAAGATTTTTCGTTATTGAAGATAAATATCAGAAAACCACCAAGTAAAATTATCCCTAAAGCTGGTTGGATCAGGGCAAAGACACGCATTTTACCGGTACCCCGCTGCGTGCTGGTGGCTACGTTATACAAAACATCCAGTACGGCAGTAGCCAAAGCAAAATAGAACAAGTCTATTGAAATCGCCAGGAGGTTGGAGATTTGGGCTCGAAAAAGGAATAGCACCAGTGTCGTGGCAACAGTATAAATCAGTACCAAAATAAACGTTGTATTGGCAATTTTGATGTG
>CAZSHH010000160.1:0-3009 GCA_964606525.1 uncultured Dehalococcoidales bacterium
GACAAATGGGGCGATATGAAGGATTGGCGGCATAACCACGGTACTGGAGCCTTCATGCTCCAAGATTACGTTTCTGGTAGTACTTTAAGTTTTGCTAAAAACACGAAATACTGGGATAAAAACCCCATTGGTCCGGGCAAAGGCGATCAACTACCTTATGTTGACAATGTTAAAGTAATAATTATCACGGATAGTTCAACATATTTGTCCGCCATCCGCACCGGTAAACTGGATGCTTCCAGCGGTTTCCCGGTCGGCATAGATGATACCAAGACGGTTACTAGTGTCCGTAAAGATATTCAAGTCCTGGAAATCCCAGGGTCAACAGCTCCAGGCCATATCCATATGCGGACTGACAAAGCTGACTCGCCTTACAGCAAGAAGCAGGTACGCCAGGCTCTGACCAAGGCAGTCGATTATGATACCATTGTGAATGACCTGTACGAAGGTAAAGCAGTATATCCTTCATGGGATATTTCTCCACTGCCTGACCTCAAAGCTAACTATTTAGAACTTAAAGATGCTTCGGCTGAAACTCAGGATATATATAAATATGATCCAGTCAAAGCCAAACAGATGCTGGCTGACGCAGGCTATCCGGATGGCTTCAGCGCTACTATCTACACCCAGAACAATGAGGCCAATGTAGACTATCTGGCCGTCATCAAAGACATGTGGGCCAAGATCAATGTTACTATCGACATCAAACCTCTGGAAATCGGTGTTTACAATAACCGGTGGTATTCCCGCGATTACGAAGATATGTTCTTCGCCGGTTTTGCCAGTCCAGGCACTTTCCGCACCATGGTCTCGACCCAGGGTTCCGGCGGCGGTTACAACATCAGCTACATCGTCGATAGCCGGTTGGAAAACGGTAAGGCTGACATGTTGGAAGCCTTCAATGCTGGTGACGATGCTAAATGCGCCCAGATCCACAAGCAGCTACAAGCAATTATGTATGAAGAATGCTGGATCATCAGTACCCCGTCCCAGGTTGGTACCCAATTATGGCAGCCATGGCTCAAGAATTATCACGGAGAAACCGCAGTCGGTATCCTTAATAACTACGGTTGGGCTAAGTGGGTCTGGCTTGACCAGGACTTAAAAACAAAATCCGGTTATTAGGAAACGTTGAGAACAACATAAAGCCTGATAACGAGGGATTCATCTAAGTGATGAATCCCTCGTTTCGTATTATAATGTCAGTGTTTTTTATGTCTGGCAAAGGAGGAACCCATTATGTTCACGGAAGGCCTTATTCAATTCGTATGTAAAACTGATTATCGAGATTTATCGCCAAAACTGATAAGTGCCGCCAAGTGGGCGATACTGGACTATCTCGCCGTAACCATGGCTGGCAGCCAGGAACCATCAGGTAAAATAATGAGTGAAATGGTCAGAGAGAGTCAATCGCCAGCTGAAGCCACGGTCATCGGGGGTCGGTATAAAGCCAGTTGCTCCATGGCAGCCTTGGCTAACGGAACCTCGGCACATGTCCAGGACTATGACGACTGCCTTGACTTTCCCAATGCCGGGCTGGCTCATCCCACGGCAGGTACTTTCTCCGGACTACTTACCGTCAGCGAAAAAAATCATCTACCGGGGAAAGATATCTTAACCGCTTACTGCCTTGGTATCGAAGCCTATGGTAAAACAGGCCTGCTCCTGGTCGATAAGGGTGTCGGCAGTTTTGGTTGGGACTGGACAGGTGTGTTGGGAGTGCTGGGAGGAACTATTGCCTTGGCTAAGCTGCTTAAGCTTGATGAGTACAAAATGATGATGGCTTTAGGCACCGCTACTACTATGTCCAGTGGTACCATGCGGAATTTTGGCTCCATGGCCGGCCATATTCACGGCGGTGATGCTGCACGTAATGCTATCGAAGCGGTTATCTTGGCACAAAAAGGATATACCGCTACCTACCCGGGTATTCTCGAAGGCCCTGGCGGCTTCTACAATGGCTTCTCTGGAAAATCCGGTATGGTTCCTGAGAAAGTACAGCAGGAAAGCCTGCAATCCCTGGGAAATCCCTGGAACCTGCTCAGTCCTGGGCTAATGTTTAAATACTATCCCTGTGCTCATATTTCTCATTTCGGCGCTTACGCTGGCCAGTTGCTCAAGCAGCAGCATCCGTTCGATTGGCGGCAAATCGAGACTATTGAATTCCGGCAACCCGGGGCTTTAGCCCGTAATTCATCCCCACCCGACCCCCAAAATGGCGTTCAGGGAAGATTCAACATGGGTTATTGCCTCTGCCGGGCATTAATACATGGTGAAATCAGGTTTGATTTCTTCACCGACGAAGCTGTTAAAGACCCGGACACCAGGGAATTAATGCGCAGACTAAAATATACCGTCGTTGAAGAGCAGTATCATGCTGGTCCCTTTGGTTACCAGGAAGCAGTATTGCACATGAAGGACGGGAAGACTTATAGCTGTAAGGTAGATCACCCTAAAGGAGAACCACAAAACCCTCAATCACCCGAAGAACTGATCGCAAAATTTACCAAATGTGCTGTTTATGCACAATATCCGCAGAGTACCATCTCCAAAGTTAAAGATATGGTTTTGGATTTTGAAAACGTTGACGACATCTCTCAACTTACAGCTTTATTGGGGAAATAATAGACTTATTTGTTGTTATACGTATCTAGCCTGAACTGCAGGAGCATAGAAATGAGTCATAATGAACATGGTATATACCTTGAAAAAATGATCGACAATATCTTAAAGACACGGCTGGAGAATATTCCCAAAACCGCTGTCGAACATGCCAAAGACCGTATCATTGATACTATCGGGTGCCTTATATGCGGTGCCAACGATAGTGGCAACCCTGAACTGTTAAAAATAGTCCGTGATTGGGGTGGTAAACCGGAAGGGCGGGTGCTCGTTCATGGAGATAGACTACCCGTGGGCACAGCAGCCATGGTTAATGGAATCATCTGCCGCTCCTTTGATTTTGAACCGGTTAGTCCACTGGTTGATGGTGCCAGTGCTCCCGGGCAT
>CAZSHH010000161.1:0-2940 GCA_964606525.1 uncultured Dehalococcoidales bacterium
TCCGTCGGCCGACGGAGTCGTCGAGGCCGTGCTCAACGGCACGGCGCTGCCGGTAAGTACTGTGGGAGGAGTAAACACGGTTTGAAATAATCTGTCGCTACCGTAACCAATACCGCATAGGCCGCCGTCCGCTTTGGCCCGGAAGTGATATGTCGCGCCCGGTATTAAACCACCGATATTGATGTTATAGTCACCGGTGTCAGACATCGTCTGAGTAGTGGTTGTAGTTCCATAATTGGTATCCAGTCCATATTCAAAAGATACATCTACGGTGGTTGCGGTACCCATGTCATCAAGTTGACCGTTCGAGGTAGCGGTATTCGTCAAAATACTTGTCGCAATATTTGTAGTCGCCGTTGGCGGTATTTCCGTCAAAAAGGTCATTTCAACGCCATAACCGGCTCCATGAGCGCCTCCGTCAGCTTTAGCACGGAAGTAATAAGTCCGTCCGGGTAACAGGCCGGTAATTGTACCATTTACAATACCGGTTGCCGTCATGGTAGTAGGAGCCGTCACACTACCATAACTGTTAGTTAAGCCGTATTCGAAAGAGACATTTACGGTGGTTGCCGTACCCAAGTCCGTCAGGCTTCCGGCGACTGATGCTGAGTTATTGGTTACATTCGTTGCGTTATCAGTAGTTACGGAGGGGCTGGTTGAACCGGTATGAACGATAACATCATTGCCATAGACGAAGCCGTTAATACCGCCATTAGCGACAGCCCGGAAATGGTAATCTGTTGCTGAAGCTAATGAAGAGATATCGGCACTAAACACACCGATACCAGTCATGGGTGATTGAGTGGCAGTTACTGACGATCCGTAAGCCGTGGTTTGTCCATATTCAAAGGAAACAATTACTGAATCCGTGTTACCAAGCTGCGATAATGTCCCATTCAATCTTGCAGAATTTAAGGTGATATTACTTGCTGCATCTGTCGTTACCGATGGTGGTATTAGGGCATTAAACTGCCTGTCTTCCCCATAATTGGTACCGCTATCTCCGCCATTAGCGACAGCCCGGAAATGATAAGTTGCACCCGGTGTTAATCCGGTGATCGTGGCAGTAAAAGTAGTAGGAGTTGCTGATGATGGGGGTGTCGCTGGTATTGAGTTACCATAATTAGTATCCGGTCCATACTGGAAATATAGATTTGCTGATGTCGCAGTACCCAAGGACGTTAATTCACCCCGAAGAATGGCCGAAGTTGTCTGGATATCGGTGCCGGTAGGCGCGACCGTGGTGACACCAGGCCCCGTCTTGGTGGTGAATGTCTTATCTGAACCGGTGGCATTGCCACTGAGCCCGCCATTTGCCTTGGCCCGGAAGTGATAAGTAATTCCTGGATTCAAACTGGTGATGGAGATACTGAAAGGCCCAGCGGCGGTCAATGTCTGTGTTGAAGTTGAATTGCCGTAATTCGTGTCTAGACCGTATTCGAAGTACACATCGACACTGGTCGCCGAACCCATTGATGCCAGGTTGCCGCTGACCAAGGCGGAGGTATTAGATACCTGGGTCGGATCCTGATCGGTAGTAGTAACTTGCGGAGGTTGTGTCCCGACCGTAAATGTCATGTCGGCACCGTAAGTATCCGGATAGCCAGCGCTGACGGCTTTTGCCCGGAAGTGATAAAGTTGGCCGGCGGTCAAACCGGTGACTGAAGCACTGAAAGTACCGGTTGTGGTTAATGTGGCAGGGCTTCCCGCGGCGGTACTACCGTAGCCAGTCGTTGGCCCATACTCAAAGGAGACCGTCGCCGTAGATGCCACACCTAAGGAAGCCAGGTTACCATGCAGCGTGGCACTGCCGGTGGTAATATCAGTAGCACTGCTGGAGGTGACAACCGGCCAGGCGGTGGTAACACACTCCAGGGTATGGGTTGTATTATTCTGATGTACGATAAAAGGATGTCCGGTTGAATCAAGAGCCAGGGAGGTATTTGACCCGACATCACCTTCGTCTTCGAGCGTAGAAACCGACCAATCACCATCAGACCAGGTGTAATATATTAGATTAAACGGATTACCGTTGTTGCTACCGTACTGAAAACAAGCAACATGAGGATTATTCGAACCATCGAATGCCAGTGAATTCCACCACCCGGTGTCGACATCAACACCGATATCAGGAATAGTCTCATATGGACCCCAGTCGGATCCATCATGGCTTACATATTTAGGAGTGCTGCTGGAGCTGTAGTAGGCGATATGGGGATTGTTATTCGAATCCAAAGCCAAGCTTAATGCCTGGTCGCCTGCATTGTCCAGCATATCATAAGTCCAAGAGCCGTCATACCGGGCATACTTTATTTGATTGTGGGTTTTGTCAAAATAACCAATATGGATCACGTTGTTGATGTCGATGGCTAGAGAAGTCCACCGCCCGACATCACCAGTACTGTCCACAGTCTGAGATGTCCAGTTATCGCTGCTAATTCTGGTGGCTAGTTTAAGGTCACCAGTACCATAATCGTAATAGCTGATATAAGGAGTTCCACTATTATCAAATGCTAACGAGGAAAACCAACCGGTTTGCGAGGTATTGTCTGCTGTTTCGAATGAGAAAGAAGTTCCGTTTGAGAAGGCATAACCTAACATGCCATTAGCCGGATCAGCATAATTCGCAAAGCTGATATGAGGATTATTGCTATTATCCAGTTTTAACGAGGTCCGCATATGCACACCGATACTTTCAGCGGGTTCAGGACCATTTGCTCCTTTCAGGCCGCTGGCGAGTAATTCAGTTGCCCACTCGGCGCCTGTCCAATGAGCGTACATCAGGGATCCACCCCATGTGAAATAAGATACATGAGGATGATTACTGCTGTCGATATCGATCGCAGTACGCCAGGCCGGTGAATTTGTTGCATCGACGATACTGGTCGACCAGGGAACCGTCGGTGCTGGTTGATTCTGACTGACCACTCCGTCAGACTG
>CAZSHH010000162.1:0-2883 GCA_964606525.1 uncultured Dehalococcoidales bacterium
GCTAAAACCAGGTATAAGAATTTCCCGAATTTCATATTACCTCCTCCAGAACGAGCTAATAGTGAAACCGGCTAGTTTCTAGCCGGTTTTTACATTCATTCGTTCTGGAGGAGGTAATATGAAATTCGGGAAATTCTTATACCTGGTTTTAGCCAGCTTAGTACTGGCCAGTTTCTTCCCTTTGGGGCAGGGAGTGGCTCTAGCGGCGACCACAATCACCTTTACTGCTGAAGAATTACTCTGTAAGCCGACTGATTCCTCAATCACCATCAATATCATGCCGGCATCGACGATCGAATATCATTATCAATATGGTATTTCCCCTGGTGCCAATACCAGTCAAACGGTAGATGTAACGGCAGCAGCCGGACAGATCAGCGAAGTCACCATCGACGGATTAACCCCTAACACCAAATATTACTACCGGATGCAGTATCATTTACCGGGAGAGCCCGATTGGGTCAACCGGACAGAACGCTCTTTCTGTACCCAGCGGGATGAAGGAACTACTTACAAATTCATAGTAATTTCTGATTCCCACGGGAGTTTCAGTTCTAACTTAAGAACGAATATTTCAAATAACCAGCCGGATTTTCTGGTTGATCTTGGCGATACCTTTATGATCGATACCGCTACCGAAAATCAGGGGGCATACGATGCCCGTTACGAGCAATGGCGCGGCACCAGTTACTTTGGTGCTTTAAGCCACTCTATCCCGATTTTTATTACTCCAGGTAACCATGAGGAAGAAGAAGGATGGAATATCGACGATACAACCTTTAGCCGTGCGATAGGTAATATACAATCCCGGAAACGGTATTTCCCTTCACCAACGAACGGCGGTTTTTATTCAGCAAGCACCGATACCCTGACCGGTATTGATGAAACCCTTTGTGGTGATGAATTACGGGAAGACTATTATGCCTGGACCTGGGGCGATGCCTTATTTGTGGTTATTGATGAATTCCAATATACCATGAATCTCCCTTATAACCCCATCGCCGGTGAAGAAAATGATGAGACTATAAACGGGAACCAGTGGACTTGGACCCTTGGCCTAGAACAGTATAATTGGCTCAAACAAACCCTCGAAAACAGTACTGCCAAATATAAGTTCGTTTTTTCTCATCAAATGGTTGGCGGTATCCCCGACAACAGCGTCAGCGGCGGAGCGGGGTATGTCCGCGGCGGCGCAGAAGCAGCTGGATATTTTGAGTGGGGCGGCGCCAATGCCGATGGGTCATGGGGTTTTACTGACAATCGACCTGGTTGGGAAGCTCCTATCCATCAGTTATTCGTGGAGAATGGCGTCAGTGCTTATTTCCATGGCCATGATCATCAGTACGTTTATGAGACCCGTGATGGGGTTGTATACCAGGAAGTGCCTTATTCGAGTAACAGTGGAGGCGGTTTTACTGGTATTTATGTTGAAGGCGATCACACAACCTACAATACCATTAATCAGATTAATAGCCCCGGGCACTTATTGATCACTATTAACCCTTCTCAAGCGACGGTTGATTATATTTCCTCATCATCGAGTGCCGGAACCAGCAATTATTCATACAATATTGAACCCTATGAAGCTCCGACAGATCCAACAATTTCCGTAACTGGCACACTAGCTGAATTCAGCAGCACCCCCGGGACACCATCAGCTGAACAGAATATATCTGTAAGCGGCATTAATCTGACTTCAGATATTACCATTACAGCGCCTGCTGATTTCCAAATTTCCAAGACGAGTGGCAGCGGATTTGTATCATCACTAACTCTTACCCAGTCAGGGGGAACTGTCACATCAACAACGGTTTACGTGCGTTTTAATCGGGCGACTGAAGGAGACAGCAGTGGAAGTATCAGTCTCACCAGTACTGGAGCAACTTCCAAGAATATCCCGGTTAGCGGAACCTCAGCCATACCTTCACCCACGATTGAATTTACGGGGACGGAATTACTAGGGCGTCCTACCGATACTTCGGTCTCGGTGAGTATAGTCCCTGATGCCGATATATCCCTCTACTATGAATACGGGACTTCCAGCGGCTCTTATCCTGATCAAACCGTCACCACTTCGGCTACCGCCGGCCAACCTAAGGTTGTCGTAATCGACGACCTGATTGCCAACACCCAGTATTTCTACCGTATGCGGTACAGTACCGACGGGGGATCCACCTGGACCACCCGTGATGCAAACTCCTTCTGGACACAAAGATCAGAGGGAAGTACCTTTACTTTCGATATTACTACCGATTCTCACATCAATATCATGCTTGGTAACCAGGCCAACTGGACTAATACTCTTAATGATATCGCTGATGACCAACCTGATTTCCTGATCGACCTCGGCGATACCTTCGCCATGGATAACGGCTCCACCAGCGTCACCCTGGGTGATATCGCTGCGGCCGAGCAGAAGTACAAGGATACGCTCCCATCTTTCAATATCGTTAGTGGATCCTCAGCGATTTTCACTACACCCGGTAACCATGAGCAGCAGGAAGCCTGGCACCTCCAGGGGACACTCGCTAACAGCCTCCCGGTGATGAGTAAAAACGCCGAGAAGAAATTCTTCCTTAATCCTGTCCCTGATGCTTTTTACACTGGTGATACCAGTACTTATTCATATCTCAGCGGTGATCAACTAAAGCAGGACTATTATGCCTGGACCTGGGGCGATGCCCTCTTTGTGGTCATCAGTCCTTACTGGACCACCACGACCAAGCCTTACACCACCTCTGTGGGTGGTGGCGAGACCGATGCCACCGGTTCCGACAACCGCTGGGACTGGACACTGGGCCAGACACAGTTCAACTGGTTGAAGACGACCCTGGAAAACAGTGATGCCAAATATAAATTCATCTTCTCCCACCAGATCGTGGG
>CAZSHH010000163.1:0-2785 GCA_964606525.1 uncultured Dehalococcoidales bacterium
TATCTCAGAAAAGATCGGTAGGCCGGGTGGTCGGTAAAGTCAACGAGTTCCTGCGGCGTGAAAAATGTCAGGTGATGGCGGTGGGGCCGGGCAGATGGGGCAGCAATAATATCAATCTGGGCGTGAATGTGAGTTATGCGGATATCGACAGCGTCACGGTCCTGGTGGAAGTCGGGCAAGCCGCCTCAGGCAGCGAGCCGGAATTATCTTACGGGACTCACTTTTTCCAGGATTTGGTAGAAGCCGAAATCGTTTATATCCCGGTTTTCCCGGGTAGAAAAGCGGCCGCATTCAATACCAGCTTTTTTAACCAGCCGCACAATCTCCTGGCTCAATTGGCTCCGGATTTCAAAGAATTTGAAAATATCGTTAAGGTAATCGATGTCCCGACAGAACATAAAGGTGCCTTTGTCCATGTAGTGGCCGATGCCCATTCCCGGAAAGCGGTCTGCTATTTAAAATAACTCCGTCGTGTTATGAATTATCCGCTAGCTACCGCCGACGGCGGTTGTTAATAAACTCCGTATTTTTTTACCGAATCCACCATCGCCTTGATATTTTCCGGCCGGGCAAAATCGATCGCACTGCCCGCACTCATGATAAAACCACCGCCCTTGCCCACTACTTTACACAACTTCTTACAGTGTTCCGCTACGTCTTGCGGCGAACCGGCCTGGAGGATCGTGGGCGGTACGCCGCCCTGGATACACATATGGCCCCCCAGTATCTCCTTGGCTTTAAAGATGTCTGTTTTTTCACAATGAAAGACCACTTTACCTTTCGGTAGATCGAGGAGATATTCCAGCCGGTCGTCCCAGATGCCTTCGAAAAATGGCGTGACAATATAGCCCAACGCGACTTTCTGCTCGATCACTTTCTTCAAGGTCGGCCAGTAGAACCGCTCAAAGTCTTTGTGGGACATAAAACCATCGGAGCCCCGGTGCAGCGGCATCCCTGACTGCGCTGGGATGCCTCGGCCATCCAGCCTCGCCGGGTCGGCAGCACCCATTTCCCACTTCAGGATATGCTCGCTGGCGGTTAATATCTTATCCGCGGCACGGTACATGTCGATCATCGCCCCACGCATCCCCCTGAGCCGGTCCGATATCGTATCGAAGGGAGCAAAAGTACTGCCGGCATAGCCGCTTACTCCACCACCGGCGGGAAAACCCAGGCGTTCCATTTCGTTACTGAAATCCGCCGCTTCTTTCGCCAGGCCTAACTGGATCTGCTGCACCTGGTTAAGGATATCAAGGATCCCTTTGAGAGTCTTGTTATTCAACCCTTCCAGGAGCGGGAGCAGCGGCCTAAAATTCGGGGTAAACAACATACCCAGAACTGCGGCTATTTCTTTATTATTTTCCGGAATGGTGAATGGTGCCAGGCTGGATAAGGGCCCGAAAATACCGTAGGTCCGCGGCAGGTAATAACGGATGACGAAATCGACGGGGTTAGTGATGAAGTGGTCGTACTCATCCGCCTTCATATACTCACCTTCCACGAACTGGTACGTACCGTCAGGCGGGAGGTTCCCACCCGGCCAGCGGTATTGTTTTGAATCCAGTAATTCCAGCACGCGGCCGGAGCTGCCCACACCCATCGGACCGTTATCCGGTTCAAAATCGAGCAGAATCTTTTTGCTAGCCGCCCGGTAGGCGGTATGATCGTAATACATCACCGAAGCGGGTAAACCGGCATACTTGGCCGCGAAGATCCCGGTGCTGACGTTCACTGGAATACGGTCGGGTTCCCGAAGATTAATTGCATCTAAGACCCGTTTTTCACGCTCCGCGCGCAGTTGTTTGACCGTTTTGCCGTGCTTCTTTTCGATTTCTGCAATCAGCCGTTTTTCATCCTGCTCACGGGCTTTTCCGGCCATATTTTGAGTCGACATCAAGAGATACTCCTTTTACTTCGTTTCCAGGTCGGTCCGCCGCCGGCGTTCCAGCAGCGGTGCCGCCGTTTCACGAAGTATCCTGATTTCTTCGGCCGTAGGGGCGACGGTATCTTTTATGTTAGATGATATTTTCAAGTCCCAGCCGGTCTCCGCTTGCACCTGTTCTACGGTCACTCCGCAGCCGGTATGTACTGAAGTTAAAACCATTTCCCCGTTGACGAATTCATAACAGCCGAGGTCGGTGACCACTGCTACCGGCCCGGTGCCCCGCCTCATCCCCAACGCCTCCCGGCGTCCGGGTTTACCGTCGAAATATCCGGGACAGGTATTGAAATCCACCCGCTCGGGAAAGCGTCGTTTGGACTGGTTCAGGATGATGCAGGTACGCTGACAGAAGGTCATGACATCATTCGCCCCACCGCTGCCGGGAAAACGGTGCACCGGGTGATGGTAATCACCGATCACCGTATCATTAACATTGCCGTAGCGGTCGATCTGCCCAGCCCCAATGAAGCCCAGGCTGATAAAACCGGCTTGCCCCAGGTAGCTGATGTAACTCAGACCGACCAGTTTATCAGCATGGAATTGAGTGCCCAGGGTATCGGTCCCCTGGGGCAATTCGAATTCTTCCGTCCGTACGATCCCGTTTTCGATCACTATTGTGACATCAGGGGCATGGGTACGCTTGGCCAGCAAGGCGGCAAACATGGGCAAGCCGACCCCCACATACGCCGCTTCGTTATTTTTGATCAGGTGCGCAGCCGAAACTATCATCTGGTCATTGGCATCGTATTCTAGCAGCTTTCCGCGGCTCATTGCGCTAACTCCTTATAACCGTGATATACCGGTTCACTGGGGATTTTTTGTATCTGCAGCCGTTCAAAATAA
>CAZSHH010000164.1:0-2766 GCA_964606525.1 uncultured Dehalococcoidales bacterium
TCCCCCCCTTTTTGCAGCCTGGCAGTACTATCCTCCTGGTTTTAGCGGTAATTATTCGCTGCTTTGTTCACCGTCACCAGCCGTTCCCTCATCGGTCAATTGATACGTGTAATTCACCGCCGTATCGTAAACCTGGTACCGGTGTGTGGTGGTCCCGTTCACCCGCGACGCCAGGTGGATGATCGGTTTGCCCAGTTCATCGGCGACCTTTACCAGGTCGGCCATGGAGTCCACGGCAATCCGGGCATTATCGTCGTGCATGATGCCGGCAACGGCTTCGGTGATGCGCCCGGCGTACCGTTTCTGGTAATCCTGCACCTGCCGGGACACGGCGGAAACCTGGATTTTTTTCTGGTTTTTCAGGTACAGGATTGCCAGGAAGATAAACAAACCCAGGAATAGTAAGCCTACAACTATAGAAATGATCAGGAGCGGGGTCCCGGACAAGCCGAGGATACTGCGTTTATGGCTGGTTACCACTTCTTTATCGATCTTCCCGCTCTTCCCTTGCTGCAGCGCCCCCTGCCAGACTAACAGGCCGCCCTGGTTGCTGGCGGTCAGGTACGGGCTGAAGGTTTCCCTGACCTTGCCGTAAGGGGTATCCCCGGAGACCTGGACGATGGCGCGGATGATCAGGTTATAGGATTCCGCCGAAGCTCCCGTCTCTTCCCGGATGCCGTCCATCAGGCCCATCAGGCCGGCGTAATCGATCTCGAACGGGACCGGTCCCGCGGCGTTGGTCGAAGGCACCAGGGTGATCTTTTTGCTCCAGACACTGCCCGCCTGCAGTTCGGCTTCGATTTCCACGATTTTGGACAGATCGGTGAAAGCGGGGTTGGCGCTTAATTCGTAGTTGAAAGAGGCCTCGAGCTTTTCCAGCAGGCGCACAAAAATCGGGCTGCCGGCATTGAGCCGGGTCAACTCCAGGGTTTCTTCCGGTGTGGCATCAAGGGGCGGCGGCGCCACCACCCGCAGGCCCTGGCCGGCCTCGTCCCGGATTTCCACCTGGTAATTGATCGTGCAGGCCTGGGTATAATTGAAACTGCCCAGGTTGCCGGCGGTGCTCTTCTGCAGGATGCGGTCGATTACCAGCATGCCGCCTTCGCGGCGGATGGTGAACTGGTAAGGAAAGGTTTCATAAACCGGCCCGGAGGCGAGCCGGGCGGTGGCATAAACCATCACGTCCACCGCGATATTGCCCCCCGCCATGGTTTCATCCACCGGTAACACAAAATCCACGGTAAACTGCGTTCCCGGTGCCGGTTCCGGCACGGATAGTATCAGGTCCCGCTTGCTCCCGGTTACATTTGCGCCGTGGGCGACGATGTGGCAGTCACTTTTCAGGTCCTGTATTTCCGGGAAGCCGGTGAATTCATAGGCCAGGTTGAACAGGAACTGGTTAACCGTATCGGCGGGATATTTCACCGCGGCCAGGGGTGCCTGTGCCGTCCCTCCGCTTTCCTGGACTTCTCCCGGTTGCAGCAAAGAGCCGTAGAGGAACGACGGCCTTAAGTACGCCGTATAATCGAAAGTGCCCTTGTGTTCGTAGCTGGCCAGCACCTCGCGGGACTTCACCTGCTTCGCCGGGCTGGTAGCCACCATGACCCCGCTGAGGAATACGACCGCCAGGACGGCGGAAACGATCAATTGCCATAATTTTACTTTCATCATCCTGCCCCTTGCGAGAATTTAACGGACGAATATCCTTTTAATACTATCGGCCGCCCAACCTATTTTCGGTACCCGGAAAACGACCCGGCCGACCACATTATCAGGGAGTACGGGGTCGATATCCGCTTCATCATTGGCATCCCCTTTCGTGACATAGGTCTTTGCTCCGCCGCTGTTATTCACCGCCACTACCCGGTGCACGATATTGACTTCCTCGCTCTTGCGGAATTCGATGATCTCCCCGACTTCGAAATCTTTGGTGTTGGCCTTGGCGACGATCGCCAGGTCGCCGGGGTTGATGGTGGGGGCCATGCTGCCGGTGATGACCAATACCGGGTGTACCGGGAAGATGCCCACGGAAAACCAGATGATCAGGACCGCAATCACCGCCGTGATGATCCAACCCAGGGGGAAGCCGCCCCGGGATTGTTTTTTCATTTTCCCGTGCAGGGTGGTGGCGGTATATACCTGCCAGATGATCACCATGCCCAGGATGGGGACCAGGACCCCGATCAAGCCCTTGATCGACCAGGAGAGGTTCGGCAGGATCGGGCAGAATACCCAGAAAGCGGTCAGTAAGCCGCGGTATGATAATGAAGCCAGCGGCCCTGCCAGCAGCGCCAGTAATGATGCCAGCAGGCTTTCCGCCATGACCGGCAGCAGGTATGAACCGGTAAAATTCACCGTTTCTACGCTGGCCCTCATCCCCGTCAGTTGGCTGAGCGTCATCACCATGATGGCGTACAGTATCGAGATGATGGATAAGGCCAGGAACGGCCGCTTGCCAAAATGATTGAGCAGCCAGGCCCGGCTGAACTCCATCCCGATCAGGATACTGCCGTTCAGCAGCAGGTTCAGCAGGATCATGCGGGGGGTGAACGAATAGGGGCTCTTACCGAAACTGGTGATCAGGCCGCCCAGGGCGTAGAAAACCACCTGGCTGATGCCCAGGACCAGGGCCATCTGTATCAGCCCGCTGCGGGCACTTATTTTTCCCGCCGGTTGGTAACGAGGCAGGCGCCAGACCAGGAAAAAGAGACCCAGCCATAAAAAAGCGGGCAGGAAATAACCCTTGACATAACTGTTGACCGGCAG
>CAZSHH010000165.1:0-2662 GCA_964606525.1 uncultured Dehalococcoidales bacterium
AGAGGATGATCTCCTGTACCAATACCGGTATATGGATGCTTTGTCCACCCGGGCAAAGGAAATAATGCCCTTATCACAGGACACCCGTGAGACCACCCGTTTTTCCCGGTTCAACGCCGAAATGGCCATTAGTCCCCCCCTGGACGCCCAGGGCAATCTCCTCCCCGACTGGCATATTCAAACCGATCCATATAGATAAAGTCCGGCCTCCTGAATAATTCCGGGAGGGTTGTTCGGTTTTGAACCGCTCAAGCATTACTAATATAGGGGTATGGAAAAGACATTACCGGTTGAACTCGCAGAAACCCTGACCCGGTTCCGGGCGGGCGATACGGAAGCGTTTGCCGGCATCATCCGGCAGTACCAGGCGGCGATCGTGGCTTACCTGTACCGGCTGACCGGCGATGGTGAACTGGCCCGCGACCTGGCCCAGGACACCTTCCTGCAGGCCTACCAGAGCCTGGCTGGCACCACCACCGAACTGCCCTTGAAAACCTGGCTGTACCGCATTGCCACCAACAATGCCCTGCGGCACCACCGGCGGAAAGCGATCCTTGCTTTCATCTCGTGGGACGATATCCGGAAGCCTGAAGCCAATGTCGACGTGGCGAGACAGGCATCCGAAGCTGCAGCCGTCCACGAGGCGCTGCTGAAAGTGCCGGAAAAAATGCGGGCCTGCCTGGTCCTGCACCTGGCTGATGGTTTTAAACACCGTGAGATCGCGCAGATGCTTGGCATCTCGGAGGACGCCGTGCGCATGCGGGTGGCGCGGGGCAGCGAAGTGTTCCGCCAACAATACCGTACCCCCGGAGGTAATGAATGACGAATTGTAAAAAATTAAAAATACTACTCCCGGCTTATGCTGCCGGTGAATTATCGGAAAGCGAACGAACGCAGGTGGCAGAGCACCTGGACGGATGTGATGATTGCCGGTCGGTACTGGCAGGCTATGCATCGATTAGAACACGGCTAGCTGTGCTGGAAACTGTACCCGTAAATACCGACATCCTGGACAGTACCATTTCCCGTATCAAAGCGACGGGCATCAACTGGCATTTCAAATTGGGCTGGCCGCGTTTTGCCTTTATGGGTGCGGCAGCCATCATACTGGTCTTTATAATGACGACTATCCTTGCCCTGCCGGTACAAACGCCAAGGGATATGCTGGCCCAGGCTTTGACAAATACCAGGAACCTGAACTCTTTCCGAGTTTACACGACTGATGAAATTACTAAACCAATAACGTATGAATGGGTTGTTTCGCATTATGTTGAAGCAGAATACTCCGGGGCTGGAAATATCCATGAAAAACAAGGATATAGTGATTACTTCTTTCGACATGATTTATATCATAATCCTGATGCCTGGATATACGAAGAATCAATTATTAAGGATCAAACCATATATCTTTTTGAGCGAACAGATCCATATACCCAGGAAATAGAAGACATCAATCAAGGCTGGGCTGACCAAACTGTGAGACTACAACAATCAATAGACAGTTTCAGTCAAATGCCACTTGTTGACGTAAAAAAGTTACCTGACGAAGAGATAGACGGGACTAAGTGTTTCTACTATAAAAGCATGGTTGATATGGATGCTTTCATTGACAAACTTTTAGTTATCGTGGAGAAAGTGTGTCGTACATTAAACGCTACCTACCCGGGACGTTATGAATGGACTGAGGAAAGAGCAAATCACTACATACGTTATTATCAAGCCAGACAAATTGAAGTCGAAGCCTGGGTAGGCCAAGAAGACCAGATTATTCACCAGTATCGGAGTACAACTACTAATATAGGTGAAGCTTCCAGTATCCTGAATAATACACGTTCCACTACCAGGTACTATGATTTCAATAAAGAGATCATTATTACCTCACCACTTGATTCTGCAGGTAATCTTCTTCCCGGTTGGAAGATACAAGAATCTGTAGACACCGCTCTTCCTGATTAAACTGTTCAAAATAAGTAAGATTTCAGTACCTAGGGGGGAGTTGTAAAACTCCCCCCAAAAATATTTTTTCCAAAAATGTTCGGTTTTGCTCTTCTCAAGCATCTTATAATATGTATATGGGAAATAATTCGATGGTGGCCAACTACGCAGATATCCTGGAACGTGCCCGCGCCGGCGATATGGAGGCTTTCGCTGGGCTGGTGCAGCAGTTCCAGTCAGCCATCGTCAGCTATTTATTCCGGCTGACCGGCGATATGGAACTGGCCCGCGACCTGGGCCAGGACACCTTTATCCAGGCATATAAGGGCTTGTCCACCACTGTTTGCACGATTTCCTTTAGAGCCTGGCTGTACCGTATTGCCACTAACAATGCCCTCCAATACTTTCGCCGCCAGGCCAAGCTGGCTTTCGTGCCTCTGGACGACAGCCGGCCGGCCGCGGCGAATCCTGATGCGGCCCGCGAAGGAAGTGAGAGCGCCGCCGTCCACGAAGCTTTATTAAAAATGCCGGAACGGTTACGCGTCTGCCTGGTCCTGCATTTTGTGGATGGCTTCAAGCACCGTGAGATCGCCAAAATGCTGGGCATCTCGGAAGACGCAGTGCGGATGAGGGTGGCGCGGGGTTGTGCGGAATTCCGCCGCATATACCGTGCCTCCGGAGGTGATTTACCGTGAACTGCTACCAGATGAAAATGCTGCTGCCGGCC
>CAZSHH010000166.1:0-2570 GCA_964606525.1 uncultured Dehalococcoidales bacterium
CCAGCCATAAAAAAGCGGGCAGGAAATAACCCTTGACATAACTGTTGACCGGCAGCCGGGGTAAGGCCAGGTTCGCCGCCAGGTAGATGACGCTCAGTGCCAGGATGATCAGCCAGCTGCGCTGGTCGAAAACCGTGCGCACGATCCTTTCTTTACTCACGGACAATGCCCCTTAATATACTAAACCCGCTTTCCGGTAACCAGACTATCCGTAAATACAAAAACCGGCCTTTACGGCCGGTTTCACTATTAGCTCGTTATCGTCCAAGTGACCAGATACGAACGATAATTCAACGCTTCCCTAAATAATGATATCTAATTTTTTTATCGGTTCACCTGCTTAGATGACCGGTCCCATGGTATTTCACATCTTACTTGATATATCAATTATAGCTTAAAAAAGAAGATATCAGGTGTCAACGGTACCTAACTTAACTTTACTTACATTTTCCTCCCCGATTTTACCTTTACCGCGCAATCGGGCTGTGAGTGGCAGCAGGTAGGCTCAAAATACAGTACCCCTGAAAAATTATAGGAATGCTATTGCCGGTATAGTCCAAAACTATGGCTAAAATACACTCTGCAGCGACATCATCATCCCCGGCGTAAAGGCAGAAGATTCCGCTGTTCACTGGCAGGCCAGATTGTTATTTCCCCGAAGCAGTCCGGACTGGTTGACGCCGCTGCCCGGTAAGGCGGGTAAAATCTTCCTCAACCCATCCGGCGGATATGACGGCGATCCGCCTCGTGAATAGCGGCAACCATATATTGATGGCTCTTACTTCATCAATTTGTTCATACCCGGATACCAGGACTCACCTAATAAGCATCGCGATAGATCTGGGCAATCGTTTTGGCATCTATTTTTGTCGGATGTAAATGGTAATCCCAGATTTTCAAGGCGATATTGGCTATTTCATCGGCTCGTTCGAGTTCGCACCCCAGATCTCTTAGCCGCAGTTTCATGCCGATTTGGTCCAGCCATTCTTCGAAAGCAGCGATTCCATCAGTTTTTCCGAATACATTTTTACCCAGTAATTCCACCCGCTCTTTTCTGGCCGGAAGGATCTGTTTCATCCACGCCGGTAGAAGCGCCGCAAGGCCTGCACCGTGATTTATATCATAATAGCCGCTGATCGCATGCTCAATACCATGACAGGTCATACTGCCGGCCGAACCTCCTAATCTGGATAAATCCGAGCTGGCGATCGTGCTTGCCCAGGAAAGCTGTGAACGCCCATCAATATCATCCAGGTGAGTTAGAACCTTGGGCAGGACCTGTACCGTCACTTTCATCACCGCTTCACGTATCGCATCATTCATGGGCATCGGTTGCTCAGGCATCAGATAACACTCCATTATGTGAGACAAAATATCAACCCCGCCTGAGGCGGTCTGCTTTGCCGGCACAGTGATTGTCAATTCAGGATCGATGATAGCGAGTTTTGCCCACAAGTTGGGGTTCATAGTGTATCTTTTTTCATGGTTTTCCCAGTTCGTAAACACCGCGATCGGGTTTAACTCGGAACCTGTGCCGGCTAAAGTAGGTACCTGGATCAGATTCGGAACCGGGCCGCTGACCTCGACTCTTTCCATCATGTAATCCCAGATCGGTGCCTCGCCGGTGCTTGCCAGCGCTATTCCTTTAGCCGCATCCATCGCACTCCCTCCCCCCAGGCCGATAACCAGATCCACCTTCTTTTTTCGTGCGATCACGGCGGCCCTGTCAATTGTTGTACTGCGGGGATTGGGCTCCAATTCCTCAAAAACCTCAGTTTCTAACCCCAGGCTTTTCAGGTCTTTAAGGACAACGTCTAAAAAACCCAATTTGCGGATATCGGGATAGGTGACGATCATGGCGTGGCGCCCCAGGGCTTTAGCTTCCTGGCCCAGATGATTGATACTCCCGGGGCCGAAGAGGATTTTGATTGGTAGACTAAGTGTTTGTATCATCCTGGTGAATCCTCCTTAACTAAAAATACCCTTCAGCCGTTCACCGGCTTACACCGATATTTTGCGGAATATAAATTAGGGGCACTCGAATTTGGTTTTTTCGATCATAGATTCCTTCATGTTGTCTGCCATCGTCCAAAAAAATGCTTCTCCCTTGTTAACGCGAAATAACACAAAGAGGGGATCGTCCGCCTTTTCGATCCCTATTGCTTTAAAGAATGGCCTTTCCTGTATGAGCCTGGCTTTGAGTTGCAGGTCACTGACGAATTCGATTTCACCACTGACTCTCATGACCTTTCCGAGTCCGCCGCCTTCAGAGTTATAGAAACATAACTCGATGTTCCTGTTGGCTTTCAGCTGTTTGTAGAAATTTTTTACTGGCTCTGTCTGAAAATAAAACCCGGATTCATCGGCGAACTGCAGCGCCAGCGGTCTCACTCGGGGTTGCTTGCCGTCTATTGTGGCAGCAAAGACGGTATGACATTGGTTAGCAAACTTAATACAATCCTGAAAACTCACTTTACTACTCCTCACGTTTACTTTCCCCTTTTCACTTTCACACTTTATTTGACAGTCATATATTATGACCTTTATTTGCTTTCTACAATGGAAGGGGA
>CAZSHH010000167.1:0-2489 GCA_964606525.1 uncultured Dehalococcoidales bacterium
GTGTTTCCTTAAGAACAACCCGTAGCATACTGGCAGCAGGATGATGAGCAATCCGTATACTATTATCCAGCCGAGGCTGTCCCAGGTGGCAAAGGGAGGGCTTTTTACTACTGTGATAAATGCGGCATCCATGCTGGATAAAGGGTTTGCGGATTGCGGGAAAAGGGCTTCGATTACATACTCACCAGGCCGCTTGAAGATAATTTCACCGGTGAATCGGCCTTCCTGGTCGGTGATAACGACTTGCCTCGCTTCATAAAAACCACCGGTTTTACCATTCATTTTCAGGATGTATATTCCTTTTCCGGACAGTGGCAACTTATCGTTCATCCCACTGCCCCATTCCCATAAAGAACCTTCGAAAGTGACCGCTTGTTTCGCGACCCCGCGTTCCGGCATTTCGACTGAGATGCCGGAAAAGTATCTTTCCATACTGAAATTACTCGTGGTATAAGTCCATTCCACATCATGTGATTCTTTTATCGTGTCTTTAGAGAAGTAAGCAAAAACCAGTGAAGCACCCGCCGCTACTGCCAGGATGATATACAGCCAGGTTGGTGACGGCCGGGCGCTAGTTTCAAACTTCCCTGCCCGGGTTAAATGCCGCGAGATGAAGTCCCAGACGATAAAACCAAGGATAACCAGGGCAATCAGGTAATACGGCAAGGGGGAGTTGGGAGTTTTGTCCGGTGTCGTTTCTTCTCCGGTTATGGCGATCTTCTGACTATCGGAAGTAGACCAGTAGAACCCGGTTTCATCAAAATAAGAGGCGGAAACGGTATATTTGCCGGAGTGTTCGATAATGGCATCACAGGAGAATGCACCCTGTTCGTTAGTGATGACCCTGGTTTGATACGGACCGGCCTGGATGGTCACCCACTGCCGTGGAAATGGTTCCAGAAAGAAGCCGGATTCAAGGGTCCCGTTTACCGAGAACGGCCGGCCGGCTGTCGCCTGGTTTTCCATATACAATCGGAGATGTGTCCCGCTGGCACTAAGGCCGTAACGGTCACGGCAGCCCACCGCCGGCACTAGGGCGCTGACGGTAATCAACCCGGCCAGCGAAACCAGGATGACCGCAAAACCAATCAATATCCGGCGCACCTGTTTACCCATTTTGACCTCGGATAAAATCCGAAAATCACCTGGTTGAATCGGAAAATACTATAAAAACAGTTGATCGAGAACTAATAACTTATTCCCTGTTGGTCAATTATGGTATCCCGGATTGCCGTACAGAATTCTTCCGGCAACTGGATGAAAGAACCGTATACGCCGCTGTCCAGCCAGAGAAAATCCCATATTTCCGTTCCATCATCCAGATAAAATACTAACTTCACCGCTTTGGTTCCCGGGTTCATCAGGACTTCATTACTATACGGAGCTTCAAGAAACAGGGCGACCAGCTTTTCGATTTGTTCCTGATCGGTTATGGAAGCGATTTCTTTATATTTGTCCGGGTCATGAATACTGATGCGTTTTACCCGGCCCCCGATATCCATCAAGTCGTTGGCTTTAGTAGCATGGGGATTTAGTTGTGCCTGGAAAATGATAATTTCCGAATCCAGCTTAACTGCCAACCGAAAACTGGGAGCGTAATCATCCAGGGTATAAACCAGCGTCCCTGCTTCGAGTCCTTCGGCATCCCCGTTCAAAAGAACCAGATTGTCATTCCTTTTCACAATATCGAAAAAAGTAAGTTTATGGTTTTCAGCAAATACCGTCGGATGCATTATTATCCCGTAAGTGATGTCATTGAACTTAAAAAAATCACCATAATGACTGGGCAGCGCAATTGATGTTCTTGAGCATCCGGCCGCGGGTAGAATCACGAGGAGGAATAAAAGCAACAAACTAAGCTTCTTCATGAAGTCTCCTCCCCTTATGTGTA
This sequence comes from uncultured Dehalococcoidales bacterium, assembly GCA_964606525.1. Taxonomy (GTDB): domain Bacteria; phylum Chloroflexota; class Dehalococcoidia; order Dehalococcoidales; family UBA2162; genus JBBITI01. Next base: position 1,892 of record CAZSHH010000167.1, read on the forward strand.
AATCAGGACACCGATAAGTATTCACCCTCACCTAACCTCTCCCGTCGAGGGAGAGGGAAAAACCTCAGCTTTCAGATAGTCATTCTCTCTCCCCAACGCGGGAGAGATGAAAGTGAGGGGGACATCAATAAATATTCACCCTCATCCCGCCTAACCATAATCGTTAGTCCATCAGACACCATTAGCATACTACGGCCGGTGAAAACCCCAGCCGGGGAGTAGATCATCGCCGGCTTCGGGCGGTAATTCGGGATTATTGTCTTCGTTAACCGTGTCGTTATCGGCTTCCCGCTCGTCCGTCAACTGTGCCCGCATGATTTCGATATCTTCGTGCGACATATCCATTTTCCCCGTCTTCTTCAAGCGTTTGATTTTCGCGATGATATTATTCGTCATTTCGGAGTCCAGCGAAGTCGAGGGCAGGATGGACAGCCGGTTGTGCAGGTCGCGGATCGCTTCCAGGGCCGCCAGGCAGCGGGAACAGGAAGCCAGATGCAGCATAACGGCCTCTTTTTCAGCTTCTGTTAGTTCATTATTTTCAAAGGCCGGCAGCAGCATTTTCATCTGGTAGCAGTTCACGGTAAATCACCTCCGGAGG
>CAZSHH010000168.1:0-2484 GCA_964606525.1 uncultured Dehalococcoidales bacterium
ACACACCTCCGTATATATTCGGAAAAACAGGCAATGGCCGGCCAACCGTTTTCCGTGAACGGTACCCTTGAAGCCGGCTTTTTCCTCGACCCGTTTCCCCGGCAGTGGGTGACCATCCAGGCCGGTTCCTTTCAAACTAAGGTTATTACTGACGAGAAAGGGAAATTCTTCTGCGAGGTACTGATCGACCGCCCCGGCAAATATACCGTCTCCGCCTCTTATTTTGATGAAACCGGTTTTTACTGGGCAAGTACCGATAGCAGTAAATTAACGGTAACCGGGGAGGAGGGGCCGCCTGATTCCACCCCCTCCTCACCCTTCCCCTATTACCTGGTTGCCGTCCTGATTGTTGGTTTTATCGCCTGGGACTTCATCTCACGGCGTCTCAGCCGCCATCATCCGGGACGGGATGCTGCCCAGGCAATCCCTGTCTGGTTATACGTGATCCTGGGGGTGGCGGGCGTCATATCATTGGTTTTTTCATACTTCTCCAAAGATACCGTCGAAGAATCATCCTATGTCACAGAAACATATACTACCAGCAACTTCAGCCAGCAGAGATATTTTTCCGGCATTTCAGTCGAAATGCCGGAACGTGGGGTCGCGAAACAAGTGGTCACTTTCGAAGGTTCTTTATGGGAGTGGGGCAGCGGTATGGATGACCAAATACCCCTGGCTGGGAAAGTTATCTTCATCTGGAAGATGGATGGTAAAACCGGTCATTACTATCAAGGTTTAATACCGGTTACTACCGGAGAGGATGGCCGTTTCACCGGCCGGATCGTCTTCAAACGGCCCGGTGAATATGCTGTAGAAGCCCGTTTCCCGCAGTCCGCGAGTCCTTTATTCAGCATGGATGCCGCCTTCATCAAGGTGGAAAACGGCCCTCCCTTCGCCACCTGGGACAGCATCGGCTGGATAGTTGTAAATGGTTTACTTATCATCCTGCTGCCGGCATCGTACCAGTTATTTTTGAGAAAACAGCGGTTTTTCGCCGGCCGGGGTATCGGTATTTTGATGAAAGGACTCCCGGTGGTATTACTAACGCTGGAACTGGCCGCGATCTATTCGGCGTATTATCCGGAACCCGCAGTCAAATCACGCATGTATGAGGAAGACCCACGTGAGTATTTTACCAAAATCGAGCTGGCGTCCCCGGAACAGGTCCCACCGGAACAGGCTTTTGATATCACCGGCATGCTGGCCGTGGATAAAGGCCCGCCGGTCGTTGGAAAGGAGATCGATATCTGGTTGACCCGGCTCCAGGAAAAAACGGACGCTGCAGTTAAACTGGCGACCCTGGTGACCGATAACACCGGCAGTTTTGCCTGGCAAGCGGACATCGATATCCCCGGGCAATACGAGGTCAGCGCTGTTTTTGACGAATCCAGTGACCTGTATTTTCCGAGTAGTGCCACCAATGCTCTGAAAGTGATCAATCCCCTGGCGGCACCGGAAAAGCAACCGGAAGACACACCTGACTGGCTGCCGGTAGCCATCGGCGTGATATTTTTTATCATTCTGGCCTTCACCAGCTTTTTCCTGGGGCGGTACGGCTTCCGGGGTTGGATCCGGGTGGCGGTTGGCCTGCCGGTACTCCTTTTTGTCATCGCTGCCGGATATTTGCTGGACCGTTACGATGTAAAGCAGGCGATCCCGTTTATTCTCGGCTTGCTGGTTTTCAGCGGCCTGGTGGTAGTCAGCTATTTCCTGGGCCGCCGTTACGGCTTCCGCCTGCCGGGGAAAAAACAAAAAACAGTAAAGCTGCCGCCGCAGCCGGTTGAAATTCCCGCAGTGGTGTCCGCCCACGCTCCCCTTCCGCCGGTACATATCGACCTGCCCCAAATATCAGAGTCAATGCCCGATGTCTGGGGCAAAGACGACGATTTACTGATCGTTTTTACTGTCGACGGTTCGCCGCAGATGCTGGTGCAGTATTCCCTGGATATCGAACTGGAACCGGGTACTTCTCTCCGCAGCCCTATCACTACCGGTGGCCGTGCTTCCCGGACCCACATCTTCCGTAAAACAGGTGTTTATAACATCCAGGCGGTGCTGGTCAAGGAGGTACGCAACGGCTATCTGCCGGCCTCAAGGATAGTACGCATCGTCGATTACCGGGAGGAGATCGTCCACCTGTACAACGAGATGCTGGAGGTGCTTCTGCGGCAGAAGATTTCCCTTACACCTAAAATGACCGTCCGGGAGATTGAGGATCGATTATTACAGGCTTACCCCGCCCTCTCCATCAAAACCACCAATACCCTTGTCTCCGTTTTTGAGGAAGCCAATTACAGCCTCCACCCCATCGCCCGCCACGCCTACGAGCAGATGTATTTTGCCGTACAGGATATTGTTCGACAACCGCAGCCGGACGGGGTGCGGCATGAATAAACGGGTTCGGCGGTTGGTGCTGGGGTTGGCGGCTGTCCTGGTTTGTGTCACCGGGCTGCTGGCCGTCAGTGCCCTGGTGCCGGAGGTAGG
>CAZSHH010000169.1:0-2477 GCA_964606525.1 uncultured Dehalococcoidales bacterium
CTTAAAGAGCATATGCCGCCATCACACCGCTTCTATGCCGAGTGGAGTCCGGCCCGCTTCATCCACTGGGCCTCTAAAATCGGCGAAGCTACCGCCCGCCTGGTCGAGCGTGTCCTGGCTGGTTACAGCTACCAGGAACAGGCCTTCCGGGCATGTATGGGCATTATGCACCTGGCCCGGGATTATGAACAGATACGGGTGGAAGCGGCCGCCCGCCGGGCACTTAAATTCAATACCTGCTCTTACCGGTCGATGAAAGCCATCCTCTCGGCCGGACTAGACCAGCAATCGGATCAGGAAGTAAGTAACTCCGTCCAATTACAACTACCCTTACATCAAAATATCCGTGGCCCCCAGTATTATCAATCTAAAGAGGAGTGAAGATGCTTAATCAACAAACCATGTCGATCCTGCACACCCTCAAGCTGTTTGGCCTGGCGAAAAGCTTCGAAGAAAGGCTGGCCGATCCCAAACAAGCTGACCTGTCGCACGGTGAATTCGTCGGGCTACTGGTGCAGGATGAAAAGGCTTACCGGGATAATATGCGACTAAAGAGACTACTGAAAAAAGCCAAACTGCGGCAAGAAGCTGCTGTCGAAGATATCGATTATGGTACGGCCCGGGGACTGGGACAGCAAGTCATCCTGGAACTGGCTAATCCCCAGTGGGTAACCGCCCACCGCAACGTCATCATCGTCGGCCCCACCGGTATCGGGAAGACCTATATCGCCTGTGCCCTGGGTAATGCGGCAGCACGGTCGGGATATACCGTACTCTATCTCCGGGCCACCCGGCTCTTTGAAACCCTGCAGCAATCCCGGGGCGATGGCTCGCACCTCAAAGCCCTGTCCCGTCTTAACCGGGTGCAGTTACTCATCATCGATGATTTCCTGCTGACCCCGCTCTCCGATATCGAACGCCGGGACATGCTGGAGATAATCGAAGACCGTTACCAGACCGGCGCTACCGTCATTACCAGCCAGTGTCCGGTCGGCGATTGGCATCCCAATATCGGCGACCCCACCCTGGCTGACGCCATCTGCGACCGGTTGCTGCATAACGCCTACAAGATCGAACTGAGAGGAGAATCGATGAGACTCAAATCGACAACCGGGAATCGTAAGAATGAAAGGAAGGAGGTGATTGTAAGCGGCAATAAACTAGGTTAAACTGATACCACCCCGCGCCACTCCCCACCCCTTTTTAAATGGCTTACTTTGGGCCGGACAACTGGCCCACTTTGCAGCGGAACGATGGTACACTTTCACCGGAATCGGCACCCTACCTTAATAAATATGACACAGGCTCCATTTGACGATATAAAAATGGAGAATTAGAATGTGCGTCAAATGGCTTTATCATTAATCAGCACAAAAATCCGTGTGCCTTATCTCCGTGAAGGACTGGTAGCCCGCCCGGAACTGGTCGAACAACTCAAGACCGGTTTATCTTGTACTTTAACACTGGTTAGTGCTCCGGCAGGATATGGCAAAACGACACTATTAATAGAATTAGCATCACAGGTCCCTATAGCCTGGCTATCGCTGGATGAGGAGGACAACGACCCAGTCCGCTTCTGGAGTCATTTTACCGCCGCGTTAAAGACAAGAATTACTGACTTAACCGAGGGAATAGAACAGACATTGACGTCATCATCCGGGTTACCACTAACCCGGGCACTACTGGTCCAGTTGATAGACGAGATATCGAACAGAGAAATACCGCCCCGGCCATATGTTATCGTTCTTGATGACTACCACCTGATAGAAGAAAAAACAATCCACAAAGACGTAGCTTTCCTCATTGACCATTTACCCAGGCAAATTCGTCTGGTGATTTCAACCCGCGTTGACCCACCTCTTCCCCTGGCTAAATTGCGTGCTCGAGGGCAACTGAGGGAGATTCGCGCTCAAGATTTACGTTTCAATGTGGAGGAAGTCGATAAGGTTTTGAACGGTATTTCCGGCTTGAGTTTAACCCGTCAAGACATCAAGGCCATAGAAACACGTACAGAAGGATGGATCGCCGGCTTGCAGATGGCTGCCATTTCTATGCAACAATGTAAGGATATTCCTGCGTTTATACAAGCATTCACCGGCAGTCATCGCTACGTGCTCGATTATCTTACCGAAGAAATCCTGGACCGGCAAACTGAGTCTGTACGGTCATTCCTGATAGAGACTTCCATTCTAAGTCACTTGAGTGGTTCTTTATGTGACGCTGTCACAGGACGCAAAGATGGGCAAAAAATGCTGGAGCAACTTGAGGCGGCCAATATGTTCTTGGTATCGCTGGATAATGACCGGGAGTGGTACCGTTACCATCATCTCTTTGCCTCATTACTATTTAATCGTTTACAGCACCAGAATCCGGGCCGCATTCACGAACTCAATAAAAGGGCCGCAAACTGGCTATCACAACACGGATACCAGGAAGAGTCCATATCTTACTCTCTGGCTTCAGGAGACTTCGAACTT
>CAZSHH010000170.1:0-2461 GCA_964606525.1 uncultured Dehalococcoidales bacterium
CTGCTGGTATCACCAGGTCAGACGGTGCTGATGCGGGGATCATTTACCATGCCGGCGAAGAGCGTAAGTATCACGGTATGGAGTTGGTACTGGGACGGCAGCCAGTGGGTCCAGGATGACCAGGTGACCAAAGACATCGCCGCGGTAACGATGACGCCGCTGGTTAGTGAATTCCAAATAGCAGATTACTACAAGGTCTAGGAGAAACAAAATGAAAACTAAAACGTTAGCTCTCGACTTAGGACAAGTTAGAACCATGCAAGATGAAATAGTCCCCCAATCATTCCTTGAAGGCTGGTACGTGGACCCGGCAACCGGACAGCGTGTATTTTTCGATGGGGAAACAGAAACATTCTATACCATGGCAGGTGGAGTCTACATCCCCCTTGCATATATGAACCCGGCGCCAAAACAGGTAGCAGTGGCGCCCGGCGACCGCCTGCGGATAACCATTTCTTATAAATACTCCGGACCGGCGATTACCGGAATCAAGGAAAGGTTTGTTATCGGCATATACGGCACTTTCGGTTTTAATGATGCCGTAAGCGGTGAAAATGTGCGTAACCTGCCGGCGTCATCAACTCCTACTTCGTATACCGGTGAATATGTCCTGACCATCCCGGCCAATGTAGGAAACGATTGGGACGATATTTACTGCAAGGTATACGGTGGTTCACCGAGCGTACCTGAAGCCCTGCTCGGATATTCCCAGGCTTTGCTCATTGTCGGTAAGGATCCCGCTATCAGCGAGTTTGCCATCGCTGATTTTATCAAGGTGTAAAAGGAGAGACTGGTGCTCGAAATATTCCTGGCGCCCATGGCCCTGGAGCAGAAGACATTCAGTCCGGGGGATACCGTCAGAGTAACGGTCTCCTTCAAGTATATTGTGGGCGTAAACACCACCATCAAGGTCTTGGCCGGCCCGTTTCATACCGATATCCTCGGTAAACATATGGTGAGTAACTGCGTAGGCGGAGCCGATGTATCACTCCCAGCAGCATCCACACCTACGGAAGCATCAGCTATCGTGGATTTCACCTTGATCCCGGATGCAACCGGTGGTGCTCGTGATGGTGTCTACGGATTAAGGGTGTGGATCGAAGACACAAACGTCGTAACTGAGCAGCAGGATGTGATTGTCATCACCGGCAATTCCAGCGGTGGGAGTACCGATATATTTTCGGCAATGATGCCCATGATCATGATGGTCATGATGCTGGGTATGATCATGCCGATGACCAGTCAGTTGGGCCAGGGCGAGGAAGAAGAGAGTGAAAGCATATCTTGAACCTGAAGAGGTCGAAAGACTGGAACAGGCGGCTGAGTATTTACGTGACCGTCTTCTTATCCGGATGCTTTTCCGGCTTGGCTGCCGTGTGTCCGAAGCTCTCGGTATCGAAGTAAAGGATATCGACTTCAACCGGAGACTGGTTACCATTGAACATCTGAAAGCCCGGATCAAGCTTTTATGTCCCGGGTGTAATAACCGTCTCAGCAAAATCCACAAGTTTTGCCCGTCCTGTGGCTCTGCAGTAGGCAAAGCTGTCATGGACGAGAAGGAACACCGCCGGTTCCGGACACTACCCCTGGATGCGGATACGCTGGAGATGCTAAGGCAGTATTTGCAGCGAGGGGGAGCCATCAAGAGGCATGGTAAGAGTCTCCTTTTTGAACTCAGCCGTCACCGGGCCTGGCAGATCGTCAAGGAATGTGCAGAGAGGGCGGGATTACCCAGGCTTTTCAACCTGGATACCGGCAAGGAGCACAACGTTAGCCCTCACCGTCTGAGAGATGCTTTTGCCGTACATGCTGTAAAGCTGAATGACAGTGGTGACGGCCTGAGGTTACTGCAGCAGCACCTGGGACATCAGAGTATCACCACAACCATGAGGTACCGGAAAGTATCCGGGGAAGAGCAGAAAGAGTGGTATGAAAAGCTCTGGACAAATCCTGAAAGAGGGGATAAGTAAAAATGGCGAAATATGCAAATCACGAGGAGTTTGGGGTCAATGCCCCAATCAATTACCGTGAAGATACAACCAGCGAGTCGTTTCTGAAAGGAATGGCTAATATCGCACCACCCGATATGAAACCGAAGGTCTCCCGTGGTAAGAGATTTGAAGAGAAGACCGACTTCAAGGCTTCAGCTCGTTGGCATCTCGGTTACGATATTGCCATGTTTGGCGGTTCGGATATCCAGGGAGCTAATTCCATATCGGCTCAAATATCCTTGGAACAAAAGCTTAATGGAGTGAAAAGGACGTCCGGATCAGGAAGAGGCTAAATCATGAACAGCCACCGTATTTATGGTAATCCGGAAGCCGAAGAGCTCTCCCGATTGCTGCGAGAATTACCGTCTGACCTGTCCGATCTCGGCGATCTCGAAACCATGGCCAATAAAGTGGCGACGCTTATGCCGCTGGTTTCAACATTTACCAGGTATACCTGCGATTTACTGGAA
>CAZSHH010000171.1:0-2457 GCA_964606525.1 uncultured Dehalococcoidales bacterium
TGTTAGCGGACGCCCAAATGCCGCCAGTGAGGGACATAGCAAAAGCCGCCACTTAGGGTAGGAAAAATCTGGCATACTCCGTTCCAAGAAACGGAGGTGCCGATTGGGGAACTATCTTAAGATGGCTGATGAAAATAGGATAATAGCTTTACTTGAACTTGGTTGGAGCTACCGCCGGATACAACGGGAGACCGGAGTGGACCGTGAGACGGTAGCCAGACATGATCCCCGGCGGACATCAAAATCCGCCAAAGTGTCCACCGGCTCTACATCAAAACCCGCCGGGGTGTCCCCCGGCTCCTTGAGCGTCTGCGGGCCTTATCGGGAGGATATAGAAAAAGCTCTTGAGAAAGGACTCACAGCACAGCGGATCTGGCAGGATTTAGTCGAAGATTATGGTTTTGGTCATGGCTATGCCAGTGTCAAACGCTTTGTCCGCCAGTTGAAGCGCAGACACCCGGAAGTGGCGGCTGTGATGCCGCACCTGCCGGGTAAAGAAGGACAAGTCGATTTCTTTCAAGGGCCACCCACTTTAAATCCCGCCGACGGCCGCTGGCGGCGTCCCTGGATACTTCGGATTACATTATCCTGCTCCCGGCATGGCTATGAGGAAGCCATGTGGGCTCAGGATAGAGTCCATTTTCTCCGGGCGATCGAACACGCATTCATTGATTTTGGGGGAGTGCCGGAAGTGCTACGGCATGACAATTTGAAGGCAGCGATAGTCCGGGCTTGCCTTTACGATCCGGATATCTCTGAACTCTATGCTGCCTTCGCCCGGCACTGGGGCTTTGTCCCATTACCGGCCAGACCAAGGCATCCCCAGGAAGACGGTATCGCCGAAAATGCCGGCGGTTACGTCAAAGACAATGCGATCAAAGGCAAGCGTTTCGACAGTCTCGATGAACTCAATTCCTATCTCCGGAAGTGGAATCGGACCATCGCCCGGTTACGCATCCACGGCACAACCCGGAAGCAGGTCTATACCCATTTCCTGGAAGTGGAGAAACCCGCGCTCAAGCCACTGGCGGCTGATTCTTTCAGCCTTTTTGAAGTTGGTACCCGTACCGTCCATCCCGATGGACATATCCAGATAGCTGGCAGCTACTATTCGGTACCACATATCCTCGTCGGACAGGACGTCCGGGTCCACTGGGATGACCGGATGCTCCGGGTCTATGCGGAGGGGAAATGTGTAGCCGTCCACTGCCGGGCCCCGGCAGGTACTTTTGCCACACGTGAAGAGCATCGCCCGGCTCATAAACCTGCCCGGGAGGAAGCATATGTCGCCGGTCTGCTCAGCAAAGCAGAGTACATCGGCTCAGATGCCCTCGATTGGTCAAAAGCTGCCATTGAAGAGAGAGGGGTCCGGTCCTATCGTCTTCTCCAGGGAATGCTATCGCTGACACGTAATCACCCCAAAGAACGTGTCGATTGGGCCTGTCAGGTCGCTTTGAAACACCGCCAGTTTCGTTACAAGATACTACACCGCCTGGTGGACCAGGCTGCTTTCCAACACCCCCTGCAATTACCGGAACTGACCCAGAAACACGAGATAATTCGAGATTTATTTGAATATACCAGGGAGGTAAATACCGATTATGAATCCTGAGCTGGAAAGAAAATTGCGTACCCTCCGGCTATCCGGTATGGTGGCATCGCTAGACGCCCGCAACCAGGAAGCGATCCATCATCATCTCTCGTTTATCGACTTCATGGAGCTACTGGTCGAGGATGAACTCAATCTCAGAAGGGACCGTCTCTTTGCCCGAAGGCTGAAACAATCGCATATCCCCGGCGTAAAAGACCTGGAGAGTTTTGACTGGTCGTTTAATCCCCGGCTACCAAAACCACTGATCCTTGATTTGGCAACCGCCCAATTTGTAGGCAAACACGCCGGGGTACTTTTACTCGGTCCGCCGGGTACCGGGAAAAGTCATATCGCCATATCCCTGGCGGTAACCGCCATCCAGGCTGGATACACCGTCCTTTATATCTCAGCTTTTGACCTGGCACAGGAGATGGCTGAGGCAGAGTCCACCGGCACCAGGAAAGAGCTGGTGAGTAAGCTCATGCAGAATGATTTACTGGTACTGGAAGACCTCGGGATGCGCCACCTGCCACCCACCGCCGCCGAAGACCTACTGGAAGTCTTTGTCCGCCGCTATGAAAAGGGGGCTATCATCGTCACTTCTAACAGGCCACTGGAAGACTGGGGTAAAGTACTCGGTGATAACGCTGCCGCTGGCGCTATCCTGGATCGTTTCCTGCATCACGCCGAAATCATTAAACTGGAGGGAAGGAGCTACCGTATGCATGATCGGAAAGAACTCCGAAAGCTGTCTGAGGCTGCAAATTTGACTGAGGAGACTAAATAATATTATTGTCTAAATCACCTGCTCCAGGTGGCGGCATATAAACTGTCCCTGGGTGGTGGCATTTGGGTGTCCCGTGACA
>CAZSHH010000172.1:0-2295 GCA_964606525.1 uncultured Dehalococcoidales bacterium
TGGTCATTTCCCCCGCCCGTTCATTACTGGCGGGGGTTCCCTGGCTTTCCACCAGGCTGTCGATCTCCTGTTTTAAAGCGGTAATATCGGTGAACTGCCGGTATACACTGGCAAACCGGATATAGGCGATATAATCCAGTTTCTTCAACCGTTTCATCACCATATCCCCGATTACCGCACTGGGAATCTCGGCCTTTCCCAAACTGTAAAGGTCGGCCTCGATATCTTCCGCGATCCGGTCTATCGTGCCCATCGGCAGGGGGCGCTTTTCACACGCCTTACGCAGGCCGGCCAACAACTTATCCCGGTTGAACTCCTCACGCCGCTGGTCTTTTTTTATCACGAACAGCCCTGCTACCTGCAGCCGTTCGTAAGTGGTAAACCGGGAACCACAGGCCAAACATTCGCGCCGGCGCCTGATGCCATCACTTACTTCACGCGAATCGACAACTTTAGAATCATGGTATTGGCAAAAGGGGCAATTCATCTTCCCACCACGTCCCGTTGTAGACATTGGTTAAGATACCACAAGCAGTAGTGGGTGTCAATATACTTTACGACTGAAATTTAAGGTTTTTCAGTAAGCCGAAAGAACTTTTACTGATAAATACCGGCCGCTTAACCTGCCCGTTGGTCACAACCAACGACCCGGCATTGGCGGCAGGTGACATCGCATGGTTCGACGTGTATCGTCACACTGGCATTATGCAGTATTTTGCCAATATCCTCTTCCAGGTGATCGCACATGCGGTGGGCTTTCTCGACACTGGTCCCTCGGGGCATGACCATGTGCAGGTCGATGTAGTGCTGACTCCCGGAATGCCGCGTCCGGACCCGGTGCACGCCGACAAACTGGTCTTCGTGTTCCATGATCACCGTCATCAATTGTTCTTCTTCGTCTTTGGGCAGCCGGATGTCCGTTAAGCCGCCCACGGCCATCTTGCCCACGTTAAAGGCGGCTCTCAATATCAGCATTGAGACTAACAGGGCGATGACCGGATCGATGATATACATCCCGGTAATCCTGACCAGTATCAGGCCGACGAGGACGCCGGAGGTTGAGTACACATCTCCCCTGATATTATTGGCATTTGCTTCCAGGGCTACCGACCCGGTCGCCCTGGCTACCCGGAAAAGATGCCGCGAGAGGAAGATACTCACCAGCAGCGACACCAGCATGACAGCCATACCGGCCTCGGTCAACTGGATGGCTTCGCCGTGGATGATACGCTGTACCGCTGAATAATCAATGGCAATAACCGCCGCTACCAGTAAGACTGCCTGGGTCAAGGCGGAGATGTCCTCGACTTTGCCATGTCCGAAGGGATGCCCATGATCGGCCGGGCGTGCTGCAAAACCGACGGTTAAATAGGTGATGATCACAGCGAAGATATCCAGCGAACTATCGGCGGCCTGCGCCCAGATGCTGATGCTGCCGGTGATCACGCCTACCAGTACTTTAATTACAAATAAACCGATAACCGAGAACAGCATCAGGCGGGCCGCGCCTGATGCTGTAGAAAATGTCTTCATGTGTCACCCGCCGGATGGCTTATGATTTCCGCCCGATGAACCGGCCCCACTCCCCTTTGTTCCACACAACCAGCAGGGGTGCCGCCGTGCACATACCACTATAGGTACCGGTCAAAACCCCCACCAGCAAGACGATCACCAGGTTTTGGATGGGATCGCCGACCAGGATAAGCAGGGCGATTAAGACGAATATCGTGCCGACACCCGTAATCAGGGTCCGCGAGATCGTTTCAACCAGGCTGTTGTTCACCGTGACGGCAAAATCAGCCGCCGGATTCCTTCTTACGTTTTCCCGTATCCGGTCGAAAATGACGATGGAGTCGTTGACGCTGTAACCGATGACCGTCAGCATCCCCGCCACGAACATCAAGTCGACTTGCCAGCCGAAAAAGCCGCCCAGGATGGCGAAAACGCCCAATACGATCAGGACATCATGGATCAAGGAGATGATGGCGCAGGTCCCCCACCGGATGGGGTTGGGCATCTTATGGAAAGCCCAGCTGATATAGATAAGCATACCCAGGGCGGCGACGGCCATAGCGATAAAGGCATTCCGTGTCATCTGCACAGCGCTTTCCCGGGTTACGGATTCGAAGCCGTTGTCCTGGAAATTACCGAGTTTCTCTTTTAAGCTGCTGCGCAGCTCATTTTTCGCAGCATCTTCGATCTGCGGCAGGTCGATGATGTAGTCAGTGCCGGCGCTTCGGACGACAACGCTCTTGCCGCTATATCCGGATTCACTGAGGGCCGTGATCAACTGTC
>CAZSHH010000173.1:0-2206 GCA_964606525.1 uncultured Dehalococcoidales bacterium
ATAAAGCGATGGTTTTCTTGATTTTCATGATACACCCGCTTAATCGTATTTTACGTGACAACATCATGCCAGAAACTGGTATGTTTGTCCATTAATTCATTGTTGCACAAGCCTGCAAATGGAAAGCTTGCTTGACATCAGTATAAAACGATGTTATTCTTGAAAATGGAAAGCATACTTTCCAATTAGAGGGTATAAAGTGAAAAATCGACTGGAAGAGCTACGTAAAAAAGCTGGGTTAACTCAGGAGATGCTGGCCGAAAAATTGGAGGTCTCCCGGCAGACCATCGGCTCGCTGGAGGCCGGGCGGTACAACCCTTCGATACAATTGGCCTTTAAGCTGGCCCGCTTCTTCAAGGTTACCATTGAAGAGTTATTTCTTTACGAGGAGGAAGATTCTGATGACATCAATTAAGGTAAAACAGGCTTTATATATCCTGGGTATGGCGGCGGGGATCACTTTGTTTATAATCAGTGGCATATTACTGGGGTATGAATCAAAGGTGGTTAGCGGGATATGTGCCGGCTTGGGCGCCGGCCTATTCAGTTATTCATTGAGTTCTTTTGTAAACCGCTGGATCGAAGCAAAACACCCTGGGGCAGCCAGGAAAAAGAAGATCGAGGTTAATGATGAACGAAATATCACGATAAAAGATAAAGCCGGGGCCAGGACACAGATGATATCACTGTATGTAATATGTTTAGTTGCTTTTATATTTACGCTGCTTAATGCAGAATTATATGTAATGCTTAGCTTGGGGGGATTGATCTTATTAAACGCGGCATTGTACGGCGTATATGTTAATTATTATAGCAAACGACTTTAGTTGCTCCGCGTTATCCAGTGATTTCCCCGGGATAACCCAGGTATTTCAGCAGGGCAATCGCATTCCGCGAGGTCGCAATCCCCGGTTTTAACAGGTAATCGAATTTGAGGCCGTTCTCATCCACACTGCCGGAAAAATGGTAGAAATCGCAGATGCCGTTCAGCCGCCCGGCGAGTTCGAGATCATGGGTGGCGATCACAGCCAGGGTATTCCGGCCCGAAAGATAACGGATGATGGCTTCGGAGGCCTGGAGCCGCTCGATGGAATTAGTACCGGACAACAATTCATCGATGATACACAAAACGGCTCCTCCACTGTCAAGCCCGCGGATGGCCTGTAGTATCCGTTCTGCCTCGACATAATAAAAACTCTTGCCGGCCACCAGGTCGTCGGTACGGGAGATCGACGTAATGATGCGGAAAAAAGAACCACGGTAATATGCCGCCGAGGGTGTGACCATGGTTTGAGCCAGCAAGACATTGGTGCCCAAAGTACGCAGGAAAGTAGATTTCCCACCCATATTCGACCCGGTGATGAGGATAACATTCTTGTTAAATGTGATCGAGGATGGCACGGAATCATCTAACAGAGGCTGCCGGGTGTCCCTCATCTCCAGGTGCAGGCCGGTATCGACAAACTCAGGTTCAGTGTACACAGGTAAACCGGCACGGTAGGAAGCGATAGACTGCAGGGCATCCAGCTTTCCCAATATAAGGTACAATTCCCGCAGTTCCTGCGCATGACGGGATAGTTCGTAGCTGGTATTGAAAAAAGCCCGGACCTCCAGAAGAAAGAAGATATTGATATATTCGAGGAAAATACCGGCCGTGGGATCGCCGGCACCGGTATTGACCGGGACCAGGAAACGGGCTTTTTTAATGACCCCGCGAGATGCTTTGTACAATTCTTTCAGTTTCCGGGTATAAGCCTGGAATTCCTCTCCACCGGTACCAGACAGGTCACCGGCGGCTTTAATGCAGTTGATAAGATAGGGAAAAGAGATAATTTCCAGGTCTTTCTGCCGCCGGGTGGAATAGTGGACAAGGAGATTGACCAGGAACATGGCTACCGGGACGGCCAGCAGGGCCCAGGACCAGAAGATAAGGGGCAGAAAGAGCGATACCAGGGCCGATATTGCCAGCGCGGTATAAAGCCACCGCTTCCGTCCTGCGGGATAGGAGTCTCTCCAGAGCAGGGTAAAGATATCGTTGCTGACGAACTGGCAGCCGAGGCGGGCGAGCCGAACCTGGATCTGTTCCCGGGCGGGACGGTTTTGTTGAAAAAACCGGATGATTCGCGTCCTCTCCGCCAGTTCTCTTTTATCGAAAAGCGGTTCTCTTAATATGCGATAAAGGACCGCTGCCCCGGGGTCGGTATAG
>CAZSHH010000174.1:0-2135 GCA_964606525.1 uncultured Dehalococcoidales bacterium
GATAATGGAGTAAAGATGCCGAAGACGATCCAGGCCAGTATGAGCAATATCAGTGTCTGTACGAAACCCCGGAAAATGCCGGAGAGGAATTTTCCGAAAAACAATTCGCTGCGGGTCAGGCGCGTGGTCAGCATCCGTTCCAGGGTACCCTTCTTACGTTCTTCCACGATAACTTGAGCACCCAAGGACACCGCAAACAGGACGAACATGGCCAGGATGCCCGGTAGAAACTGGTTCACCGGGTCCGGGTTGCTGCCGACCGTGGTCTCTGTAATCCCGACCAGCGGTGCAGCTGCTTCACGTTCCAGGAATTTCTGTACCGTGACCGTCACCTGTCCAGCCGGGATGTTCTTATCCGCCACGAGTTCGGTGACCCTTTGTTGAACCTGGAATTCCCGGTTCAGCTGCTCCACCGCCCCACTCACCATGCTGGCCACAATCTGGCCTTCGGTGCCGGCGTTACCCCGCTGGTGGATGGTGATCTGAACCGGCTGCCCGGCTGCCAGCCTGCCGGAAAAATCGGCCGGAATATAGACCGCCAGCAGGATATTGGATTTTTCCAGAGCCCGGGCGGCTTCATCACCGGACATAAGGTCGACGGTCAGGCCGTCGATCTCTTCCAGCGTTGTAATCAGGCCGGCGGAATAATTGACGGTGCCGGCACCTGTGTCTTCATTAACGATATGGGCAGTACCGTTGAACTGCATCTGCCCGCCGAAAGCACCGTAGATGACGGCGAAAATAGCGATGGGCAGGAGCAGACTGAAGGCCAGGTCACCTTTATCCAGGAGGTAGCTGCGGACTTCGCGCAAGGCGACGGTAATCGTTCTTTTCATAGCTAGTCTCTCAGGCTGCGGCCGGTCAATTTGAGGAAAACGTCTTCCAGAGTCGTTTTCTCAGGCGGGCCGATCTGCGCTTTCAGATGATACGGGGTATCCATAGCCACGATCTGGCCGTGGTCCATGATGGCAATGCGGTCGCATAAACGGTCGGCTTCTTCCATGTAATGGGTGGTGTAGAGTACGGTCAACCCGCTCTTTTTCAGTTCCACGATGGTTTCGAAGATGTTATTGCGGGACTGCGGGTCAATGCCCACGGTAGGCTCGTCCAGGAACAGCAGTTCCGGGTGTCCCATGAGGCCAATGGCCAGGTTAACGCGCCGTTTCATACCGCCGGAATATTTCTCCAATTTCCCCTTCGCCCGTTCCAGCAAGCCCAGTTTGCTGAGCAGGCTGTTGGCCTGGGCTTTAGCTTCCGGGCCGTTCAAACCCACCATGCGGCCGAAGAAAACCAGGTTGTCGATGGCGGACAGATCCGGATAGAAGGCCAGTTCCTGGGGGCAGACGCCGATAATGCGGCGGATGCCGGCGGCATCGCTACGCAGGGAATGACCGCCCACGGTGACATCGCCGGCGTCAGGCAGGAGGACGGTGGAAAGGATGCGGATAGTGGTAGTCTTACCCGCCCCATTCGGCCCCAGCAGGCCAAAGATCTCCCCCTTCTCGATATTAAAGGAAACATCGGCCACGGCCTTGTGGCTGTTGAAGCTTTTCTGCAAGTTTTGTACGGTCACGAACGGTTCGGCCATTACTTTCTCCAATAAGATACTTGTCTAAGGATAGCAGTATACACCATCGCAGACACTAGCCGGAAGAATAGTATTCAGGGTAGCCGGAGGGGGAGGACGAGGTGAGTAACCTCAAATGTCATTCTGAGGAATCCCGATTCATCGGGATGACGAAAGAATCCGTACTGTGTGAAAAAACGGATCCTTCAGCTTTGCCTCAGGATGACATTTTCAGCCAACCTTCAATCGATCTTATATCACTCCTCTATCCTGCTTGTTAAGAGAGACCGCAAGGAAAACGAATCCATCTATATCTTCCCCTGGATCAGGTCCAGGGCGGGCACCTGGAAAGGGAAGAGAAAACGTGGAACAACCTGAAGCTAAATGACGGGTTTTGAAGAAACAACCTCAGGTATAAATTAAAGCTAAAGGGTGAAATTCTAAACTCAAAATCCTAAAGAAATCCCAATTACCAAAATTCAAATAAAAAAACCCCCTCAGAGGGCAGAGACAGGGCTCTGCCCCTAATACACGATACAAAACTCAAATATCAAAATCCTAAATCCCA
>CAZSHH010000175.1:0-1859 GCA_964606525.1 uncultured Dehalococcoidales bacterium
GTTCAATGCCGCTGGAACAACCGGCGATGATACTGAGGGTGCCCGTCGGGGCGATGGTGGTACGCGAGGCGTTGCGTACTTTGGGTCCGCCGGCAATATCATAAACACTTCCCTGGAAGGCCGGGAAAGCTCCTCTTTCCGAGGCTAATTCCACTGAGGCTTGAAAAGCTTCCTCATTCACAAAACGCATGACTCTAGCGGCGGTTTCAATGCCGGCTTCGGAGTTATAAGGCACGCCCAACTGCAGCAGCATGTCGGCGAAGCCCATCACGCCCAGCCCGATCTTACGGCTGGCCCTGGTCATCTTTTCGATTTCCGGCAGCGGAAAATGATTGAGGTCGATGACATTGTCCAGGAACCTGACAGCCGTTTTGACAGTCCGCTTTAACCTGGTGAAGTCGATCTCACAGCCCTTTCCCGTTTCCCGCAGCATACGGCTCAAATTGACCGAGCCGAGGTTACAGGATTCGTAGGGCAGCAGCGGTTGTTCGCCGCAGGGGTTGGTACTCTCGATCCGGCCGAGATGCGGCGTGGGATTCTTCTCATTGATCCGGTCGATGAAGATAATCCCCGGGTCTCCGGTTTTCCAGGCCGAAGCCACGATCTTATTGAATACTTCCCGGGCATTCAACTTACCGGCAACTTCTTTACTATGCGGATTGATCAGGTCATATTCGGAGCCGGACTTTACCGCCTCCATGAATTTCGCGGTCACGGCCACCGACAGGTTGAAATTGGTAAACACTGCCGGGTCTTCCTTGGCAATGATGAATTTCATGATATCGGGGTGGTCGACGGACAGGATGGCCATGTTCGCGCCACGCCGCATCCCTCCCTGCTTGATGACATCGGTGGCCGTATCGAAGGCGCGCATAAAGGATACCGGCCCGCTGGCGACGCCACCCGTAGTGCCCACCCGGTCCTTTTCCGGGCGCAGCCGCGAGAAGGAAAACCCGGTCCCCCCGCCGCTTTTATGGATCAGGGCAGTATTCTTGACCGCATCGAAGATCGACTCCATGGAGTCTTCTACGGGCAGGACGAAACACGCCGAAAGCTGGCCTAATTCCCGCCCGGCATTCATCAGCGTGGGTGAATTAGGCAAAAACTCCAGGTTGGTCATCACCCGGTAGAATTCATCCTCACGGCTTTTAACATCTGCTTTCGCATCATATTTCAGGTCGGCCGAGGCAATAGTGCGGGCGACGCGGTGGAACATCTCCTCCGGCGATTCGACGGCACGCCCTTTTTTATCTTTCTTCAGGTATCGTTTTTCCAGTACCTGGCGGGCATTATCGGTCAACTCGATTTTGTCTGTTATCTCAACCTTTGGCCCGGTTTCTATCGTGGATTCAGCCATTGGTTCTTCCTCCTTGGTCTGCTGCTCCGGTTCTATTTTAGTCAAGTTATTTTCCGCCAGGATCTGTTCGACCATCGCCTGAATATCACTGCCGCTGGGTAAACGCGGTTTACTTCGCTTCTTTTTCGTGATTAATGTTTCCATCCCCGGAAACACTTCCTGTCTTTCCAGGCGTGCGATCACCCGGGCTGTTAAGGCTTCTACTTTATCGCGGTCGCGCAGGCCCATCGATTCTGCGTCGGCGACGACTGTTCTTAATATCTCGTTGCGGTCTATTTCCGAGTCGGTACTATTCCTTGCTACCCCTTCAGCTTTTTTCGCTTTTTCGGAGTGTTTGTGGTTATAGTAATCATCTTGATTTAAAATTTTCAAGTGATGACATGCTTTCTATTAGAGATGGAGCCAAAACTTTCTATAACTATAGTGTTTCTTCAAGGTTATTAAGTACTATAAATAATCTCACAGAACAGATGTTTAAATATGTGGGGTTTCTTTTGTATTA
>CAZSHH010000176.1:0-1799 GCA_964606525.1 uncultured Dehalococcoidales bacterium
TGCTCCGGTTAAGGCTGACCGGGGAAGGCCTGGACATCGAGGAACTGGCACAACGGTACGGCAGGACAAATACCACCGGTATTGCCGCCAGGCTGGAGAAGTTGTATCTTGAAGACAACCTGGTAAAAGAGGGCAGTCGCTACCGGCTGAAACCGGAACGGATACTGACAGCCAACCCGATATTTGCCGAAGTACTACCACCGGCATAAAAAGGAAAGTTAAATGCAAAGGCACCAATCCCAGGATAATTTTCCGGCAGCAAAGCTTTTCCAGGAAAAGTTAGTATCGGCAAACAACGTGCTCAAGAAGGATTTCCGGGAATGGTTGTTTCTGCCGGGGATGTTGTTCGGAGCCGGGGAGAAGTGGTGGGGGAAGGGGGGGAAAAGGGACACACCTCACGAAGGGCTCGACATTTGTTATTACCGGACCACAAACCAGTATACCAAACAGATCGAATTGGGGACGAAAATACCAGCGTTATATCCCGGGATAGTTACCGCTATATGTGATGATTTCCTGGGGAAATCCATCTTTATCAAGCACGCACAATACCACAAGACAGGGACAACACTATATACCGCTTACGGACACACAATTCCCGCCCGGGAAATCCAACCCGGAATTAAGGTGCAAGAGGGAGAACTCATCGGGACGGCAGCGGACCCGCGGACAAAAAAAGCCAAAGTACCCTGCCATATCCACCTTTCTGCCGCCTGGATCCCTGGGGTACAACCAGGTAACGGGCTCAACTGGGAAGTCATGAAAAACGTTCATCTCCTGGACCCGCTGAACCTGCTGGAAATGCCTTATGTGCTGATCAGCAAGCTGGAAGATTAAGCCCTGTCCGTACTGCCGCCGCTTGCCTGGTGGATGAGGCCGTGCAGCAACCCGACCATTGCTTTGATATCAGGAGCACCGACGATTTCCGAGACCAGGCAGATACAGGACGCGCCATGACGGGCCACCTCACCGATGTTGTGCTGTTTGATGCCGCCGATGGCGACGAAAGGGATATGATGGTGGGAGACAACATAATCCAGATAGCCCAGGCCTACGGCAGGCATCGGTTCCTTTTTGATAGCGGTACCGTAGAGCGGGCCGACACCGATATAATCGGCAATGCCGGAAGCAACGGCCTGGTCCGCCTGCTCCGGTGAATGCGTCGATAAGCCGATAATCATCTTATCACCCACCAACTGCCGGACCTTTGCTACCGGCAAATCGTCCTGGCCGACATGTACGCCGTCAGCCCCAACTGCCAGTGCCAGGTGGACATCATCGTTGACGATAAAACAGGCGCCATGCTGTGCTGTTAAATCACGGATGGCAACACATTCACGGTATTTTTGAAGCATGGAAATCTCTTTAACGATAACAATATTGGACCGCCCCAGAGAGAAACGGGCGGCAGTGATACCATACAGGTCAGTCTCCGGAAATCTCTGTGCGGCATTCATCACGCGGCTCCCACGCCCAGGTCGTGCCAGTCTTGGAGGACCGGTTTATAACCATGAGCCGTGATGGCGTCCCGCATCTCAGCCACGGAACGCTTATCCGAGATCTCGAACTGCCCGGTGCCATTTTTTGCATCAGTATGGCCGCCGATAACGGTGGACGAACCGCCGGACATCTTCGTCACGCCGAGGTATAACAGGCGGTCGCGTAAAGCAGCACTTTCACGTGTGGAAATAGTGATGCCGACGCGGGGCAGGAAGAGACGCATGGCAACGATACCCTGGACCAGGGCCCGGTCAGAAACTGTACAGGGAGGTTGAAACCCCCCGAATTCGGGACGCATA
>CAZSHH010000177.1:0-1783 GCA_964606525.1 uncultured Dehalococcoidales bacterium
GCCTTTTCAACGGCAGCCGGGATATACGGATGATCACTATCGAAGGCCCGAATGCTTTGTTGAACCTCTTCCGGCAGTATACATGGCTTCTCGTCGCCACCGGCATCCTGTTATGCCTTACCCTGGCGGCAGGTGGTTATTATCTGCACCGCCATGGTTTTACATTTTTCACAAAATCAACTGACAGCCTTACCGCAATCAAACAGGTACTATTTGGACATGGTAAAAAGAGAACCGGCATCCCGGCTTCGACCAGCCAGGCGAAGCCGGAAGCTGCTTTGACATCAACTCCCGGCCACTCCCCCATGCCCCCGGTGCATATCGAGCTGCCTCAAATACCAACCGCAATGCCCGATGTCTGGGGTAAGGATGACGGCTTGTTAATCGTCTTTTCCGTTGATGGTTCACCGGAGATGCTGGCACAATATTCGCTGGATATCGAATATGGCACCAGTGCAGCCGACAGGGAAGCGTTGACTGCTGCGGGCCGGGCGACACAGACGCATATTTTCCACCAAACGGGGGTTTACAATATCCAGGCGGTACTGGTCAAAGAGGTGCGCAATGGCTATCTGCCGGCCTCGCGCATGGTACGCATCGTCGATTACCGGGAGGAAATCGTCAGTTTATATAACGAGATGCTCGTTTCCCTGAAGGCACAGGACTTTTTCATTACTCCCCGGATGACCGTTCGCGAGGTTGAAGCCAGGTTGTGGCAGGTTTACCCGGCGCTCTCCAGTGGTATAACTAACACGCTTGTTACCGTGTTCGAGGAAGCTAATTACAGCCTTCACCCCATCGCCCGTCCCGCCTACGAGAAGATGTTTAGAGCAGTTAAGGAGGTCGAGAAACATATTTTAAAGTAATAAAAAATATTTCCCGTCAAAATGTTCGGTTTTGTGCCGCTTGTGCATCTTTATATAAGGAACAAATGAAGCATCGATATACCGGAAGAGAAGGCAAATACTTTTCAAGCGATGCGGAGGTAAGAAGTTGGCCGATAAATACCGGATGGTCAGGCAATTACTCTTGACCGCCAGTTTACTCCTGTTGATACCGGGATGCCTGCCGGCCTGTACCAATGGCCTAAGCCAGTCTACCCATACCCATACCTCCACGCAACCATCTGTTTCCATATATATTTCGGGCAGCACCACTTATATATTTCCCACGAAAATCGAGCCGACACCTACCCGGGAGGTCAGTCCCATATTTTTACCGCCTGATATGTCCGGCCGGATAAGCGGGATGCTGAAACTCCTGCCGGATAATCCGGAAGTATCGCACGACCAGGTCTGGTTCATCGACTTCTATGCCTGGGACGCAACCCTGGGGCTTAACTTGACTGATTATAAAGACTCCTCCGGGTTGCCAACTTCCCAAAGCGAAAATACATATAAACAAGACCTGATCTATTCCTCTATGGATGCAAATGAACGAGAGTGGAGTCTATGGTCGCCCTGGCTGGGACAGGCACCTTATATCAGCGGCATGGGCCGGAGTATGAGTGATACTCTTAATACATACGGATTTATCTGGAGCAATCGTATCCATAAGGAATTTGTTGGATATGGGCCACTCGATGTCGAGTGTAGTATCTTATCGAGGGCAGTCTACCATAACGTACCTGCGGAATATGAAGCTATCACAGGAAAATTCGATACCGCAGATATCAAGCAGGCCGTGAACCAGTACGAAGAAGCATATCAACGCCCCCAGGTATCCAATAGCGGCGGCTTCGATATCTATTCCTGGGAAAGTGAAACAGCTAACTATGACCGGA
>CAZSHH010000178.1:0-1771 GCA_964606525.1 uncultured Dehalococcoidales bacterium
TAGGGGATGGTCTGCGACCATCCCGCCCTGAAGCTGGATTTACCAGGCCGCTTTGCTTTTCGTGGCTATATCAGGACTTCAGGCGGGTGGGTCCGAGACCCACCCCTACAAAATAGCGGCCATTACCGGAAACAGTCTGTGCGTGTCCCGAAAACAGCCGGGCAAAGCTAAATCGATGACAGAAATCGTTTCCAGGAAAAGTAAGTTTTGATATTCAGGTTGGCAATCGTTTTCCCCGGTGTGTACAATATGGACATCATGCATACGGTGAACAGGGCTCGCCCCGGCCGACTGGTGCCGGCACTACCCCGTTTGATACGGCGGCTGGCGGCGATTATGATGGTCCTCCTCGTCATCCTGCCGGGGGCCTGTAACAGCCCGGCAGCAGAGACTACGGCCGTACCAGGCAAGCCGCGCTGTGTGATCGTGGACCAGCTCTCCGCCCTCTATGCCAACCCGGATTTCATCCGCACCAACACCGCCGTCCTCGAAGCTGCCGGCTTCGAAGTCGAGGTGGTCAGCGGCGACGCGGTGACCGTCGGCTTCTGGCGCTCCCTGCCCAGCCGCGGCTACAAACTGGTCATCCTGCGGGTCCATGCCGGCTTGATGGGCCAACCGGGCCGGGACAGCCAGATCTGGCTGTTCAGCAACGAGCCGTACCGCCGGTGGCGCTACTGGTTCGCCCAGCTCGGGGACCGGTTGACCGGGGCCAAGACGAGGGAAGCGGAATCGTATAAAGTCTTTGCCCTGAGCGCCCGCTACATCCGCAGCCTGATGCGGGGGCAGTTCGCGGATACCCTGATCCTGAACATGGGCTGCACCGGGTTTTATACCGATGAGATCGCCCGGGCCTTCACCGGCCGCGGGGCGGCCGCGTACACCGCCTGGGACACCTCGGTGGGCATCTATTATGTCGATACCGCCACCACCCTCCTGGTGGAAAAGATTTACGGCCAGGGGTTGTCCCTGGCGGCAACTACGGCGCAGGTGACGGCCGAGATGGGGCCGGACCCGGAACACGGGGGGACATTACGCTATTACCCGGAGGAGAGTGGGGGCCGGGTATTTAAGGGGGAGGCGGCGCAGCCTTGACCCGGTGCTTCATCCCCAGGAACCAGGGCCGCCATTCTTAACCGGGGACATGAAACATCCCAAGGCCGGTAACCTGGTAGGGGATGGTCTGCGACCATCCCGCCCTGAAGCTGGATTTACCAGGCCGCTTTGATTATAATCATCAACAATGAATACTTCCTTTGAAGGATCATATCCGCAGCGCCGTAATATCAGATTGCAAAGTTATAATTATTCCTGGCAGGGAGCCTATTTCGTCACTATTTGTACTCAGAACAAACTGAACCTTTTTGGTAACATTATCGATGACAGAATGAACTTAAATCCTTACGGGAAAATAGTGGATACCAGTTGGCATGATATTCCTTCACATTATCCAGAAGTAAAGAATGATACCTTCGTCATCATGCCCAATCACGTTCACGGGATAATAACTATTCAGGATTTGAGACGGGTGGGTCCGAGACCCACCCCTACGCAACAGCATCCATTATCGGAAATAGTCCGCGCGTTTAAGTCTTACTCCTCGCGGAAGATCAACGAACTTCGGCACCTACCAGGGACACCCGTCTGGCAACGCGGTTACCAAGCACAACGAAGCCGTTAATCTGGTAGGGGATGGTCTGTGACCATCCCGCCCTAAACCTGGATTTACCAGGCCGCTTTTCGTCGCTATATCAGGGATTGAGGCGGGTGGGTC
>CAZSHH010000179.1:0-1611 GCA_964606525.1 uncultured Dehalococcoidales bacterium
ATGGACCGCTTGACCCTCACCACCGGCAACTACGTGGAAAGCTACAACTACGATGAGATCGGCAACATCACTGCCAAAGGATATGCTGTTTATTCCTATGGCGATAAGCCGCATGCAGTGACCACCGCCGGTATTACCGGCTATTCCTATGATTCCAACGGCAACATGACCAACCGCGGCAACCAGGCCCTGGCCTGGGATGCTGAGAACCGGCTGGCATCCGCCAGCGGAGGCAGCAGCTTCGTCTATGACGGGGACGGCAAACGGGTGAAGAAGACCGAGGGCGGAGAGACCATAGTCTACGTCAACCAGTACTATCAGAAGAATATTACTACCGGTGAAGTCACCACCAGCTATTACATGGGCGGCAAGCTGGTGGCCCAGCTCAAGGGGACTACTCTAAATTACATTCTCCAGGACTCGTTGGGCAGCACCTCGGTGATGGCTGACTCTGATGGGAGTTCTACCGGCATGATGAGGTACTATCCCTTCGGCGGGACCTGGCTGACCTCCGGCGCCATCCCCACCGACAAGAAGTTTACCGGGCAGAGACTGGATGAGACTGGACTGTATTACTATAATGCCCGGTACTACGATGCCCTGATTGGGAGATTTATCAGCGCGGATACTATTATTCCAGATTGGAAGAATCCTCAAGCTTGGAATAAATATTCATATGTTCTCAATAACCCTCTGAAATATACAGACGAAAGCGGTCATATCTTCGATACGATACTCGATATCGGTTTTGTTATCTGGGATGTCGTTGAACTTGTCAGGAAACCTTCAGCAGAAAATGTAGGATATTTGGCCGCCGATGTAGTGTGCGCATTGATCCCCTTCGCTACCGGTGGCGGGCTAATTCTTAAAGGTGCGATGCATGGTGATGATATCTTTAAATTTATTAAATCTGTAGCTAAAAATGTCGATGATATTAAAGAAGCATGGCGAATGGGTATTAAGAATCCCTGGAGCTTTAGAGGTAAATTACAGAAATTAACCGGCATGTCGGATGAAATGGCCAAGGGATTAGAAGCCCATCATATCCTGCCTCAAGCTTTGGAACGGAATTTTAAAATGCTTTTTGGCAACGATTTTGATATCAATAATCCTATTTGGGGAACCTGGGTAAAAAAGGGAATCCATCAAGAATGGAGCAAAGCATATCAAAAAGATTGGGAGCAATGGTTAAATAATCCAAACGCAAAAAAAGGAATTGAAGATGTAATTAAAAAAGCTGAAGAACTTGCGGACAAATATGGTTTTAAGGTAACCTGGAATTGATGAAAGATTTAAAATTAAAATATTCAGAATTATTCTCTTTTGAAGATCCATTTTCGAATCGCTGGCTGAGACTGGACCCTGTATCTAAATGGTTAACAATTGATAAAGCGAGGCAATTGTCTAAAGGGCAATGGCAGCCGCCAAAACCTGTTGTATTTAAAGGGTATATGGGTGGCCCGGTGACGGATATTTTAAGGACAGGGTTACCACCTCTAGTCTGTGTATCTCAGAAGGTTATAAATATACTGGCGGATAATCACTTTTCAGGCTGGTCTACCTATCCGGTGGAAGTATCTGACCGCAAAGGAAACAAATTGCCGGGTTTTT
>CAZSHH010000180.1:0-1575 GCA_964606525.1 uncultured Dehalococcoidales bacterium
TTAAGTGCTTTGGCATCCTGTCCGCCGACATCTATACCAAGATGGACGTTGGGGAATAGTGAAACCAATCCCCGGGCATGGCATGTTAATTCGGTGATCTGGCGGTCGGCAAACGGGACATTCATCCGTCCGTAACCGGTTGCGACTACGAAGGTAATTTCTTCGAAGGTCAGTCCGCTTTGTTTAAGGAGTTCTTCCATGACCTTGCTGGCCTGGCGTCGGTGTTCCGCTCCGGTGTAATAAGTGATACTGGCCCGGATTTTTGTATCGTCGGTCACGACTGCCTTAGTCATGGCAGAACCGATATCTATACCTGCAAAAAAAATAGCCGGTTACCTCAATAAATTTAAGTTAAGATGTAGAATAATCACGCCGCTATGGATTCCACCGTCGTACTATAAGCGGCGTAGTATATTATTTTTTACTTTTGGGTTTAGCCAATAATCTCTGTCAAACCCTGTATCCTGGTTTTTAGAGGCGCTAAGGCTGCCTTACTGTAGTCATGTTCGATATAGATACTGGGTATACCCAGATTCTCTAAGTAGTCTTTGACGGAAGGGACTTCGTATCCATGTCCATCGCAGTATCTAACCGATTGTAAGAGGGCTCCGTTAACCTTCCAATTCTTGACATAATCTTTTAGATAGCCGAAACGATTTTCCAGGTCTGCAGCGTAATCTTTCTTTCCATTTCGTATTACCGGATCACGCAGGGTTCGAGGACATTTCAGATCAACCAGATAATATTGGGCCAGACCGTCCAATGGATCGGGCGTAACGGGTACATCGGAGAAGTAAGCTCGACTACCAACACAGGTATCGTCCATTACGATCTCGGCATCCAGACTTTCTGCCATTTCAATCAGAGAGGTATCATCGATAATCGATCCCCAGACTAATAACCGGGCATGTTTCTCAGCTCGGGTTACCTGCCGATTTTTAATTTCTGTCAGGACTTCTTTTAAAAGGCGGGTACCTTCATCAATGGGTAAGCTCATTATGACCTTTAATACCATTAATGTCTCTGCCCCGGTGATTTGGGGTGGACTGGTTTTTCTTAATTCATATAGTTCTCTGACCAGTGCTCTTTGTTGATTATGGGTTAATATTGCTTTTTTTATAGCTTCGTCGGAAAGCGGTTTCCCCGAGAAGTCTTCCATTGTCTTCCGAAAATCATCAAGTAGTTCCCGGAAGTGTTCCCGTGCTGCTTTATGTGTTGTATGGGGTGTATCCAGGAAATGAGTAAAGGGGGTTGGTACACTCTGCCGCCACATCCCGGGTACCATACAAGCTACATCGCAGACATGGGCAAACAGGATTCCATCCAGGAAATCATACCGGCCTTTCATCCCTATATCCAGGCAACTGCGCATGAATGGACATACCACGGCTGCCATATGCATATCTGCTTTGGTGACTGGTTCTTCCATGTCTCCAAATATCCGATAGGGTATCATGCCGGCTGCAGTAACCATTTCGGTGATGGGGTAAAGACAGATATACCCTACAATCTTTTTACCCTCTGTCTTCAAATCTTTAACCCGCCGTTCCCGGTTATTATAGATTTCTTTAACGG
>CAZSHH010000181.1:0-1561 GCA_964606525.1 uncultured Dehalococcoidales bacterium
CCCATAAAGTTACCATGATGTAGGTCTGACCCTGTGCTGTTGTTTTAAATGGCTTCCGGTTTTACACCGGTATAGAAGTATCTTAACAAAATTTAAAAGGGGTGTTGTTATTTATTCGCCTTAAAGATATACTGCGCCAAAGCGGGAGTGGGTTCTTTGTGATCCCTTTAGCATATGTTTAGGCTATAAGGCTGTTTTGCTGTGGCATGTAAAAAAAGGAGGTTGAGATGGAAAGACATCGCGATCACTTTACCGTGTTTTGTATTCTTCTGAGCCTGATAATATTGACCGGTATTGTCGTTGCAGCGGATGAAATCGAACCCAATAATACAACGACTACGGCCACTTTCATTTCGGCACAAACGGAAATGGCTGGAAATATCAATCCGATCGGGGATATTGATATTTATACGATCAATGGTATCAACACATTATGGGGATATATTGCACTTTTGGATACATCGGCATCCAGCGAAAGCAGATTGGCTGTCCTTTCTGCCCTGGATAACACCGGAATGACTGTTCAATCCGATACCGGGTCATGGGAGTTCGGGTATGGCATCGCGCTTCAAAATTTCACTGGCAACAACAAACCCCATTATCTTAAGGTGACCGAGGAAGGCAATGATGACATCGTAACTCCTTATACCCTGCGTTATTTTACTACCGTCACCGCCACTCAGCCTGAGGTGGAACCCAACAATACGCCGGCAACAGGAACCCCGTCCGGATTTACCCATGCCGGGGCCATTAATCCGATCGGAGACGTTGATTGCTATTGCTTCCATGGACGGGCCGGTGATAAGGTCATTCTGGCAGTAAACGGCGATCCGGAAGCTGACGAGGTTGTTACAGATGTGGTGCTTGAATTACTGGATCCCTCGGCAACCGTCCTGAAGACGGCGGACGTCTCGGTGGGAGGCGGAAAGGAATTTATCGAATCATCTCCGCTTGCCGGTGAAGGAGTATACTGCTACCGCATCAGCGGGAAGCCAGGCAGTGGCGGGCCTGCGGATACCTACAATGTGGGTATTATTCGAAACGGTGGTCTGTATTTCCCCAGTTATTCAAGCTGGGTGGATTGGTTGAACCAACCGGAGGGAGGCTCTTTGCGAATCGGCCAGGAGATGACATTATCACTTTACGGGCAGAATACCAGCCCCGTAAAAATTTCTGGAAACATCAATCTGATTGCCGAATATGAAGATGAATGCTTCAACGTCGTTGAAACGACCCCTCCTGCCACCTCTTCCACTGCCGGACGGGTCGCCTGGGATGGACAGAAAACTGACTTGGATCCGGGTGAAACCTATTCCGTTCAGCTAACTCTTCGAGCAAAATCTAAGTGCACCGGCGTTGTATGGCATAACTTTTACATGGACTACTTTTTTACCTCTACAGGCAACACGGTAGATTATACCATTGATCAAGCGAAATACCTGCCCGCACTGCAGCTGTTACTGGAAGATTGATCCATCCCCGGAAGTGTGTAGAGGATGGTAGAGGATGGGGACGTCTATGTTTTTATGCTTTACATAGAGGAGTAGCAATGGTAATAAGT
>CAZSHH010000182.1:0-1015 GCA_964606525.1 uncultured Dehalococcoidales bacterium
TGTCCCGAAGCGTGGTGGCGGCACTCTGGCCGTGATCGGGGATTTGAAACAAATGAACCCACGTTTCCTGATGGGGGTCAGTATATTAGGTTACGGTTGCAGCATGGCTGTGGGAATTGGAGTACCAATCCCGATCTTGAATGAAGAAATACTAAAGTACACGACGGTAAACGATGCCGATATCTTTGCAGCAGTCATTGATTATTCCGATGCTTATCCCAACCGGAGATCGGACATCGTCGGTGAAGTCAGCTATGCGGAGTTAAAAAGCGGTCATGTCAAGCTCATGGGAAAGAATGTTCCCACGGCATCTTTATCCAGCTATCCCCGGGCAGTTGAAATAGCCAATACGCTCAAGGACTGGATCAAGAAAGGCGATTTCCTACTCACCCAACCGGTATCACCTCTTCCCGGAGTTGAATCCGGGATCAGTATCAAATCGCTGAAAGAACGTCCGGTTGAAGAGTAATTTAAACAATAACTTTCCGGAAAAACTCCGGTTTCAGAGGTAACAGGTAATGGCAGTATCAAAAAGAATAGTCCTTCACTTCCCGAGGCGAATGGTCGACCGTCCAATAGTCAGTAAACTGGTGAAAGACTTCAACCTTGACTTTAATATCCTGAAAGCATCGGTTACACCGGATGAGGAAGGGCTATTAGTCATGGAGTTGACCGGTAAACGGGAAGACTATGACCGTGGTATCCGTTACCTGACCGAAGCCGGGGTACATATCCAGGACCTGGGACAGGATGTTACCCGTAATGAAACCCGATGTACCAGTTGCGGGGCTTGTATTACCATTTGTCCGGCCGGGGCTTTTACCCTCGATATGGTCACCCGGAAAGTATCTTTCAACAATTTAAAATGTATTGCCTGTGAATTGTGTATCAAGGCCTGCCCGCCCCGGGCAATGGAGCTACATTTTTAGTAGATGTATCCGGAGACTTACCGGAATCTGGTAACCTGTAAAGACCTGGTTTCCTTCAACCTAATGGTTAAGGAAACCAATCTCTA
>CAZSHH010000182.1:1025-1544 GCA_964606525.1 uncultured Dehalococcoidales bacterium
TTAAGAGTAAGACCTTACGGTTAGTCCAAAAATACCGCCATCAATTGGAAAGCTATATCGAACGATACCCCGATTTTCGCACATCACTTGTTCCTTTACCGTTGACTGATGATGCCCCTATAATCGTTCAAGCTATGCTACAAGCTGGAGAAAAAGCCGGAGTGGGACCAATGGCCTCAGTTGCCGGAGCCATAGCCGAATTCACAGGTAGAGAATTGTTATCATTCTCGCCGGAAGTAATCATCGAAAATGGAGGGGATATTTTCCTTTCCAGTAAACAGCCCCGGACCATCGGTATTTATGCCGCATCCTCGCCATTCGGGGGTAAGATCGGACTGGAAATCGATCCTGACGATACACCGCTCGGTGTATGTACTTCATCCGGGACAGTAGGGCACTCCTTAAGTTTAGGAAAAGCAGATGCGGCGATACTGGTATCTCCGTCAGCCACGTTAGCCGATGCTGCCGCCACCGCCGTGGGTAATACGGTAAAAACAACCGACGACATCCCGCGGGGCT